>NZ_NUHI01000023.1:0-180107 GCF_002575105.1 Bacillus sp. AFS053548 | reverse complement strand
TACTTGACAGGGATAAGACCAAACACGGTAGACCTTTCTTAATTCTATTTATTTAGTCTCACTAATCGTTTTATTAATAACATCTATCACATAGTTTTTTGTGTTTTTGTTGATCGAACCACCGTCACCTTTAAAAATCGTGGATTTGGTTGTATCAGTTGGTTCAATGTGTACTGGTACTTGTGTTTGACCTTCGTTTAGTTTAAAAGTTTGAGTGAAATTCATCTCATTATCGACAGTTACGTTTTCTCCGTTGATAGTGAGGTTAGCTCCTTTAATAGAATTCCCTTTGACAGTTAAGGTTGAACCATTCACATCAATTTGGCTTACTACAAGTGGCTTATCAATCCAACGTAAAATTGTATCTTGGACAGTCATTTTGTTGCCACCTTGATTTGAAACAACTATTTTCATATCAGTTCCAGTCGCACCATAACCATAGTAGCTGATATCATCATCTGATGGATCAGTTGGTGTGTGGTCTGCTAATCCTTCATGATCCCATGTGTTGTCCCTCGTATATTTATAAGTAATTTCAGTTCCTTCTTCAAGCTCAACTGTATATTCATAATCTGGTGTAACTGCACCATTTCGGCTCATTGACCATGCACCTGTATTCCAACCATTTAAGCTGTTAGGTATATTCATTTGTGCTGACAATGGAGTGTCATCTGGTGCATGCACCTTAAAGGTGACTTGTACCATGACAATATCTGGTGTGACATTTACAGTATTTGAGTCCACATAGTTCCCAGCTTGATCAAAGACGCGGATTTGGTAGTTATATGTTGTACCGTTTGAGACCTGATAATCACGGAAGGTATTAGTGTCCCCGTTTACTGAAGTAAGTATATGACCGTCACGATAAATGACAGATTTATATGGCTGATCTGGCTGCGTTAGTTTCCAGTTCAAGTTAACCTGACCAGATTCTTGAATTGGTGTCTCCAAGGAAACCTTACTAGCAGGCGGAGTAGTATCTATAGTGCTACGTGTATAATTCACTTCTTTTGTTTCAGAGTATAACCATGTATTTCCTAAATCAGGTGTAAAGGCCATTCGGTATTCATATATGCCGGCCTCTAATGGTGTGAAGCTACCTTGGAACTCATTAGCTTGATTTTCCTGAGATTGACCATTATATAGAGCTTTGTATGATTCCCAAGCAGTTTGACCTTTCATTCTAACTTGAAGCTCGGCCATAATTCCTTCAGCTGGACCTGTTTCTGTTGCACCCGGCAAGTAAAAAGTTGCTTTAACATTAGAATCAAGCGCTAAATTTAGCTCCTGATTGGCTAAGGGTGTCGTGTTTGAAACGCTAGCTTTGCTAACATCGTAATGAGGCACGAGACCAACAGAGACTGCAGGTTCAGATTCGTTCCCATTTGAATCTACAGCAGTTACAGAAAAATAGTAGTTGCGACCATTATTTAATTCTGAAATGGTTACATTAGTGTCTTTAGTTTCTTTTACTTTTGTCCATAATCCGCCAGCAACAGTTGATTGATAGACGTTGAATTTTGTGCTAGTTCCTGTCCAACTTAAAGTAATTTGTTTAGAGCCTACAGTACCAATTACATTTTTAACTGACTGTGGATTTTTCACGTCATTAATAGAAAGTAGCATTCTTCCTGATTCAGCAGGTATGGTCAATGTTAACTTGCCATCCTTCACTGTAGCAGCGTATTTTTTATCTAATTGGTCTTCTAGACGAATTCCGTTTGCAATCAGTTTTTTTGTGTCAACTTCAACAGTTTGTGCAGTTTTCCCTCTGTTGATAATGATGAGGGCTGATTTTGTGCCTTTAGTACGAACGTAAGCTAATACATCGTCTTTAGCATAAATATGGTGAAGATCACCATGACTAAATAGATCGGAATTTTTATTACGAACTTGACCAATATTTTGATAATGTTTAATCAAATCTTGGTTTTCATTTCCCCATGGATACGTACGGCGATCATCTGGATCTTTTGAACCTGTTTGACCTGCTTCATCTCCATAATAAATGGTAGGTGCACCAGGATAACCCATTTGAAGGATAGAGGCTAGCTTTAATCGTTTCACACCTTCATTGTAATTATAGTTTGGATCTTGTTCAGCTCTGTTATAAGTATCTGTTCCGTTACCTAGCAGGAAAATAGCTCGTGCAGTATCATGAGATCCCATTAGATTCATGAGAGCATAAAAAGCTTCCTTTGGATAATCCTCTTGAACAGCAAGGAGTGAGTTTTGTGCATTTTCTGCATTACCATTCTTTAAATAATCTAGTACGGCACCTCGGAAACGATAATTCATTACTGAGTCATATTGATCTCCTAAAAAGTATTTGGAAGCATCATCCCAAATCTCTCCCAAAATAAGTGGTTTTTCATCTTTTTGGAGAGTTTGTCCTGCGCCTGTCATCGTCTTGGATTTAATTTCTTTTCGAAATTCCTGCCAAAATGAGCTGTCTACTTCATTCGCTACATCTAAACGCCAACCGGAAGAACCTTGATCAATCCATGATTTGCTTACAGAGTCTTTATCATACATTATATAGTTAGCAAATGCAGTGTTGTTAAGTTCACTAGGGTGATCAACCTTTGAACCTTCTTTTGATTCAAATACTGGGAGACTGTCATAGCCCCACCAACCTTCATATTTATAATGTTCTCCAGTTGAAACACCTTTGACTTTTTCATTTGGCACTTTAACATTTTCAATATGGAACCAGTTTTCAAAACCGTACGGGCTAAAAGATTGGCCTTCGGAGATAAATTGCTTTTTCGCTTTCTCTTTGGCAGTAGCCTCGGACAGTTTTTCATTATTCATCAAATCATAAATACGAGACCAATACTCATATGCACCAACTGTTTTATATTTGTTATAACGGTCAAAATAGATTGAATCGTCTGAGACGTGGTTAAAAACACCGTCCAAAATTAAATGCATATTACGTTTTGCTAATTCCTTTGTGAAATCCTTAAATTCTTTTTCTGAGCCAAACATCGGGTCAACTAATTTGTAATCTGTTGCATCATATTTATGGTTAGATGGTGCAAGAGCAATCGGATTTAAATAGAGTGTATTGACTCCTAGTGATTGAAGATAATCAAGCTTAGACTTGATTCCAGCAATGTCTCCTCCATAAAAATCATTACTAAACTCTCCGTCTCCAGTATATGATCCAGTTCCTTGTTCATAAGGATTATCAGGTAAGCTTGACCAAGAAGCGGGATGTTCGATTGGCTGATTACCACGAGCACCAATTTTATCCTTCACATTGTCATTGCTCTTGTTTCCGTTAAAAAAGCGATCGGGGAAGATTTGATAGACTACTGCTTCTTTCATCCAATCTGGCGTTTGATAACTAGGGTCATATACTGTCAGTTGGAAAAGGCCAGCATTTTTATCTACTGCTTTTCCAGTATGACCTTCTTGTGTGTCTTCGCCATATTCAGCTGTTGTATCTTGATCTCTGACAATGAACTTATACCCATGAATCCCTTTGTCTGTTGGTGTAAACGTAGCTTCCCAGTACTCAAGGTCACCTTTGCCATTTGTATTTGACCAGCCTACATTCTTCATAGCCAGGACCTTTGTTGTACCTGAATTATAGTTTTTTACATAAAGGCTCGCGCTTGTTAAATCTCCTTTTTTAGCCGATATTCGGAAAGTGACAGGTGTCTTTTCTGAAACGGCCCCAAATGGCTTTTTGTATACTTGGTCCCATGAATCATGATAGAGTGCATTCTGATCAATTAAGCCATCAGATCCTGTTGGTTTATAATCTGTATAAACTTCTTTTGTTTGGTTATTAAAGAAAAATGTAATAGTAGATTCAGAGAGTACAGTTAACTTCAGATTGGAAGTAGGGTAGGACTCGCTCCAATCTTTTCCTAGTACAATCTTGTATTCGTAAGTACCACTTGGCACTTTTGTAGTAAATGAATAGATATTTTTGAAATTATCATCTGTTAATAAGGCTGTTGAGTCTGCTGGGCTCCAAGCTGGCCCTGCATTAATAGCAGGCTGGATCGTTCCAACGAGACGTGGTTGTCTTTCCCCTGCTATAGAGGTGTAATGAGTGCTATCAGTAATTGAATGAGTGTTATCATTATAGTAGAAAGTGACATCCTTTTGTTCGGATAGTATTAGTTTAATGTTGTTGCCACCAGGATTTCCGCCTTCACCGTAATTTTCTGACCAGTTTCCACCAATGGCGATTTTGTACTCATATTCACCAGCCGGTAAAGTGCCAGTAAATGTATAGAGCCCATTACCTTTATACACCATTTCAGTTTGGTGCGAGGATGGGTCCCAATCACCTGAATTTCCTAACAATTTTTGAAGGCTTCCTACAAGTACAACTTGTCTAGTTGTCGTTTCTGCTGCTTTTACAGTTCCATTTGTAAAAAATCCCGGAAACATCTGGAGAACTAATCCTAATACAGTAACAAGCGATAATATTGATCTCTGTTTTCTCCTCATGAAAAAACCCCTTTCTCTTTCTAAATTAGGAAAACGTTTTTACAAAAGATGCAATAAAAATATGTATGTAGGTAATGCCAACTTATTGCAAACGTTTGCACAAATTGTTTTCAAAATAATTATATCTCTTTATTAACACAAATCAATGGAAAATAGCAAAATAATACAAATTTTCTGAATTACGGACACTTAATGTCAGTCATAGAAAGGACTCATATAAATAATGTTAATTGTCCTTTTTTCGTTAGGGATTAGGTAATTAATCAGTTTCAGACGATTTAAGTATGTGTGTCTTTGTTTTGAATGAATAAGTAAGGTGCAATTCCTAGTATTATAACAGCAGTTTCCATCGTATTATTTAATGAAACAACTTTAAATATTTCTAGTTCACTAAATGAATTAACAGCAATTGTTATTGAGGATATTGCCCAATAATTAAAGGAGGCCTTCATATGATCAGGACAAATGCTAATCGGCTTCAAAAATTAATAGAGTTGTTTAGTGAATATGGTAAAACGGAAAACAACGGAGTAACAAGACTAGCACTATCTGCTGAAGATATTGCTGCAAGGAAGAAATTTCAAGCGTTATGTGAAGAAGTAGGAATGACAGTAAAGCATGATGATATGGGGAATATGTATGCCACTTTACCGGGGAAACAAAACTTGCCTCCAATTGTAATAGGTTCCCATTTGGACTCAGTTATTAAGGGAGGACGTTTCGACGGCGTACTAGGTGTACTCACAGCTTTAGAAACTGTTTATACAATAATAGATGAAAAAATCGAATTGGATTACCCAATTTCAGTTGTCAACTTTACAAATGAAGAAGGGGCAAGATTTGAGCCATCTCTTATGTCTTCTGGAGTGTTATCAGGTAAATTTGATAAGGAGAAGATGAGTGCTTCAACAGATAAAAATGGGATATCATTTGCTCAAGCATTGAATATAAGTGGTTTCAAAGGTTCTGAAACAAATCGATTGAGAGAAGCTACTGCTTATATCGAACTACATATTGAACAAGGACCTGTACTGGAACGAAAAAACTTAGAAATCGGAGTAGTAGAAGGCGTACTAGGAATGGTATGCTATGAAATTTCTGTATTTGGAGAATCCAACCATGCAGGTACGACGCCAATCAGCATGCGCAAAGATCCGATGTTCACTGCAGCTAATTTGATTGTAGATTTACAAAAGCAGTTACAGAAACTAGATTCGGAACTTGTTTACACAATTGGTCGGATGAATGCTTATCCAAATATCCATACAGTCATTCCTTCAGAAGTAATCTTTACTTTAGAGGCGAGACATAAGGATCCGAGTGTTATTGCAGAAGTAACTCGAATGGTGGAAGAGTTACCAGGAAGTATAAGCGGTTGTCCAATAAAAACAACACGTCTATGGGATCGAGACACAGTAGACTTTAATGAAGAAGTCGTAAATGCTGTGGAATATGCTTGCAAAGAGCTTGGGTATAAAGAAAATCGAATGTATAGCGGTGCCGGGCATGATGCTCAATTCATTGCTTCTTATATCCCAACAACTATGATTTTTGTCCCAAGTGTAAATGGATATAGTCATCGTGAAGATGAGTTAACTTCATTTGAGGATTGTGCAAAAGGAGCGAATGTTTTGCTTAATGCTGTATTAAAACTGTGTCTTGAAAAAGTGAATAAATAAGGTTTTATTTAAAAGCTAGTAGTGATAAGTGGTATGTTTTTCAATAATCGTAACAAAATAGATTGGTTCTCATGGCTCTCTAATAAGATTAGAGAGTCTTATTTTGATCCTAAATTTGTTTTTCTAAAACAACTTTACGAATTATTTACAATCGTTTAAAACTAGGTTAATTATTCTTTTTTATAGTTAGAGATGTAGAAAATAATAATTTTCCTTAGGAGGACAAACAATAATGAAACGTGGATTAAAATTAACATTTGCAGCAATGGCTATTTCAGGTATGTTAGCAGGATGTTCTAATAAAGATGAAAAAACAACTGGCAAGACTAGTACAGATGATAAAAAAGTAGAATTAACAGGAACAATTGGTGCTGCAGGATCAACGGCATTACAACCACTAGCTGACGAAGCGGCAACTGAATTTATGGCAAAGTTCCCACAAGTTTCAATTACAGTTCAAGGTGGCGGTAGTGGTACTGGTGTAAACCAAGTATCTACTGGAGCAATTCAAATTGGTAACTCAGATGTACCAGCTGCTGAAAAATTAGAAGATAAAACTTTAGCAAGTTCATTAGTAGAAGCAAAAGTTGCTGGTGTTGGTTATTCAATGGTAACAAATAAAGATGTTGGTGTAGATTCACTTACACTTCAACAAATTGAAGATATTTTCGCTGGTAAAGTAGCGAACTGGAAAGAAGTTGGCGGTAAAGATGAGAAAATTAATGTAATTAATCGTCCAGCATCATCTGGTACACGTGCAGCGTTTGAAAAGAAAATCATGAAAGATGTTAAGATTAATGATGGCGTAGGAACAGTTCAAGATTCAAACGGTGCTGTTGAACAAGCTGTAAACTCTACTCCTGGTGCAATCTCTTATCTTGCTAACTCATATTTAATCGGCGATAAAAAAGATGCTTTAAAAACTGTGAAAATTGATGGAAAAGAATCTTCAACTGATAACATTACTTCTGGTGCATACCCATTCTATTCATATGAGTATATGATTACAAAAGGTGATGCAAAATCTCCAGTAAAAGAATATATTGAATTCATTAGTGGCGACGAGTTTGCTGACAAGTTAGTTGAAATGGGTTATATCCCAGCTTCACAAATGTCAGGTTTACAATAATAATTCCATTTAAGCTGACTCAAAAGGTTTATGACTTTTTGAGTCAGCTTTTTTTATTTCTTTTAGAATCCACTATGTGTTTTCAGTATTCCCCATTCGCCATAGATCAGCACCAGAAACTATTTAAAAGTTAAGCTGCCTTTAAGTAGTTTTCTTTTATTTAGCAAGTTTTAATAAGTAATTAGTATTTTATCGTTACAGTAAGTGTCCATAAATCAATTAAACATACTACCTCTTAAAAAGATTTACAATTTCTTTACGATTGATTAAAACTTGCTTAACCTAAAAACTTTAAAGTAGAGATTGTAAGAGATAACAAACAAAAATTAAATACAAAATTAAAAATAAAAACAAACATTTTAGGGGGATTAAAATGAAACGTGGATTAAAATTAACATTTGCAGCAATGGCTATTACAGGTATGTTAGCAGGATGTTCTAATAAAGATGAAAAAACAACTGGAAAGACTTCAGATGATAAAAAAGTAGAATTAACAGGAACAATTGGTGCTGCAGGATCAACAGCATTACAACCACTAGCTGATGAAGCGGCAACTGAATTTATGGCGAAGTTCCCACAAGTTTCAATTACAGTTCAAGGTGGCGGTAGTGGTACTGGTGTAAACCAAGTGTCTACAGGAGCAATTCAAATTGGTAACTCGGATGTACCTGCTGCTGAAAAATTAGAAGATAAAGCTTTAGCAAGTTCATTAGTAGAAGCTAAAGTTGCTGGTGTTGGTTACTCAATGGTAACAAATAAAGACGTTGGTGTAGATTCACTTACACTTCAACAAATTGAAGATATTTTCGCTGGTAAAGTGGCGAACTGGAAAGAAGTTGGCGGTAAAGATGAGAAAATCAATGTAATTAATCGTCCAGCATCATCTGGAACTCGTGCAGCATTTGAAAAGAAAATTATGAAAGACGTTAAGATTAATGATGGTGTAGGAACTGTTCAAGACTCAAACGGTGCAGTTGAGCAAGCTGTAAACTCTACTCCAGGAGCAATCTCGTACCTTGCTAACTCATATTTAATCGGCGATAAAAAAGATGCATTAAAAACAGTGAAAATTGATGGGAAAGAATCTACTACTGACAATATCGTTGCAGGTGATTACCCATTCTATTCATACGAGTACATGATTACAAAAGGCGATGCGAAATCTCCTGTAAAAGAATATATTGAATTCATTAGTGGTGACGAGTTTGCTAACAAGTTAGTTGAGATGGGTTATATCCCGGCTTCAAAAATGACAGGTTTAGAATAATATAAAAAATGGGAGTTGGTTTTATACCAACTCTCAAACTAATTTATTAATGGATGATAGGGGTTTATCATGAATTTCAAAAAAAGAAACTTTTTTCTAATTGAATACCTTGGAAGAACTCTTGTAACTATATGTGGTTTCTTAATGATTGGTATTACAATAGCAATAATAGGATTTATTGTTAGTAAAGGAATCCAATCATTTACAGTAAATGATATATCGTTAAGTGAAATTTTGTTTTCAAAACATTGGAGTCCAAATAATGCTTCAAACCCAACATATGGTGCTTTAATCTTTATTGTTGGATCAATTCTAGTATCTGTTGGTGCTGTAATAATAGCTGCACCAATTGCGATTGCATTAGCAATTTTCATGAATTTTATTTCACCGAAGTTTGGTGAAAAAGTATTAATTCCAGTATTGGAAATTCTAGTCGGTATTCCTTCAGTAGTTTATGGATTTCTAGGCGTAACAATATTAGTTCCTCTTATTAGAAATACAGTAGGTGGCGTAGGTTTTAGCTTAATTGCAGGGATTATTGTGCTAAGTATCATGATTTTACCTACAATTGCAAGTATAGCATCTGATGCTGTACGAGCTGTTCCTAGAACCTATTTAGAAGCATCATACGGACTAGGTTCAACTAGATGGCAAGCAATTAAGTTGGCAATTGTACCAGCTGCAAAAACAAACATTTTAACAGCAATCGTTTTAGGTCTTGCTCGTGCTTTTGGTGAAGCATTAGCAGTACAAATGGTAATCGGAAATACAGTTAAGTTCCCTAATGGTATTTTCGATCCAACGGCAACATTAACAGGAATTTTAACAATGGATATGGCAAATACATTAAACGGTACAGCTTGGAATAACACTTTATGGACTCTAGCAATGATCTTACTTCTAATATCCTTCCTCTTTATACTAGTCATTCGATTAATTGGAAGAAAAGGAGGATATGAATCATGATTGCAAGAAAAATGGATAAGATTTGGACGGGAATACTTTGTTTAATAGCTGGTTTAGTTGTAATATTATTATTATTTTTATTGAGTGAAATTATTTTTAAAGGTTGGGGATTCTGGGACTTTGATTTCTTGTTTGGAAAACCTAGTAATATTCAAGCAGGTGGTGGGATCGGACCACAACTTTTTAATTCATTTTATATCTTAGTGTTAACATTAATTATTTCAGTTCCGATTGGAGTAGGAGCTGGGATTTATATGGCAGAATATGCAAAACCAGGACGTTTTTTAAATTTCTTAAGACTATGTATTGAAACGTTAGCTTCATTACCTTCAATCGTAGTAGGTTTATTCGGTTTATTAGTATTTGTAACGATGACTGGATGGGGTTACACTTTAATTGGTGGTGCACTTGCGATTTCAATTTTAAATCTTCCAGGTTTAACAAGGGTAAGTGAAACAGCGTTATTAAATGTTCCTAAAACTAGTAAAGAGGGTAGTCTTGGATTAGGAGCTACAAAGTGGCAAACAATTACTAAAATTAGTATCCCAACAGCAATTCCACAATTAATTACGGGAATTATTTTAGCAGCTGGAAGAATTTTTGGTGAAGCAGCGGCATTAATCTATACTGCTGGACTTACAACGCCTATTTTAAATAATGCTGCTCCATTAAATACCCCGATGAATCCGTTTAATATTTTTAGACCAGCAGAAACATTAACAGTTCATATCTGGAAATTAAATTCAGAAGGTATAGTTCCAGATGCGCAAAGTATCGCTACAAAATCTGCGGCAGTTTTAATTGTAATGATCCTATTATTTAATTTATTTGCTAGATTGTTTGCTAAGTTTTTAAATAGACGCTTCACAGGGGCAAAAAGATAATAAAATATTTATTTATTAAAAATCTCTATGGAAGATTCCGTAGAGATTTTTTGTATTAGTTGGCCCTGTCCTTCATACATGTTTGGAGTGCTAATTTGAGTAAAAAAATTGCTGATACAGGAGGGAAAATCCTTTTTTTCGATAATGTTTTGTAACGATTAAAAGTTAAGCGTTTTTTATTTTATCAACCTCACTAAGTAATGTTTCTAAATGTTTTAAAATTGTCTTAGCTATTTGATGTTCTTTATTTTGTTCTAACTGTTCTTTAGCATCTTTAGATAATTCAGTATAATCGTGATGAGAATTTTGGTTATGGTTATCATTGGTTTCTGAGAAGTTGAAAGCATTGCTGAGCTTAAGACTTATTTCATTGTGTATACTTTTCAAACTTTCAATCATTTCATTCATTCTTGGCACTCTCCATTTTGTTTAGTAATTTTATTGATAGTTGGCATTTACAAGTGACCACTAAAAAATATTTTGAAACAAATATCGTTTGATTTATTTGGATTTTCAGGGCTAACGAAATTGAAAAATGAATGCTTCAATAAAAAGATTTTACGGATCTATTTAGCTACTGAACCAATAAGCTTATGATTTGTTTTTTGAAAATTATTATCCTAAAAAAACTGTTGACAAGTTTGCTTCACGTCCGTATAGTATTAGTTATTATAAAAAATATTCAGAAATATTTATCAAAACGCAAAGATCAGGAGTAGTAAAAGTTAATTATTAGGTTAAGAGAGCTGCGGGTTGGTGCAACGCAGTCCAATGATACTTTGAACTTGTCTGGGAGTGGTAAAGCGAAAGATTAGATTTAATCTTTTCTCTTGTTTTAACGATTGACCTTCGTTACAAGGTTTTTAAAGTAGGGTTCGAAAAGAGCCAATAAGAGTGGTACCGCGGTAAGCTAAGGCATGTCGTCTCTTTCTTCATTTGATTATGAAGAATGAGATGATATGCCTTTTTTGATTTTTGGGGAGGTTAGGATATGAAAACGGAAAAACGGAATTTACAAAGGACAATGACGTCGAGACATATTACAATGATGGCATTAGGAGGTGCCATTGGGGCAGGTTTATTTAAGGGAAGTAGTTCAGCAATTGATATGGCAGGTCCATCCATAATAATTGCTTACTTGCTAGGAGGTATCATCTTATTATTCATCTTGCAAGGTTTAGCTGAAATGGCGGTTCGCAATAGCGATGCAAGAACATTCAGGGATCTTGTCCAATCTCTTTTAGGAAAGTATCCTGCTTATTTCCTTGATTGGATCTATTGGAAAATGTGGGTATTGAACATCACGGCCGAATCAATCGTTGCTGCCATTTTCATTCAATATTGGTTGCCTGACTATCCAATCTGGTTACTGGCATTAGTTGTTTCGGTGTTAGTTACAACAATTAACTTGCTATCAGTAAAGGTTTTTGCTGAAACGGAATACTGGCTTGCTTTAATTAAAATTACTGTCATCATTGTGTTCATCATAGCTGGATTAGTGTTGTTACTAGTGAACTTTGGTGATCATAAAGCAGTTGGTTTCTCTAACTTGACAGACCATGGCGGTTTCTTTCCGAATGGATCAACAGGTTTAATCTCAGCTATGCTGGTGGTAATTTATTCATATGGTGGTACGGAAATTATCGGGGTTACATTAGCAGAGACGAAAAATCCCGAAAAAGTGGTTCCAAAAGCCGTTCGAAGTACATTAGTCAGAATCATTTCTTTCTATATCATTCCATTTTTCATCATCGTTAGTTTAATTCCTTGGAATAAAGTAAACGGGGTGCCTGAAAGTCCATTTGTGATGGTCTTTAAAATGATTGGGATTCCTGGTGCTGACCATATTATGAACGCCGTTGTTCTAATAGCGATTATTTCATCGATGAACTCTGGATTGTATGGTTCATCCCGTGTTCTGTATACGCAAGCTGCGGACGGTCGCATTCCGAAAATATTTTCAAGATTATCTAAGAGGAAAGTTCCTGTATACGCAATATTAATGTGTACTTCAACTTTACTTGGCGGTGTACTAATTTCCTTATTTGCAGGAAGCAAGACATTTGATTTCCTAATGGGATCGCTAGGATATACCGTATTATTCATCTGGTTGATTATTGCCTTTGCACATTTGAAATCACGTAAACAGTCATCTGGAAAAACAAGTGACTATTTAGTTAAATGGTTCCCATATACGACTTGGGCTGTGATCATCGCTTTAATGATGATTCTAATCGGAATCATTTTCACGACACCAATCATCGTAACGATTATTACACTTTGTATCTATATATTTATTACCTTAACGTATATATGGAAAAGTCGACTTAACAAAAACTTGTAGAAGAGATGATTAGGATAATTTAAATAGATAGTGATTATGGTTTACTTAAGGTAGTTCATGTAGCGACTACACTTATGCTATACTTGTTCATCATTTAATAGGTGCTTTACTCTAATGAGTAAAGCCCTTTTTTTCTGAATAGTAGAACAAAAATTTAATTTAACTGAACCTATCAGTTAATAGGTTTATCGATAACATTTTTCAATTTAATTGCCATAAATAGTGATCGTACACGGACAAGCATACAATCACCTAAGCCTCGTCTAAATATAATGATAGGAGTTTATTAGAGAGTGAAGTGAAAAGTGTGCCTCCAAAAATGAAAAAACAAAATGATTCCAATGAAGAGAATAAAGAGAATATGAATATTGCTTCAGCTTTTAGAGCTGTTAATAATGCAAATCAAACTGTTCCTGAAAACACTTTTGTAAAAGTAAATTATCAACTTAAACAATTTGATTTAGCAAATGAATATAATCCGTTTACCTCAACATTTAGACCCAAAAATAATGGGGTTTATTTAATTTCTGCTACGATTTCTTTTATCCCAAATAACAACAATGTCAACTATAGAGCACGGATCGAAATTCGTGTGAATGGACGACCCGCGATCGCAATCGATAACGATTTCTTTGGTCCAATAAACTTCGGAAATGCTGTAAATGTTTCGACGATACAGAAACTTAATGCTTTGGATAAGGTTGAGGTTTTTGCCCAAAGTAGCATTGCTGGTGTAATCGGTGCAAATGTTGATGGGGATTTTAGTACCCATTTTGAAGCTGCGAGATTTCCGTCTCCTTCATAATTAGATTAAATAAATAACGGTGTTTAAGAAGGCTCGCTTATTGCTAGCCTTTTTTAGGTCTGTTACTTCTCATGATAAACAAAGAAACCACCTTATAAGATAGCTTTAAACTGGTGAAAAATGAGTTCGTCAATTAGTGTTCTGCAAAAGTACATACCTATGAACCAGTTATGAGTAAGTATTTTTCAACATTTTGCTATTGTACTTCCTCATGATCCAGTTATGAGGAAGCAAATTACAATTTTATGCTATTGTACTTCCTCATGAACCAGTTATGAGGAAGCATATTTTAATTTTATGCTATTGTACTTCCTCATGAATCAGCTATGAGGAAGCAAATTACAATTTTATGCTATTGTACTTCCTCATGATCCAGTTATGAGGAAGCATATCAATTCCTTCTATAATACAGGTGCCTTTGGGGCAGAGGAAACAAATCACCGTTTTTTGGAGATGATTATGATACACCGAATGGTACTTGGATTCGTGACTATATTCATGTGGAAGATTTAGTTAATGCTCACACTTTAGCGCTAAGTTACTTAATAAGTGGTGGAGAAAGTAATGTTTTCAATTTAGGGAATAATAAAGGATTTTCGGTTAAAGAAATTATAGATGCAGTTTGCGAAGTTACAAACTAATCAATCTCTTTAAAAATAGGAGAAAGACGCCCAGGAGACCCGGATATATTAATCGCTTCATCCGAAAAAGCAAAAAAAGTTTTAGGTTGGTATCCAAAGCGGATCGATATTCTTCAAATTATAGCTGATTCATGGAACTGGCATAAGAGTCACCCAATTGGTTATGGAGATTGAATTTTCACATGTTGACTAAAATAATTAACATTAACAAAATGAATTTATTACGTAAATACGAAAAGCAAAGTTAATGATGATGATCTCCTATTATAGTAAGGGGGATCATTTTTTTTTGAAAAAATTCCAATATAACGATTTAAAAGTAGCTTAAAGACAGATATCGTGAAGATTTATTTATGAAACCATTCGTTCATTTAAATAAAAGGGAAAAAATTGTAAAGTTTAATAGTCTTGTAAACTGTATAATCAAAATGTACTATTTTAATATAGGACTGGAGGACGTTATGGAAGAGAAAAAATGGTCGATTATTTTAAGCGTACTTTTTTTATTGTTTGTTTATGTACTTATTCATTTTGAAATAAATGCTAGAAATATTGAAAATTCAGTTCAAAAATTACAGGATCGGGAAGTAGAAACGAAGAAAAAACTCCATTTTGTCCTTATTTCGCAGGAGTTTGATAATCCTTATTGGAGGAAAGTACAAGAAGGGGCAGATGTTGCTGCAGAAAAATATGGAGTAAATGTTGAATATATCGGCCCTTTACGTACAAGTCCGGAAGAACAAATTAAGTTATTAGAAAAAGCAATTGCTTCTCAAGTGGATGGTATCATCGTACAAAGTCTGGATGAGAATACTTTTTCGCCCGTAATTAATAAAGCGGTTACACAACATATTCCTGTTATTACAATTGATACAGATGCGCCAAAAAGTAAGCGTATTGCTTATGTTGGTACAAATAATTTTAGCGCGGGAGAGCAGTTAGGAAGAGTTGTTGTAGAGGAAACGAATGGTGTTGGAAAAATTGGCGTTATTATAGGGAGTGAAAAATCAGAGAGTCAGCAGGCTAGATTAAATGGATTTTTAAGTATCGTTAAAAAGCATTCAAAATTAGTAGTAAAGGATATTGAGTCCTCTAATATATCAATTATTCAAGCAAAGCTTCAAACTGAAAGTATGCTTCGTAATAATAAAGACATTTCAGTTATGGTTGGTACAAGTGCATTAGATGCAATAGGCATTTTGAATGCATCAAAAAATTTAAAGTTAAATCAAGTTGAGATATTTGGATTTGATAACATTGAAGGTACACTTCAAGCAGTTCAAGATGATGCGATTAAAGCAACTGTTATTCAGAAGCCATATGAAATGGGCTTTCAATCTGTAGGATTATTAATTGATTCGTTACATGGAAAAGTTATTAATAAAGAAAATTTTACACCAACCGAGGTGGTGACGAAAGAAACGTTGATCAGGAGGAGAAACGTTGAAAATTAGGACAAAGTTGTTTATTTTTATTCCTATTCTAGTTATTTTATTAAATTTAGTTTCATTTTTTATTTTTGAAAATGGTAAGAAAGTTCAAGAGAGTTATAATTTAATGATTAATAAAATATTTTTATATAAACAAATCTCTTCTGAAACTCAGGAAAACTTAAGTTTAGTTAGTAGTTATATTATTAATCCACAGCCAAAAAACTATCGATCGATTTTGCAGCATAAAAGCAATTTACAAAAATTAAAAAAGGAATTATTAACACATAATGCTACTAAAAATAATCAGCTTGTGTTAGAAAACTTTACCCATATGATTGATTCTTTTCTAGAGTTAGAATCATCGATTACAGATAATTTAGTCTCTCAAAATTTTTCAAGTTATACAGATCAATACCGGGATATAGAGAAAATATCAGGGTTTATTAGAGAGGACAGTCAAAACTTAGTTGATTTAGAGCTTAGTAATTACCAGCCTATTTTTCGAAAGATTATTGCGAATACTCAGTCTATGAATCAATTAGGTGTCCAGTTGTTCGTTATAACGACTATCATTAGTATTGTTTTTGCAATTTGGTTGTCTAGAAGTATCGTCATTCCAATTAATCGATTAGTTTATATGGCTAAACAAATTGGTAAAGGTAATTTTAATGTTGATCCACCCACATTGTATCGAAATAATGAAATCGGTATTCTTGGTAAAATCCTCAATGAAATGTCTAAGAACTTAAGCAATTTAATGATGAAAAATATTGAAATAGTAGAGAAGGATCGCCTTGTAAAGGAGCTGGAGTTAAAAGCTTTACAAAGTCAGATAAACCCACATTTCCTGTTCAATACGTTAAACGTTATATCTAAGTTAGCCTATATTGAAGGGGCTGAGCAAACAAGTGATCTGACTGTATCGACCTCGAATTTGCTACGTTATAATTTACGAAAATTAGACGAGCCTGTAACTCTTTTGGAAGAAGTTAGAAATGCCGAGGAATATTTTTCGATTCAAAAGGCGAGGTTTAGAGATCGTGTGCGCTTTGAATTAAATATAGACGAGTCTTGTTTAGGAAATAAAGTTCCTTGTTTAGCATTGCAACCGCTTCTTGAAAACGCATTTATACACGGTATCGAGGGGATGGAGCAAGGAGCAGTAATAGGAATTACAATCGAGAATCATGAAAAATATATTTTCATCGAAATTTATGATAATGGTGCTGGTATGAAAGAAGAGACTAGAGAGGCTCTTTTAACGTCGTCTATGCCGATCATCTCTCAAAAAAGCTCAACTGGATTAGGTACAACAAATGTGTTTAAACGCTGGCGCCTCTTTTATGAAGAAGAAGATATTGTTGATATCAAAAGTGAAATAAATATAGGGACAACTATTATATTAAAGCTTCCTGTCTCATCAAAATTTTAAAATTAAAGGAGGTACCCATGTATCGTTTATTAATTGTTGATGATGAACCATTAGAGCGCGAGGGACTTGAACTGATGATTAACCGTTCAATGCCTAATCAATTTCAATTTGAACAGGCTGAAAATGGACGAGTTGCGATTGAAAAATCAATAGAATACCAGCCTCATATTATCTTTATGGATATAAAAATGCCAGGTATTCAAGGGCTTGAAGCTGTTTCTGTTATAAAACAAAAACTACCTGATACAAAAATATTCATTGTCACTGCATATGACTATTTTACGTATGCACAAGAAGCCATTTCATTAGGTGTTAAAGATTATATTTTAAAGCCTGCTAAAAAGGATCATATTATCTCTTTACTTCAAAAGATGATCGATGAAATTGAAGATGATCATAAGAAAAGATTACAAGAGTTAGAGGCTATAGAAAATTTATCGATTATACGTCCTCTCACTGAAAATGAATATACATTAATGTTAATGTTTAATACTGTACAAGAACTAAACGTTTCTCAATGGTCTAGTATTCTCGGTTTTGAAATCGAGTTAGGTTATGCGAACGTCATTAAATTGCCTAAAGAAATTAGTCAAAATGACAAGGAGCAAAGGAGAATTTATGAATGTGTTAGGCATTTTATGAAATCTTCGAGGAATTGTTTAATTAGCCCTGTTGTAGATGGTCAATTAGCCATATTTATTCCAGTACAGCCTAATCAGGAAGATGATCTTCAAAAGCTTGTACTCTATCAAGATGCTCTAAAAACCAGTGAATACATAGAAAGTCAAACTGGTTATAAAACGGAGATTGGTATAGGGTCTTTAAAACAAGGAATTGAAGGATTAAGAAAATCATATAATGAGGCAGTGAATGCAAGTTTAGAGTGTGATGAATTAACAAGAGTTAGTGTTTATTCAGAGAATTTTTCTATTGGTATACTAGATGAAGAAAAACAGGTATTAATTGATTCTTTTAGAAAAGCTGATTTGGAAGATGTCATGAACCAATTCATTACTCTATATGAAAGATTTGTTAATTATGACGTTACAAAGGTTAGAACGGAATTAAATTCTCTATTTAATCAAATTTTCCAATCTCTCCGCAATTCATCGATCGAAGTTGAAAAATTTCATATTCCAGACATCGATGATCTCAGTCAATTGAAGATGAATGTAGAGCAACAAATCATTAATTTAATTACAAAGATCGATCGAGAAAAAGAAATCAAAACGAATCATATGATGATATTGGCTAGGGAATATATCGCTAATCACTTCATTGAGGATCTCTCACTTGAGCAAGTGGCCAATTATTTAAAATTAAATCCAGTTTACTTTAGCAAACTATTTAAAAAGCAAACAGGTGAGACTTTCAGTGATTATTTAATGAATTTGAGAATTAATAAAGCAAAACAATTAATGGAAAAAAGAGAATTGAATTTAAAAGAAATTTGTTACCAAGTGGGCTATAATGATCCAAATTATTTTAGCCGAGTATTTAAAAAATGTACGAATGAATCTCCTAAGGAATATCGAAAAAAGGTATTAATGAATATTTAAAGAGAATAAGAGGAGTATTTAAATACTTGAATTTGAACTAATAAACGATTACTTACTTTATTTGAATATTTATTGCTAAAAGAGTCTAACGACATACTTAATGATCGTATTTACGAATTGCTTTTTAATTTGTACATACTTTTATTGAGTTTTCTGTTTGACTCTTTTTTTGGTTTTAAACGAAATTAACTGCACTAATCTGTCCCAAAGTTAAGAAAATGCTAGTTTTAATATTCTGAATGTAAACGTTTTCTGCGACGAGGTAAATTAGTGCAGATAATAGACAAAAGAGTGAAGGAAATGGGTAAGCGTTTCCAATAAAAATCGTGATAACCTTATTTATGAAAGCGTAACCAGAAAAAAAGGGGGAAACACTTTGAAAAAGTTATCAAAGATTTTTGCAATAATTTCGGTATTTTTAGTAATGACTCTTGTTGCAGCTGGATGTGGATCTTCAGCAACATCAAGTGATAGCACTTCTGCTGGTAAGAAAAGTAAAAATGGTAAAGTTGATATTGGTATCGTTTTACCTACGAAAGATGAGCCACGTTGGACTCAAGATGAAACTCGCTTTAAAAATGCTTTAAAAGATACAGATTATTCAGTTGAAATTTTATTCTCGCAAGGTGACTCTGCTAAAGAAAAAGCAAACGTTGATTCTTTAATTGCAAAAGGCATCAAAGTTTTAATTATTTGTCCTCAAGACGGTGCTGCTGCTGCTGCTTCAGCTGAAGCTGCAAAAGCTGCTGGTGTTAAAGTAATTTCTTACGATCGTTTAATTACAGGTACTGACGCAGTTGATTACTATGTATCATTTGATAGCGTTGCTGTAGGTGCTGCACAAGCACAATATCTTGTAGACCATGCTTCAGGTAAAGCAGGTCAACCTTTATACCTATACGCAGGTGCTGCATCTGATAACAATGCATTCTTATTCTTCCAAGGTGCTTGGAAAGTTCTTCAACCTAAAATTGCTGATGGAACATTCAAAGTTGAAAATTCAGCTGCTGCAAATAGTTTAAAAGCTAAAGCTGATTTAACTCGTGATGAGCAAGCAAAAATTATCGGTCAAGTTTCAACTAACTGGGATTTCAACGTAGCTAAAAACTTAACTTCATCTAACTTAACAAAAGCTTCTAAATCTGACAAAGGTGATGTATTAGTTCTTGCTCCAAATGATGGAACAGCGCGTTCAATCGCTGATACATTCAAATCAGATAAAGACGTATCTTCATATGTAATTTCTGGTCAAGATGCTGAAAAAGCTTCTGTACAATACATTATCGATGGCAAACAATCTATGACTGTTTTCAAAGATGTTCGTACTTTAGTTAAAGATGCAATCGCTACTGCAACTTCAATCTTAAAAAATGAAACACCTGATGCTTCAGGCGTTACAAACAACGGTAAAGCTGATATCAAAACAAAACAAACAGATATTATTGTTGTTGATCAAAGCACAGTGAAGAAAGACTTAGTTGATTCTGGATACTATAGTGCTTCAGACTTCACTGGATTGAAGTAATTAATAGAAGAAATGAACTTGCAAAATAGTGATGGTCTAACCGTCACTATTTTGTTAATTATTCAATTTATCAATGACTCAAGTAGATGGCAAATTCGGGAGACGGATCATATGAGTGAATTTATTTTAGAGATGAGAAATATCTCAAAAGAGTTTCCAGGTGTGAAAGCATTAAGCGATGTTAACTTCAAGGTTAGAAAAGGGGAAATACATTGCTTAGTTGGTGAAAACGGTGCTGGAAAATCGACTTTAATGAAAGTATTAAGTGGTATTTATCCATTTGGAACCTATGCAGGTGATATTGTTTTTGGAGATGAAGTTCAAAAGTTTTCAAAAATCAGTGATAGTGAAAAAAAGGGTATTGGAATCATCTATCAGGAATTATCGCTTTTTCCTGAACTTTCCGTATTTGAAAATATTTTTATCGGACATGAAATTAAAAAGGGAATAACTGTTGATTTCAATGAAACGATTGTTAAAGCAATCGACATGCTAAAAAAAGTAAAACTAGATGTAAATCCGGAAGTACAGATTAAAGAGTTAGGTGTAGGTAAGCAGCAACTGGTTGAAATAGCAAAAGCACTTAGTAAAGATGTTAAATTGCTTATACTCGACGAGCCTACAGCTGCTTTAAATGAAGATGATAGTGAAAACCTACTTTTCTTGATGGAAGAGCTAAAGAATCAAGGAATTTCTTGTATTATGATTTCGCATAAACTTAAAGAAGTAATTGCTGTTGCAGATACGGTTACTGTACTTCGTGACGGGAAAACAATTTGCTCTTTAAATAAAGAAGAAATCACCGAAAACACAATTATCAAACATATGGTTGGTCGTGAAATTGACGATATTTATCCGAAGCGTCCAAATCAAAAGTTTGGTGAAGTTTCATTAGAATTAAAAGACTGGGATGTGTACGATCCAAAATTAGGTCGAAAAATTCTTCATCATATCAATCTAAATGTTCGAAAAGGTGAAATTATTGGTATTGCTGGATTGATGGGATCAGGCCGAACAGAACTAGCAAAAAGTATTTTTGGTAATCCAACAAATTTCAAACTTGATGGTTCCGTTTTAGTGCAAGGTAAGCAAAAGCGTTTTAAACATCCGAAAGATGCAATAAAAGCTGGTATAGCCTATGTAACAGAGGATCGAAAAGGCGACGGATTGATTCTTGAACAAGATATTAAAAATAATATTTCGATTACGAACTTATTTGAAATTTCCAAGTCAAGCGTAATTAATCAACATGAAGAAATTGTCGTTGCAAATGATTATTTAAATAAGTTAAACATAAAAGCTCCATCAATCACTTCAATTGTTGGAAAATTGAGTGGTGGTAATCAGCAAAAAGTATCGTTGAGTAAATGGTTATTTACAAATCCGAATGTACTTATATTAGATGAGCCAACACGTGGAATCGACGTAGGTGCAAAATTTGAAATCTATAGTTTTATGAATCTACTGGTTGAACAAGGCATGAGCATTATCATGATTTCCTCTGAACTTCCAGAAGTCCTTGGTATGAGTGATCGAATTTATGTTATGGCAGAAGGTAAAATAACCGGGGAATTATCAAGAGAAGAAGCAACTCAAGAGAGCGTTATGGCTCTAGCTACCGTTTAAGAGAGGTTGAATAAAATGAACTTTTTTCAAGAAGCAGGCATGTTATTAAGGAAAAACATCCGTGAATACGGAATGTATATTGCTCTTGCAGTAATAATGTTAGTATTTACTTTAAATACAGATGGACTATTTATGTCATCTCGTAACTTAAGTGATTTAATCAATATGACAGGTTATGTTGCAGTTCTTGCTGTAGGTATGACACTAGTAATTGTCATTCGACATATTGACCTTTCAGTTGGGTTTGTTGCAGGTTTTCTAGGAGCAGTAGTTGCTCTATTTCTAACACACGGTTTGCCAGTCTGGATTTCAATCATTGCAGTTCTAGTATTTGGCGCTATCATAGGTCTAATTAATGGATTCTTTGTTGCTAATTTAGGAATTCCATCATTCGTAGTTTCATTAGCAGGTATGTTAATATTCAAGGGATTATTACTAATGTCTCTTGTTAAAACTGGTACGATCATCGTTGCTAACGAAAGCTTTAAGGCAATTGGAAATGGCTATATTCCTAGTTTAGGAAATTTGAATGGTTTACACATATCAACACTATTAATTGGTGCGATCTCTATCATTCTATTTATCTGGAGTGATTTTAAAAAGAGAAGCGTAAACATAAAGTACGGTTTTGAAGTTCTTTCAATGCCAATGCAAATCATAAAATTATTGTTTATTTCCGGTATCATTGGTTACATTTGCTATATTCTTGCAGGCTATCAAGGAATTTCTTGGACTGCTGTGATCATGTTTATTGTAGTAGTAGTCTACCACTTCATTACAACTAGAACTCCTTTAGGGCGTCACATTTATGCAGTTGGTGGAAACCCTGAAGCAGCACAGTTAAGTGGAATTAGCGTAAAGAAAATCACTTATATTGTATTCGGTTCAATGAGTATGCTTGCAGCCCTTTCAGGCGTATTGTTTACAGCTCGACTTGCATCTGCTTCTCCCCAAGCAGGTACAATGTTTGAGTTAGATGCAATTGCTGCAGCTTATGTAGGTGGTGTTTCTGCTGCTGGTGGAGTTGGTAAAGTAACAGGTACAATTATCGGTGCATTCGTAATGGCTTCATTAACAAGTGGGATGAACTTAATGGGTATAGATATTTCATACCAATACATCATTCGAGGAGCAGTACTTGTTCTTGCAGTTGTATTTGACGTAATGACACGTAATAAAGGGAAATAATATTTAAAAACAGAAACAGTCGTTTGTGGTGGCTTGTTTCTGTTTTTTATTTTTTAGGATTTGAATTTGTTAGAGCGGATTGAGGTTAACTTATGCGACTAAATGACAGAATAGTTGAACAAGGATTTATATATGCCTTGCAGAATTGTAGAGTATAGGACAGATTGAGCTTCACCAGGTATTCAAATAGACAAAATAAGTTGAACATCGGATAACAATGATTTAATTGGGAAGTGTTCCAATCATTCATTATGCTAGGTTCTATCATAGAGTTTGAACAAACTCGACAATACCAAACAAGGACAAGGAGTGAAGTTATGAAATTTCTACTTACATCTGGAGGCATCAATAACAAAAGCATACACGACGCGCTAGTTGACATGCTAGGCAAGCCAATTGCTGACTCCAACGCCCTGTGCATCCCCACTGCGATGTATGGACACCCTTGGGTTGGCCCTGGCGTCAAAGCCTGGCAGTTCATCAGTGGGAAAGAAGAGAATCCCATGGTCAGCCTCGGTTGGAGGTCAGTCGGCATTTTGGAGCTCACAGCGCTACCAAGCATCGACGAAAACCGCTGGAAACCACTGGTTCAGGAGATAGATGTACTACTGGTGTCAGGCGGCGACGCCCTTTACCTGTGCCACTGGATGCGTCAATCCGGGCTGGCAGACCTTTTACCGTCACTGAACTCAGTCTATGTGGGAATGAGTGCTGGGAGCATGGTGATGGCTCCTAACATAGGGGAGTACTTCGTTGGCTGGACTCCACCAGACGGTGGTGATAAAACACTAAGACTGGTTGATTTTTCAATCTTTCCGCACCTGGATCACGAGATGCTACCGGGAAACACCATTACTGCCGCAGAGAGATGGGCAGCCGGGCTGCAGGGGCCGGCGTATGCGATTGACGATCAAACCGCCATCAAAGTAATCGACGGAGAGGTTGAAGTTGTCTCCGAAGGGCATTGGAAACTGTTTTCGCCCTGATACTACTCCTTAGGAAATGTTGCTAAATTAATATTGAAAGAGCCCAATTCTAACTTGAGTTAGGATGGGCTTTATTAAGATATTCTAATGCAACTAACTCACTGCAATAGTTGAAGATTAAGCTGCAAATATGTGACTTTTTTTATTGAAGTAAATGGCAGTTTAGTGGAATAAAAAGTGAATTAATCCATTATTATCTGTATTATGTTAACTGCATAAATCAGTTGTATAGAGATAATAAAGTTGTTTAATTTGCAATTATTTTGCGGTAATGAAATTAAATATCAAATAAAGGAAATATCCTCTTGACAGTCGAATATTAGCCTAGAACCATAATTAACTATTCCGATGAGGGGGATTCTTGTGCGTCCACGACCATTATCTATTGAAAATCCGGAGCATGCTAGGTATGTTAGTCTTGTGCCAGATGGAGATATTAAAGAAATACTTAGTAAGCAACGAACTAAGACCATTACCCTCTTAAGCAGCGTATCAGAGGAGTCATCAAGGAAGGCGTACGCACCAGGGAAATGGACTTTAAAAGAAGTGATTGGGCATATGACCGACTCGGAACGTGTGATGTCGTATCGAATGCTTGCCATTGCACGAAATGAAAGTGCACCACTCCCAGCAATGGATCAGAATCAATATGTTTCTGCGGCAAACTTCAACAAATTATCCTGGGAGCAGCTACTAGCTGGTTTAGACACGGTACGCTCCAACACGTTAAGCCTTTTTTCAACCATTGATGATGCAGCGTGGGATCGTAATGGAACTGTAATGAACAGCCCAGTTTCGATAGGTATCATTGCATATGGCATTGCCGGGCACGAGTTACACCATATGAAAGTGATTAGTGATAAATACTTATAAGTCTTTTTCTATTAATGAAAAAACCTAATTTCTCATTTAGGGTGCGTTAGTTGAAGAAGCAGCAAAAAAAGGATCTTTCCTGTTGAAAGTCCTTTTTTTATTGCCGATAACGGTGTTTATGTAAGCTAGATTGTATTAGATTTTCATGTGAAAACGAGGCGTACTTGTTTAACTAAATGGCAGTTTAGTTGTATAACGGCAGGGTTATTTGACTGATAAAAAGAATATGTAAATAGTAGTTAAATAAGAGAGATATATAATTGATGTTAAGTGATAATTTTTATTTAATATTACTAATAATCTCGTTCAGTATTACTTTTATATCAATATTTACTTCGTATAAAAATAAACAAAAGAAAAATTTCATAACTGGAATTATTATTTCTACTATAACGGGTGGATTTTTGATTTTAATTCTAATTTTATCTATATTTGACAAGTAAAAAGTTGAATTTAAGATTATTCCTCGTATAACCAATCAAATTCATCGTGAAGTATATATTCTTGATCGTCTAAAGTTAAGTAATAATTAGAACAAACAATATTTAATTCTTTATAATCTACACCATTATCAATACCTAAATAAATATGTTTATATCTTTATTTTTTCTCGCTTTAACAGGTATTCTGTCAATTACATTAGAGTTATCTAACACAGCTGAACGGTAAAATTCACTCCATTCATCCCATTCAAAACTATAAGGAATGTTTGCATAGATAACACTTTCAAACTTCAAAGTCCCCTTCTTTACACGATAGGTAAACCCACCTTCACTATCTATTCGAGATATAGGCTTTAAAATTTGGAAGCTAATACTTTTTACGCGATGCTTGATATTTAATTCTTCAATCCCGTATTATATATCTCTAGTCATCGTTATTTCTATAGTCTTCCATCAATCACACAACCATTTCTACTTTTTTATCTTTAATTCGTTATGAAAATTTATTATTCCTTCTGTTAGAAACATTAAAAAGACTGCAATTAGCAGCTCAAGGCTCTTCAACTTATACGAGTGTAAGTAGTTTGAACATTTGATTATCTACAAATATATTGTTAATATGATATAATTACAAAGTGTGTAACCCACACAAGGAGGCAATAAAAATGGAACATGGTAAAGTAAAATGGTTTAATGCAGATAAAGGTTTTGGATTCATCGAGCGTGAAAATGGAGATGATGTATTCGTACATTTCTCAGCTATTCAAACTGATGGTTTCAAATCATTAGATGAAGGCCAAGCTGTTACATTTAATGTAGAGCCAGGTCAACGTGGACCTCAAGCGACTAACGTTCAAAAAGCATAATAAATATAAAGAAAGACAGATCTTTTATAAGGTCTGTCTTTTTTTATACCCTAATTAAAGAAATGCATATAAAAAACCCTTATTCATATCGAATAAGGGTGTTCACAAAAGATATCTCAAATAAAGAAAATGGTTTAAGGTATTATAGCCCATATAAAATGAATGTACAAATTTACTAGTAAATTTGTATTTAAGTTTGGGGAGGGCCCCAGTGTCAATGGAGACTGTAATACTAACGGCATCAGTAGGAATAGTATAGTTTTTCATAATTATTGTTTCTTTTTTTAAAAAAATATATTAATCGCTAAATCAATAGTTAAAAAAAACATACCGATAATTAGTGAATATTTAAAAATACTAACTGTTGATATTTTAGTAACATACACTCCGTATAAAAGTAAAAAAAAGAAACCAATTATTGAAAAAATTTTATGATTTTTTAGCAAAACTATATCTCCTTAAAATTATTTAATTATAAAACCACTCTAATTTTACCATAAAATTCCATAATTCTTATGCAACTAATCTGCCATTTACTTAAATAAGAAAAAGGTTGTTCAACTAATGAATTGCGTTAGTTAAGCTCGAGCCACCCATGAAACAAGAGTTCACAAAAATGATGAAACCTACCAGTTCATCGGCTATATTACTGACTGAAAAAAACGCAAAAGTGAACAGTTTAAGTACATATCATACTCTTGGTTATTTGTTTAGAATAAAATAAAAATTGAAAAAAATGTTGACTTTCTCATTTTTATCTATAAAATAATCATTAATAAAATGTTTCAGAGATGTGACAACAAAACGACTGTGAAAGGACGAGTAGTAGTAGGACGTAGACAAAGCGAGTCAGGGGTGGTGTGAGCCTGATACGAAGCCTGTTATGAAGAACCTCCTGGAGTCGCTAACCGAAATCCTTTAGAGGAAAGTAGACTTAGCCGTGAACTTCGCCGTTAAAGAAGAACAGTATCGAGATCTCTCTAATCTCCGTACTGAATAAGTGAGCAACCTCTGTTGCTAATTTGGGTGGTACCGCGGAACCAAAGCCTTTCGTCCCAGTTTTTTGGGAAAGAAGGGCTTTTTTTGTTGGCTTTTTTCTACTACATCCAAACATTTTAGGAGGAAATAGGCATGTATCAATCATTAATGACAGTAAGAGAGACACAAATCGCAATTAAGGAAGTTAAAACATTTTTTGAGGATCAATTAGCAAAACGTCTTGGAATGTTCCGCGTATCTGCACCATTATTCGTAACGAAAAAATCGGGTTTAAACGATCACTTAAACGGTGTAGAACGTCCAATTGAATTTGATATGTTACATTCAGGAGAAGAGTTAGAAATTGTTCACTCACTAGCGAAATGGAAACGATTTGCACTGCATGAATATGGTTATGAAGCTGGTGAAGGTTTATATACAAACATGAACGCGATTCGCCGTGATGAGGAACTTGACGCAACTCATTCAATTTACGTTGACCAATGGGATTGGGAAAAAATTATTCAAAAAGAATGGCGTACAGTAGATTATTTACAAGAAACCGTACAAACAATTTATGGAATCTTCAAAGATTTAGAAAATCATTTATTTGAAAAATATCCGTACCTTGGAAAGTATTTACCAGAAGATATCGTATTTATTACAGCCCAAGAATTAGAAGATAAATACCCAGAATTAACACCGAAAGATCGTGAGCATGCGATTGCAAAAGAGCACGGTGCAGTTTTTATTATTGGAATTGGCGATGTACTTCGTTCTGGTGAAAAACATGATGGACGTGCAGCTGACTATGACGATTGGAAATTAAACGGAGACATCTTATTCTGGCATCCAGTATTGCAAACTTCATTTGAATTATCATCAATGGGTATTCGTGTTGATAGTAGATCACTTGATGAGCAATTAACGAAGACAGGTGAAGATTTCAAACGCGAGTATGATTTTCATAAAGGTATTTTAGAAGAAGTGCTTCCACTAACACTTGGTGGTGGTATTGGGCAATCAAGAATGTGCATGTTTTTCTTACGTAAAGCGCATATTGGTGAAGTTCAATCTTCTGTATGGCCAGATGAAATGAGAGAAGCATGTAAGAAGGAAAACATTCATTTGTTTTAAGAAAAATAAGACCTTTAAATAAAAACGAGTCTATATCATGAAGAAGAATGCAATATAAAAATTCAGAGGTCAAACAATCAGAATACGTCATAAGGCTATGATTCATTTTCTTGATGAACTTATGAAAATGGAAAACTAAAATAAACCATGCATTAGTTGTAAGAAAAATCGAATGTAAATTCGATTTTTTTTATTGCTCTGAATGGCAGTTTAGTCAAATATTGAAAGTATTAATTGGAAGAAAAAATAGAGTTAGCTTAGAGTTAGTATTCAAAAAATTACAGATAAAACCGAATTGCGAAAGTGTAATGAATAGCATATGACCTGTGTCAATTAATCTTATGACAATATGTAACTAGGAAATGTGATATTAAATAAATAACAATTGAATTAAGGCAATTGATTGATCCGTGCAAGTACATGAATCAATCTTGCTTTTGAAATAATTCAATTGAGGTGAGAAAATGAATAAGAAAAAGATGTATTGTGCAATGGTTAGTACAGCTATATTAGTCGCAGGATTTGGTGGAGAAGGAAAAGCTCAAACCGTAGCAGTCGAAAATTCAGTTCAACCAATCCAAAATAATATCGTTAATTCAATAGAATCACAGGCAAAGCAATTAAAAACGATAGAACCATCAAAACCATTTGACGATTTAAAACCACTTAAGAACATGATTGGGAGCGCACAATATGTAGGATTAGGAGAGAATACTCATGGAAGCTCTGAAATTTTCACCATGAAGTTTCGCCTTGTGAAGTACTTAGTTACTGAGATGGGATTTACGAATTTCGGAATGGAAGAAGATTGGGGAAACGGCTTAAAGCTAAATGAATATATCCAAACAGGAAAAGGAAATCCTAGGGAATTTTTAAAATTGTTATATCCTACTGATGAAATTATAGCCATGATTGAGTGGATGAAAGATTATAATGCTGATCCAACCAATAAAAAGAAGATTCAATTTATCGGGCTTGACTTAAAAACAATGGACCAAAGTGTCTTTAATAAAGTAACTGATTATGTAAAGCAGCATCGACCAGATATAAGGGCAGAAGTGGAAGAAAACTATAAAGAGCTTTCTTCTTACACTGGAAGTATACAGGAATATATGCAGCTTGCTCCTGAAATAAAAGAAAAATATAAGGCAAATGCTGAGAAAGTAGTCCAATTGCTTAATGATGAAAATGAACAAGCAAACACAGAGAGAGTTTCATCCGAGTTTATCTGGGTGAAAGAGACGGCAAATGCAATAGAGAAATTTACAACAATGCTGCTTCCTAATGATTATCCAAGTATAGTGAAGCTACATGATCAATATTTGGCTGATCATGCAATGTGGGCACAAGAGACATTTGGCGGTAAAACGATGGTATGGGCACACAATATTCACATAGCTAAAGGTATTATCGATGAGAAATTATACCCTAACGTTGCCGGACAGTTTTTGAAAGAACGTGTAGACAATAATTATGTCTCAATTGGTAGTACAACTACGGAGGGGAAATTCACCTTATATAGCGAATATAATCCTTCCACAGGAGGTAAGATTGCAACGGATGCTATTCCACAAGATGTGAATAGTTTCAATTATATCCTTGGAAAAGTCCCATATAATTTGTTTTTGTTGGATAACCGTCACCTTAATGGTCAAGCAAAGAAATGGGTTAGAGAAAAGAGGCCATTACTGAGTATAGGGGGACAACTCCTTCCAAACGTTTCGGTATATTATGATACTTCATTGCTTGAGCAGTTCGATATAATTTTTCATATCCGAAAAACAAGTCCATCTCATATTAATTAAGAGTACAAAACAATCCCTTCTTGCAGAGTCAAGAACGGGATTGTTTTGTGGTGGAAATTATCTTATTTTAAACAAGAGTAGGCTACTACTCACTTTTTAGCGTTGTGTAAAAATGTCATATGACATTTTTACACTAGTAGGTTTGACAAAGAAAGCAGTATGATGCTGGTATTAAACAGAGAGGAGTGATGAGCCTTATGAAATTAAGATTCATCCAGAATGGTTATTTTTTATTGCTAACTTTCGTTACAGGACTGTTTTATTTTTGTTTTTACCTGGTAGCCCTGCTATTGAGTTTCACCCTTTCATTTACCGTAGTCGGGATTCCACTAGTTATACGTGTACTTCAGACTACCACAGCCTTTATCCAATTCGAGCGCATACAAACGAAAATTTACACTGATATTTCGATAGACTCTTACAATAGAAGTGTAACAACGGATACATCAGACTGGGCTCAAGTGAAATTAGGGCTTACGAATCGTCGCACCTGGTCTGCTGTTTTTTGGTTAATGCGGAAATTTGTGATTGGAATTTTCAGTCTCATTAGTGCAGTCATTTTATATGTAATGCCACTTATGTTTCTATTGGCACCACTACTGTATCGATCCATCGACATGAATATTTTTTTTATGCAGATCGATACTTTTGCCAAGTCACTCCTTGTAATGTCTATGGGTATAGTGACTACCGCTATAAGTATTAAATTAGTAGATGGTTTGGCAAAAAAAATTGGAGGTTATACACGCAGTATGATTCGGCAGCTAAATCGATAGAAGTTTGCAGTCTAAACTTAAAAGTATAAAAATGCGATAAAGATTATTCTATAATATAGGAAATAAGAAGGAAGGCTACTTAGGGGGTAAATGACTTGTTGAATATGGTTAAGTATTGGTTTTGGTATGATTGGATTATGTTAGGAATCCGTCTACTTGTTAGTGTCTCGATCATCCTAACTACATTAAATTTTCAGGATGGTTTAACATTATCACTTTGGATTATAATTCCTTGGGAGGTTGTTGCCTTCTCTATTCCATGGGTAGCCTTACTGTTCAATTACAAATATTACTTGTTCACAGAAATATTGCTATATGGCGGACTATGTATCTATTTAACTTCTTTATTTCCAGAAGCTTACAACACATTTCTTATATCGGTGTTTCTTATCGCAGCAAATAGTAAGTATTTGTCCTATTATTGGACAGCTCCAACAACAATTTTTATAATAACTGGTATTTTCTATGCGGTTGCGCCAAGTAATAGCTATTGGATTATGGTTACATACTATGGATTCGCTTATGTAATGGGGTTCGCTTTTCATTTATTAATCGTCAATCATAAGCAAAATGAAGCGATTTGTAAACAAAACGCGGTACTTGAGCAATATATGTCCCAGATCGAACGCATTACACTTGCAGAGGAACGAAGCAGGCTGTCTAGTGAGCTTCATGATACGGTTGGCCACGCTTATACATCCATTATTTTGGGGATGGAAACGTTACGTACCGAGCTTGTTACCGAAAAGGGTATACAGAGGTTAGATTCTCTGCTTGAAATGGGGCGTAAAAGCATTGAGGACGTGAGAGGTTACCTACATCAAATGGATTCTCCGTGTCAATCGCTTTCCTTAATTCAATCTTTACAAAATCTTGGAGCTGAATTTCAAGAGTACGCTCGGGTGAATGTAAGCTTTCGAGCATTCGGAGAGGAATACGAACTGTCCCGGCAAGCGAGAATAGCGTTCATCCGTTGCTTACAGGAGTCCCTTACAAATGCAGTACGTCATGGTCAGGGGAATGAAATGATCGTTTCATTGCAGTTTGAACAACAATTTACGAGGTTAGAAGTGCAAGATAATGGAAAGGGAAATGTAGAATGGCAGGAAGGCTTCGGTATTAGAGCGATGAAAGAGCGGGCAATGAATTTGCAAGGTCAATTGTCTGTATATACAAAACCAGATGAAGGAATGCTTGTTACTTGTACTATACCGCGACAAACTGAAATAAAAGATGGACTTATTCGTTTGTTAATTGTCGACGATCAACCGTTTGTTCGGGAAAGTTTGAGGACACTACTCGAAAGATATGAAGATTTAAATATAGTCGATTTGGCTGAAGATGGCGATCAAGCCATCGAGATGTGCGGGCGCCTTCAACCCGATATTGTACTAATGGATTTAGATATGCACCACATGGATGGAGTCGAAGCAACCAAAAGGATTAAACAACAATGGCCACATATCCGGGTATTGATTTTTACAACGTTTCAGGATACGGAACAGGCGTTGGACTCCCTTCGTTGCGGTGCGGATGGTTTTTTACTTAAATCTATTGAAACGTTGGAGCTAGCTAATGCGATCCGACTTATACACAGAGGCGGGACCCTGATAGATCAGGAAATGTCTCACAAAATATTTGAAAAGTTAGATGCGCAAAACGAGACACCACAATCAAAAGCAACTGCTTATGAGCTAACAGCTAGAGAGATAGAAATATTGCAGCTAGTAGCAAAGGGACTACGATACAATACGATAGCTTCAAGGTTATATTTGTCAAATGGAACGGTAAGAAATTATGCTTCCACGGCTTACACAAAGTTAGGAGTGCGTAACAAGGAAGAAGCTGTCCAGATGGCTCAAGAAATAGGAATAATTGAATGAGAAAAATGTTTATTGTTTCTTTAGAGCTAAGCGGAACACGACTTAAGACAAAATTAAGAGGATTGAGCCCTGTACAATACAGGATTCAATCCTTTCAAGGTTTGTACCAATTTTTTCATCTTAACGTATCATAACTGAAATATTGTCTAAATTAGGCAGTCTTTTTTAGCTCTAAAAATAAATCTTAAAATACTAGTCTGCTAAATTTAAGTACAAGTATATCAAAATATAAAAAGCATTAGCCTCCTCCACTTCCTAATACAATAAGAGTATCCTATGATTAAATTTCCTGAAATGGAGTGATTTTAATGCTTGAAGTAAAAGGACTGGCTTCTTATTCACCTTTAGGGCATTTGAATGAGTTTCGGAAAGATCCAATATTTTTTTTAAGTGAACTTTATAGAAATCATGATAAGATTGTCTCATTTCGATTTGCTCATCGTAAAATGAACTTGCTATTGGAGCCTGATTTAATAAAAGAGGTATTAGTAACTAAGCAGCATTCTTTCCATAAATCAAAACCATTTCAAGAGATGAAAACCTTGCTCGGTGAGGGATTGTTAACGAGTGAAGATGAAGTACATATGAGGCAGCGGCGTTTGATTCAGCCATCTTTTACGAAGCAGCATATCCAATCCTATGCAAAGGATATGACATTGCTCACTGAAGAGTTTATTAGTTCATGGAAGGATGGTGAAGAGCGTCTCGTTAGTAGAGATATGATGGAGCTTACATTAGCTATTATTGCTAAAACTATGTTTAGTATGGATCTGAGTCAAGGACATGATCGTGTTGGGAAGCATTTTGACATTATTATGGATATTGCAACGAAGCGAATTCGATCTGTTTTAAAAGCTCCACTCAAACTGAATACACCTAAAAATAAAACTTTATCGGAGGCTATTAAGGCAATTGATAAGGTGTTATATGAAATTATTGAAAAAAGAAATAGCTCAGAAACAAAAGACGATTTACTAGGACTACTCATGCAAGCAAGGGATGAAGAGTCTAATGAAGGCATGACGAATCAACAATTAAGGGATGAAGCAATGACAATTTTCTTGGCAGGTCATGAAACGAATGCAAATGCATTATCTTGGTGCTTATATCTTTTATCTCAGCATCCCGAAAAAGCTAAATTATTATATGAAGAAGTAGATCGCGTTCTTGGCAAAAGACGAGCAGATTCTCATTCTATGAAAGATTTAATCTATACTCAGCAAACTATTTGGGAAAGTATACGTCTTTATCCACCTGCATGGCTTATTAGTAGAAAAGCAATAGAAGATGTTAGCATTGGGGATTACAGAATTCAAAAAGGTGAGACAGTCATGATGAGTTCTTATATCATGCAGCGTTCTGAAAAGTATTTCTCACATGCAGAAGAATTTCTTCCAGAGCGGTTTAAGAATGGAAAGGTTGAAAGTGTACCTGAATATGCGTATTTTCCTTTTGGTGGTGGGCCACGTGTTTGTATCGGAAATCATTTCGCAATTATGGAGGCTACTTTAGTATTAGCAACGATCGTTCAGCATTATACGATTGAACTAGCTCCTAATCATCATAAAGTGGAGACGGAACCACTTATCACACTTCGTCCGAAAGATGGATTGCGTATGATTGTAAAAAAGAGAAAATGAAGCGGATTTAGTGTACACACTTAGGTAAGTGTCTTTTCGGGAGTTTTTTCATAGAATATAGCATTCTCTTTACAGTATGTTTGAAGGGGGGGATATTTTTTGGAAAGAACAAAACTTACTGGACGGATTGTTACACCAAATGATGCGGATTATGAACAGGCTAGAACAAATAATACTTTAAATAATCCAAAATTCCCTAAAATAATTGTATTTTGTCAAAACAAACGAGATGTATTAAATGCTTTGAATTGGGTGAAGGAAAATAATATGCCATTTAGAGTAAGAAGTGGCAGGCATAACTATGAAAATTTTTCACTCGTAGATGGTGGTCTTGTGATCGATGTTAGTGAGATTAATACAGTTAGTGTAGATTGCAAAAGCATGACTGCAAAAATACAAGCCGGGGCTGATTTAGGGAAAGTATATAATATACTATGGGAAAATGGTACGACAATCCCAGCAGGTACTGAAAGTAGTGTTGGCCTTGTTGGTCTTACACTTGGCGGAGGTATCGGGATGCTGTCGCGCTTGTATGGTCTTACATGTGATAATCTGCTTGAAGTAGAAATAGTTGCATCGAATGGGCATGGGAAAGCTAAACTGATTAAAGCAAATAAGAACAAGAATAGTGATCTTTTTTGGGCTTGCTGTGGCGGTGGAGGCGGAAATTTTGGCATTGTCACGTCGCTTAAATTTAAAGTACACCCAATTTCAACTGTTTCGATCTTCTCGATTATTTGGGAGTGGGAAGACTTTGAAGACGCTTTTGATGCTTGGCAAAATTGGGCAATTAACACGGATATCAAGCTAACTTCAGAAATTGAACTAAAATCTAGGGAAGTAAATCAAATTATTGCGCAAGGGGAATTTGTAGGCCCAGTAACAAAATTGAACGAATTGTTACGTCCACTAACAGAAACTGGTTCACCCATAAAAGTAATGGTAAAGGAAGTACCTTATATAGAAGCTGTTCATTTTTTTGATGATCCAAGTGGTAATGTCCCAGCTTATAAAAAGAGGTCAGGGTCTTTTCTAAATAAAACTTTTCCAAAGAGAGCAATCTTAATCATGAAAAGTTTTCTAGAAAATACACCAAATGGAAAATCAAGCATTTGGCACCAATCTCTTGGAGGAGCAGTAAAGCGGATTAGGCCAGATGAAACTGCCTACTATTACAGGGATGCCATTATCGCTCAAGAGTATCTTGCTAATTGGAGTAAACCTGAAGAAGAACGAAAAAACAATCAATGGGTCGAAGAGTTAAGGAATGCCTTATCAAGATACACTACTGGTGACTACGTAAATTGGCCTGATCGGTTTATTAGAAATTGGCCAACCGCATACTATGGTGGGAATTTAAATTGCCTTAGAGTTGTGAAACGAGAATATGACCCATTCAATCTATTTAAATTTCCCCAAAGTATTCCTCCTTTTATTAGTTGGTTTTAAAGTGAAAAATTCAAAAAATAGTAGTGAAAAACCGATCGATTGAATTCCCAAATTGATCGGTTTTTCCATAACTGAAGTTACTAGAAAAAAGTTCTTATTGCTCCGATTTACTACTTTTATTGCCTCTTGTAAAGACAAAGTAATTACCGAGTATTGAAAATAATAGCAGTGCAAAACCGAAAATAACAATTTGGTAGTTTTTATCTAAGTAACCAAAATAAAAACACACTATAGTAACAGGTAAAATCATTATAATGATGCAAAACTTAAGTACAAAATTAGGAACATCCATCTAGTCTTCACCTTACTTAGTATTTTTTCATTTAGTTTTTCTCAGTTGAAATTCTTTATTCAAACTATTTTTATACAGTACTATTAAATTGATCATCCTATCCAAAAATGAAATTTGGATTTTTACTTATACTAGTTAAGAAATAGAACAATAAAATAGAAGGTGCAAACATGAATGAGAATGATAAGCAAATTGTAGGAGAAAAGGCAGCAGAATTTGTAAAAGATGGCATGGTTGTTGGATTAGGTACGGGATCTACAGTTTTATATACGATAAAAAAGCTTGGGCAATTAGTTCAGGAAGGACTGAATATAAAGGGTATTCCAACCTCTATACAAACTGAAAAGCTTGCTAAAGAGGTGGGTATCCAACTCGTAAACTTTAGTAAAATTGAGCAGATTGATATTGCAATTGATGGTGCCGATGAGATTAATCCAAATTTTGAGCTAATTAAAGGTGGGGGAGGCGCTCTATTAAGAGAGAAAATCATTGCGAAAGCAGCTAAAACATTTATAGTAGTTGCTGATCCGACTAAGATGGTAGAGAGATTAGGGAAGTTCCGACTGCCAGTAGAAGTTATTCCATTTGGCATGGAAATGACGATGAAACATATTAAAGCAATCGGTTTAAGTCCGGAACTTCGTTTAAATGGAGCGACTCCGTTTATTACGGATAACGGAAACTATATTTTTGATTGCAGTATACCTAATCATATTCAAACTCAAATAATAGAAAGAGAGCTCAATTTAATTCCGGGAGTGGTAGAAAACGGATTATTTGTTGGAATGACTGATTTAGTGATCACGCTAGATAAAAATGGAAATGTTGAAATATTAAGTAAATAGTGCGAAGTTAAGTTATTTACTAGATGTAATGAAGAGTACATACTTGCCCGTTCCTTCTATTTATTCAATAATAATAGTAAGAGATAAAGAGTTAATGGGAAGAGGGAGATTATATGCAATTAAGGGTTTCAGCCGTTCAATATCATCTTCACACAATAAACTCCTTTGAAGAGTTTGAAAAACAAGTAGAGCATTACATTAAGACAGCAGAGGAATTTGAAGCGGAATTTATCATTTTTCCTGAATTTTTTACAACTCAGCTTATGTCAATTGGTAATGAAAAAGGTGAGGCATTAACGATTCAAGATTTACCTAACTTTACTGAGCAATATCGTTCTTTATTTTTAAAGCTGGCAAAACAATATAATATGCACATTATTGGAGGAACGCATGTTATTAAAAAAGGCGATCGACTATATAATGTTGCACATTTGTTCTATCCAGATGGCCGAATTGGTGAGCAGGCGAAGCTGCATATTACACCAACAGAGATAAATGAGTGGAATATGAGTGCAGGTGACGGTCTAGAGGTTTTTGAAACAGATAAAGGAACAGTTGCAATGTTGACTTGCTATGACATTGAATTCCCAGAAATCGTTCGAATGGCAAAAGCTAAAGGAGCAGATGTTATTTTCTGTCCATCATGCACAGACGATCGTCATGGATTCCACCGAGTTCGTTATACATGTCATGCAAGAGCAATTGAAAATCAAGTATATGTTGTAAATACAGGTACGATTGGTTCACTTCCAACTGTTGATTTTATGCGTGCAAATTTCGGTCAAGCAGTTGTAATCACTCCTAACGACATCCCATTTCCTCCAAAAGGAATTATGGTAGAAGGTGAAATGAATCAGGATATGATTGTTACAGCCGATCTTAATTTAGATTTATTATACAAAGTTCGGGAAAAAGGATCCGTTACAACATGGCGCGACAGACGTACGGACCTTTATCCAGATTGGTAAACTTATTCTTAAATAGAAAAGAGAGTTTTAGCACATGTATCGAAAGGAATTTTTTGTTTTCGACCAGGACAAACCAGTCCAAGTGGTAATCCGTAATTATAATGAGAATGATTTTACTGATTTAATCCGTATTCAACAAGAAAGTTTTCCGCCACCATTCCCATCAGAACTATGGTGGAATGAGGAGCAACTTAAAAATCATGTAACTCTTTTTCCAGAGGGAGCGTTATGTATAGAAGTAAATGGTCAAATGGCGGGTTCTATGACAGGTCTACTTGTTCATTTTGATCCTAGTCATCCTGACCATTCATGGGAAGAGGTTACTGATCATGGGTATATTCGTAACCACAACCCAAACGGAAATACACTTTATGTCGTTGATATTGGCGTCAGACCGTCCTATCGAAAATTAGGTTTAGGCAAATGGTTAATGTTTTCTATGTATGATGTTGTTGTACATCTTGGTTTAGAAAGATTGCTTGGTGGAAGCAGGATGCCAGGATATCATAAAGAGGCAGATAACTTGTCACCAGATCTATACATAGATGCTGTTATAAAAGGGGAGCTAAAGGATCCAGTTATTAGTTTTCTACTTCGATGTGGTCGTACCCCGGTTAAAGTAGTGGCTAATTATTTAGAGGATGAAGAATCATGCAATTATGGGACTCTAATGGAATGGAAAAATCCATTTAAACATTCTAATTAAAGGGAGAGAAAGAAAATGGAATTTAAAAGAATTACAAATATCAATGACCCATTATTTAAACAAATGCATCAATTAATGCAAGATGTATTTCCTCCAGAAGAAGTATTAGAATTCGATCTTTGGAAAGAGCCTTTGGAGGATCCAGGAATTCGTGTTTTTGTTGCTGTCCATGAAGATAGAGTAGTAGGAGCTACAGAATACCGCTATTATGACGATTTTAATGTTGCCATGACTGACTTTACAATAATTGGCCAAGCTGGTTTGGGAATCGGCCCATATTTGGCACAAAATAGATTAGTAGATTTACAGACATTAGCAACTGAAAATAATAAAAAATTATCAGGTATGTTTGCTGAAATTTACGATCCATATCGAGTAGAACACCATGACTTTGGCGGTGTAAAACCAATGAATCCATATGTTCGTCGAGAAGTATTAGCTCACCTAGGTTATAAACGTCTGAATTTTGAATATATTCATCCATCATGGAACAATGACGCTGAAGCAGTAACAGGTCTAGATCTTTGTTTCCTTCCAATGGATGGGGAGATGACTGAGCTTCAAACAGACTTGATCGTAAAGTTTCTAAAGCGTTATTATACAGTGTTATCAAATAAACCAGAGTCTTGGTATTCAATGATTGAAAACTTAGAAGAGAAAGAAAAAGTCGCATTAGTCTACTTTTAAGTGAACATAAAAAAAGCTTTTCGATAAAGTCTAAGTATAGACTTCGAGAAGCTTTTTTTATATTCGATCTAATTAAACTAAAAAAGTTTTCGAAAAATCTCTTAATGGAGTATTTACCATATTTTTAGTCTGCTTGTTTTTGTTTTTCCTCTTTTTTATTGCTCACTGTAGTAGTATAGGATTTTGGCTTATCGGATCCATTTATAAGTTTATAAATATAGTCAGTTGTTAGTTTATAGCTGTCTTCAAGTTTTGTCGTGATATAGCTTGCTCGTTCAAAAATAATCGAGCGTAAATTATTTAGCTGGTGAGAGATTCTATCCATCATTGCTTCTTGAGTATCAAGACGATCTAAAACCCCATGTTGAAATTCCTCTTGCTGTAATAATCCATGAGCTACTTCATTTTGTTTTTCAATTAGCTTATCTAGTTGTAATGAGAGAGCTTGGTTATCAGTTTCACTTTTTTCCAATCGCTTTGCCAATTCTGTATAAGCTTCATTTAAACTAATCATTTGAGTAATTAACGTTTGTTTTTCCAAACTGTCATTTGCGTCTGATGTATTTAACCGTTGGATCATGATTCTTTCAAATTGTTCACGCTCACGGTTATTACCTATGAGACTACTTATTTGATTTTTAACATCATTCCACTGGTTTGTTTGCAATTCTTCTAATTGCTCATATCGTGGCTTCAATTCAGAGATTGATTTTTCCAGGCTCATGTTATTTTTTTGTTGTTCTTCCATTAGTTCAGCTAAGTAATTATGTCGAACATGCCCTTGATTCGGTGTTTGTATTGTTTCATTATTTTTAAAGACATCAGGATGTTCATTCTTATTAATAAATAATCCCACTACTATTTCTCCCTTTCTATAATTTTTTACTAATATTTTATGTTCAAGTACAGATGGGGGAACTTGGGTATGTTTAGTTGGGCTATTGTGTAGCTGGAATACGACGATTGGTTAGGAAATTTGAAGAGTGTAATGTTCTGTCCTTTCCATATAATAAATTTTAGTAAAAGAGTATTTTTAGTAAATATGAAGTGGGAACTTAGACTCATTTTAGCAATTAATCTCTTATTAAATTAATATGATAAACAAAAGGATAAAGAACAGAACAATGGTCTTTAAAAGGTTTAAAAAATATTATCTGAAAATTAAGTTAATTCATATCACCAGCCTATTTTCTTTGAATAGTATGATGTAAGGTGGTGATAACTATGGATTTAGGCTTCGGACTTGCGGATTGGATGCTATATACTATTTGGGCAGTAACTGGATTAATGATTCTTGATTTTGTAATAGCATTTATCCGTTCATTCTGGAAAGGTTCATTCGATACATCTTTTATACTAGGATATTTAAAGGATATTCTATACTTCATTTTTCCACTGAAGTTTTTAATAACAATGTTTGGACTTGATCCTACAGGATGGATTTTAATAACATTTTATTTCATCGGTGGAATCGCAATTGTTATTAAGTATTTGAAAGACATATTTAGTAAATTTCAATAATTATTGAAGCCCTCTTCTAAGGAGGGCTTTTTAGTTTGAAATCAAATTTTTTGGCCTTTGTAAACAAACTAAAATAACTATGTCAAAGAGGTTTTTTATTTTTTTTAACAAAACAAATTTATTTAGTTTTTGCATACATATATTTATAGGCACCAATGGGCTAATTTTTTCATAGAATATTCAAAAAATTCCCTAGAAGGAAGTAATGTTTATGACAAAATATCAATGGGTTAAATGGCGAAGAGTATTAATTTGGTTAGCTGTTATTGTTTTTATTGGTGTTGTGCTTATAAAAGGAGGGCCAACATACTGGAGTGTAGCAATATCGATTGTTAGTCTTTTATTTCAGTTCGCCGTTATGATTTTCATGGCGATCATCCAATTTGTAGCAATTTTCTGGTTTCTTGCCAGAGGTCGTACTTATTGGATTTTACCTGGTGAGACTGGATCGACGTGGGATGATTATCGTGGAAACCCTGAGATTGTTGAAAATGCAAAACGTATCGTAACATTACTAAAAGGTGTTAAAACGTTTAAAGAGATGGGAGGAGAGGCAATTCGTGGATTGCTGCTTTGTGGTCCTCCTGGTACAGGGAAATCTTATCTTGCACAGGTTATTGCGAATGAGGCCCAAGTACCTTTCGCTTATGCCTCTGCTCCAAGTTTTCAAAACATGTTTTTTGGTGTAGGGAATTTGAAGGTAATGGGAATTTACAAAAAGGCTAGAAAGTTAGCTAATATATACGGAGCGTGTATCATTTTTATCGATGAAGTCGACGCAATTGGTATGTCTCGTCAAGGAGGGGGAGCCGGTGGTGGTGGAATGTTCGGTATGGGAATGGGTTCTGGATTATTGAATGAGCTTTTACTACAAATGGATCCTCCAAACATTGATAGTTCTAAAATAGCAAAATTTCTTCGCTCACTCGGATTACGTAAAAAGAAAGCAGAGCGCCCCGCAGTTCTGACGATTGCAGCCACAAATTTACCTGATGTACTTGATCAAGCATTACTACGACCAGGGCGTTTTGACCGAAAACTCTGGGTAGATTCTCCAGATTATGATGGACGTATTGATGTTTTCCAATATTATCTAAAAAAGGTGAAAATCGATACAACTTTAACACCAGAGCGAGCTGCTCTTGATACGATTGGATATAGTCCAGCACAAATTAAACATATAGTGAATGAATCTGTCGTAATTGCTCATCAGCGAGGTGCAGATGTTGCAAATTACACTGACTTCCGAGATGCAATGGAAACGTATGAGTGGGGACTTAAGCAGCCACTTAGATCCATGAGTGAAGATGAGAAGAGAAATGTAGCGTATCATGAAGCAGGTCACGCCGTAGCTCAATATTTGTTAAAGCCACATGATCGAGTATGGAAGGTAACAATTATTCGTAGGGGTGACGCACTAGGTCTGGCTGCGACTAAGCCAACAACTGAAAGATATAATCGAAGCGACAGCGAAATACTTGCAGCAATCCAAGTTTGTTTAGCGGCTAGAGCAGTAGAAGAAGAGTTTCTCCACAAGAAATTAAACGGTGTCACATCTGATCTGCAACAAGCAACCCTACTTGCTGGTGCATATTTAGGTTTAGTCGGAATGGGCGATGAGTTATTCAGCTGGAATGCATTAGGCTCACAAGCAGAAGGCCTTAGAGCACTACGACCAAAAATTAACCTTCTTCTAAAGGACCAAATGAGCCAAGTAAAAAAACTTGTTACTGAACACGCCGATTTCGTACATTCAATCGCTCAAGAGCTGCTAAAAAGAGGCGACTTAACAGGCGAAGAAATAGAAGATATTTACGAAAGCATTTATGCACGTACGCGTCCTGAACCACCTATTGTAAAGATTGGTTCTATTTATGAGAAAAATATTCAAGGATTGCTTAAGGATTTTGATAAATTACCTGAAAGCGATCAGAGTTAGCGGAAACATTAGTACTTCATTGATTTTATATAAAGAAAATCTAAGTCTCAAAATAGAGATTTCAGATTCTATCAAAGTAGACCATTCCGTATTACAAATATGGTTACAAAATTATCGGCATCATGGTGAAATAGCATTCATTTCAAAAAAGGTTATTTGGTTACAAAATATTGGTCAAAAATAAATAAAAAGAGCAACTCATGATGAGTTGCTCTTTTTTGTTATTTAAGCAAAGTTCATGAAGTGTTCGCCATGCGAAGGAATTATCAAAAGAAGCACTGAATATCAAAAGATATCCCCACTATTAAAAGTATCTTTTTAAAACAAATAGCATATTGATTAAAAAATCTAATACAACGTACTTGTCACAAAAGTTAGGAGAGTGAGTAATGAAGAGTCTATCAAATCATATAGGAAGCGCAAATACAATTGATGATGTAATTGAACAGTTAGATGAAATTATTTCTATGAGCAATAAAACAAAAAGCAAACTAGGATATTTTGCTTCTTTATATCGATTGGTAACGATTAAAGTGAAAGTTGGAATTTTAACTAATCAGTTCGAAGACGGAGCAAGAATGGAAAGTCTGGATGTAAATTTTGCAAATTTCTATTTAAAAGCACTTAAAAATTATTTAAATGGAGAACCTTTAAGTCTCAGTTGGCAATTAGCGTTTCGACACACAAAAAACCGTCATTCTATTTTGTTACAGCATTTGTTGCTTGGTATTAATGCACATATTAATTTGGATCTAGGAGTAGCTGCTGCGAAGGTATGCCAAGGCTCAGATATTTTATCACTTTACAATGACTTTATGAAAATAAACAGTATTTTGGCATCATTAGTGGATGAGGTGAGGGATGACATGAATCGAATTTCACCTTGGATTGGTTTTTTAGATCATGTTGACCCAAAAGCTTCAAAGGCAATCATAAACTTTAGTCTAGAGAAGTCTCGAAATTATGCATGGGATTTTGCGAAAAAGCTGGCAACAGCTAATGATAGTGAGTGGGATGGGCTGATTAAAGTACATGATAGTGAGGTTGCATCGCTTGGAAACACGGTCGCACATCCAAGTAGTTGGATGCTGAAGGCTGGTTTATGGGCAATTCGTTTCCGTGAATCCAAAAATATTGGAAGAAACTTAGATCTTTTAAATCATAATCGATTTGAAAAAACATCAACTGGTAGTATTCAATTGTAAGTTCAAAGTGAGTAAGTAGATTGGATAATTAGGCAACACTCATTTAGTAGAGTGTTGTTTTTACTGTTTAAAAATCAAAACTTCTACTGTAGTATATTATATAATTGTAAAGATTCTGGATTAGAAGGTTAACGATAGGTGATAAAAAAATGATACATACATTTTTAAACGAAACGATTAGTTTTAATATAAAGTATAAAAAGCGGAAATCGATCGGTATTTATATAGATGCATATGGAAACGTTGAGGTTCAGGCTCCTAAAGATACACCTGTTAAAAGTGTCATTGAAGTTTTAGAGGCTAATTGGGAGTTGATTCTTCAAAAATCAAATGAAATGAAGGAGCGACTTCGTGGTCCAAAAGAACGGACTTATGAATTCGGAGAGACATTTCTTTATTTAGGTAATTCATATCCTATACAAATTTCACACGATGAAAGTATTCAGCAAGATCAGGTCGTTTTTGAAGGAAATAGGCTAAATATTATAGTAAAACAACTCGAGGATGAACGAATAAAACAAGCACTTAAAAGGTTTTATTATCAACAAATTAAAGCAATAGTTGAAAAGAGTATTCAGAAGTATCAAAGTAATTTTAAAGTAAAACCATCATCAATTCGTATAACTGATAGTAAAACAAACTGGGGGACTTGTGATTCAAAAAGGCAATTAACATTTAATTGGAAACTAGCAATGGCACCTCAAAAAGTGATTGACTATGTAGTTGTCCATGAAATGTGCCATATGGTTCATATGAATCACGACAGGTCATTTTGGCGACTTGTCGGTAAAATTATTCCAGAATATAAGGAAAGAGAAAATTGGTTAGCGTTATCTAGTTGGAAAATGACTGTTTAAAAAACTAAAATGGGAACGACATTAGTCGTCCCATTTTTATTTTTTATAAAAAAAGTCTGCTAATTCCTTACTTTTAAGTCTTCTATTTTTACGGATTTTAGCGCGTTCTTCTCCGCCTTGATATAAGAATTTTTCTTCCTCAGTTTCGGGAACGATTTGTGGAACTTTAATTAAGTTACCTCCCTCGTCCAGTGCAACAAAAGTTAAAAAAGCAGTAGCGGCGATTTTCTCTTCTCCAGTTCTTAAGTTTTCTGCAGTTACTTTCACAAAAACTTCAAATGATGAAGTGCCAGTCCAAGTTACATAACTTTCGAATGCGACCGAATCTTTCATCGTGATTGGATGAAGAAAATCTACTGAATCAGTTGATGCAGTTACAATTGAAGATCTACAGAATTTCATTGCAGAAATACTTCCGATAATATCTAAGTCATTCATAAGTTTTCCACCAAATAAAGTATTATGACTATTTACATCATTTGGTAAAACCAAATTTGTTCTGATGACTCTTGTTTCTTTACAAGTTACCATTTGTTTTTCTCCATTTCTTTAATTTCTATAAATTGTACACTATTTATTGGAGAAATTATCAAGCTTTATTTAAAAAAATACAATTATAATCTGTCTACTGAAGGATACTGATTAATCCGTAATTCTCAAAGTGGATATTTATCATTACTTAGTTAAAAGTAAATTTGTCAATGAAATTTGTGGGGAAATGTGCAAATTTAAATAAGTTTATTTGGGTCGTTTACATTGACTTTTACTTCTTAAGTCGGTATATTTATATCTTGTTGAGACGGGATAAATACTACATATGGGTGTTGAAAAGAAAGAGAACACCTATATATCGATATATGGTAAAATCGATATAATCTTTTGCGAGGAGGAACAGGTGATGATAAATACAATAATTGATGCTGAATTACCTGCGAATATACAGAAATTAAATCAAGACATAATGCATTTTCCAATGATTACACCTATTAATCCAAAGATGCATAAAACAACATTTAAAGGTGTATCTAGAACGGTTATGTTAGATCGATACGCATTTAAAGATATTAAGCTTGTTACATTAGGTGTAGGTGACCTAGTTGTACTAACATATAAGGATGATCCAAAGTTTCCTCGTCGTGGTTATGGTGAAGTAATTGCTATTGACAATAGTCAAGAAGAAGTAACTGTTCAATTAGATTCTCAGTTTGAAGACGGAGCAATCATCACTGTTGCATTTAATAAAGTAGACAAACCACTTGAAATCTTCTACGAACAAATTGCAGACCGTGTTGCACGTGGGCTTGCATCTGCAGAAACTCCAGAAAAATTCTCCGAAGTAAAAGAGATGTTTTATGAAATTTTAGCTAACAAAACTTTTGTACCAGCGGGACGTGTTTTGGCTGGTGCAGGTACAGGTGCTTCAACAACATTCTTTAACTGTTATGTAATGCCTCATATTCACGATTCTCGTGATGGGATTGGTGAACACCGTAAGAAGGTAATGGAAATTATGTCACGTGGTGGTGGCGTTGGAACAAACGGATCAACTTTACGTCCGCGCGATGCAATTGTTTATAGTGTGAATGGACGCTCAAGTGGATCAGTTTCTTGGTTACATGATTTATCTGAATTAACAAATTTAGTTATTCAAGGTGGTTCAAGACGTGGTGCGCAAATGATTATGATGAACGTCAATCACCCTGATATTGTAGAGTTCATCGTATCAAAGAACCAAAATCCAAAGGTTTTACGCTATATTGCGCAAACTACAAAATCGAAATTAATTCGTGAAGAAGTAGAGCGTAAATTAAAGTTCGAGCCAATTAGTGCAACTGAAAAAGCAGCATATGAAGCATTAATTCATATTGCAACAATTGAAGGGAAATTAGATACACCTGATATAGAACAGGCAAAAGAACTACTTAATGACGGTGGTAAGTATTCAGTTCACAACCCTGAGTTTTTAACAGGTGCAAATATATCTGTTTGTTTAACTGATGATTTCATGGAAGCAGTTGAAAATGATGGAGAATACAAACTTCAATTCCCGGATTTAGAAAACTATGACGATGAGATGCGTTTAATTTATGATCAAGAATGGCAGGAATGTGGAGATGTACGTGAATGGGCTGCACGTGGATATGGTGTACGAACGTACCACACAATAAAAGCAAAAGAACTTTGGGATTTAATCAATGTGTGTGCAACTTATTCTGCTGAGCCAGGAATCTTCTTCTTAGATAATGCAAACAAAATGACGAACGCTGTATCTTATGGTCAAAAAGTAGTGGCAACAAACCCTTGTGGAGAGCAACCACTTGCTCCATTCTCTGTTTGTAATTTAGCAGCGGTTAACTTAGCCGAAATGACGGAAAATGGTAAAGTTAACTGGGAAAAGTTAAAGCGAACTGTTCAAATCGGAACGAGAATGCAAGATAACGTAATTGATGCAACGCCGTATTTCTTAGAAGAGAACACCAAGCAAGCAAAAGGTGAACGCCGTATCGGATTAGGTGTAATGGGGTTACATGATTTATTAATCCGTTGTGACCTAGTATATGGATCAGAAGCTGGCAACAAACTAGTTGATCAAATTTTTGAAGTGATTGCAACTACTGCTTATAAAACTTCAATTGAATTAGCGGAAGAAAAGGGAGAATTCCCATTCTTATCGACTTTTGAAGATGGACGCGAACGTTTTATTAACTCGGGATATATGAAGAAAATGCCTGAAGAAATTCGTAAAGCTGTTTTAGAAAGTGGCATTCGTAATTCGCACTTATTAACAATTGCTCCTACAGGAAGTACTGGAACGATGATGAATGTCAGCACTGGACTTGAGCCTTATTTTAACTTCGTATACTTCCGTTCAGGACGTTTAGGTAAATTCATTCCAGTTGTAGCTGATATCGCACTAGAATGGTTAGAAGCAAATGGATATGAAGTAACTGAAGAAAATGTTTATGAGATGATTGAACATCTCCCAGAACAATTTGTTGGAACAATGGATCTTTCTCCAGAGGCGCATGCTGATGTTCAATGTATTATCCAAAGATGGATTGATTCTTCAATTAGTAAAACAGTTAATGCTCCTAAAGGTTATTCTGTTGAACAAGTAGCAAAAGTGTATGAAAGATTACACAAAGGTGGAGCAAAAGGCGGGACTGTTTATGTAGACGGTTCACGTGATGCCCAAGTACTATCGCTAACAAATGAAGAAAATGACTTTACAAATGTAGAGCTAGAAACAGTTGAAAATAGTAAAGATGCAACGAAAAACGATACTGATGAAACTGCTCAAGTTAAAACAGGTAACGTAGGTGTAGAAAACGGAGATACTTGTCCAATCTGCCTAGCTGGTACTGTAGTTGAACATGGCGGTTGTAATACATGTGATAATTGCCAAGTTCAGTTGAAGTGTGGAATATAAAAGTAAGTGAAGAAAGACCTCTTTAGATGTGATGATCTAAAGGGGTTTTTTTATGTCTAAAAGAACAAGGACATTTAAAATCGACAAATGGATTAAAGAAGGGCGTGGTTCTGGGTAGAGTTACATCTACTCTTGATAAAGAGGTACACCTTCCATTAGGTAGCAGTTTGAAGTCTTTTTTTGTTTACCTCAAAGAAACATAGAATAGCACTCAACTGAGTGCTATTGTTCCAGGATCCTTTATTATTAATAAAAAACTTTTGTTTGCAGAATATCCATTGCATGCTCAATATCTTGTAAATCTTCCTTCGAAGCATTTTTTATACGAGAGAGTAAAAGCGATTCCAAGCTCTTAAAGGATTCACTCATCATGGCTTCTCCTTCCACTGTAAGACGAATGAATTGTTTTCGTCGATCGGCAGGATCACTCATCTTTTCAATTAAATTTTTTTCACTTAACTTTTTCAATTCACGGCTGGTATTTGGCATCGATATATTCAGACAATCACTAATTTCACTAGGAGTTACGGGCTGACTAACCGTTATATATTCAAGAATTTTATATTGAATTGGTGTGATCGAACCGGATTTTGAGTTTTTGGTTAATTCATGCGTTACTCGATGAACCGAAGTTATGAATGATACACATTTAGAAAAAAGTACTGATTTGTCCATAAAAGTCACCTCTTTTGATAACATATCAAAAAAGTTGTCAAAATACAATTATCAATTGACAAGTAAAAAGAGTGAGTGTTATGATTTAGTTATCAAATGATAACTAAAAGAGGTGGCCTATGAAGACCCTAATTATTTACACACATCCTAATCACCAAAGTTTATGTTATTCTTTTTTACAAAACGTCATCAAAGGATGTAATGAAAACTCAAACATAAAGGAGTTGCAGGTGCTGGATTTATATGAAGAGGGCTTTAATCCTCTCCTGGTGTTTAATGAGAATAAAAGAAGACGTGATATGCATCGTGATCCTGACCTAGAAAAATACAGGAAACAAATATTATGGGCTGATCAACTAGTCCTTGTCTATCCAATTTGGTGGGGGCGACCTCCGGCAATGCTGCTGGGTTACATTGATCAGATGTTTGCATCAAGTTTTGCTTATAAAGATAAGAAGGGACTTTTGCCCATGGGGCTGTTAAAAGGAAAGTCAGTAGTATGTATCTCTACCATGAAGGGGCCAGCGAAATATCCTCTTCTTTGGTTAAATAATGCTCATAAAATATTAATGAAAAGAGCCTTATTTCAATTTGTAGGGATTAACAAGGTGAAGTTTTTTGAATTCGGTAAAATGGAGAGCCCCAATGGAAAACAGAAGAAAAAACTAGAAAAGGTTTACCAATATTTTAAAAAAATAGACTCAAAACAGGTTCTTTTAAGTTAACGGGTTTGTGAAATATTTTTGATCGAACTTTATTTTAAAGCTACAACCGTGAAAAAATACCTCTTTAGATGTAATGATCTAAAGGGGTGTTTTTTTATGTCTTAAAGAACCATTAGTTAGAAGAAATTTTTAAATTCAGCTTTATTCTCAAAATGGGCCATCTTCTTGAAGAATAAGAGGAAATAATAGAAAATAATATAGAGCCTAAAGTTTATTGGAAAACTAAAGCTAGCTGTAACTCGCAATTCTTAAATTTAGTCTTTGGGAGAAAATCATCGTTAAGATATTTAATTGGATAATCATCCACTGAATGTAACGATAAATAGGAGGAGTATAGTTGAAGCCTATATCTATTTTAATAGCGGATGATGAACAAGAGATTGCTGATCTCATAGCCTTACATCTAGAAAAAGAAGGGTATCATGTGATTAAAGTTTCGGATGGACATGAGGCTGTTCGTGTAGTTGAGACTCAAACAATTGATTTGTTGATATTGGATATTATGATGCCAAAAATGGATGGATATGAAGTAACTCGGCTCATTCGCGAGCGGCATAATATGCCAATCATATTTTTGAGTGCTAAAACATCTGATTTCGATAAAGTACAAGGATTAGTTATTGGAGCAGATGATTATATAACGAAACCATTTACCCCCATTGAATTGGTTGCACGTGTTAATGCTCAATTGCGACGCTTTATGAAGTTAAACCAACCGAAAGTAGATGATCATAAAGTTCTTTTGGAGTTTGGTGAAATAATGATATCCCCTGATCAACGGACAGTTTTGCATTATGGTAAAAACATTGAGCTAACACCGAAAGAGTTTGATATTTTGTATTTATTAGCCAGTCATCCAAAGAAAGTTTTTAGTGTAGAAAATATTTTTCAGCAGGTTTGGGGTGATGCATACTTTGAAGGTGGTAATACGGTAATGGTACATATTCGCACCTTGCGGAAAAAACTCGGAGAAGATAAGCGAAAAAACAAGTTAATCAAAACGGTTTGGGGAGTGGGGTATTCATTTAATGGATAAAGTTATACGCAGTTTTCGCTCCAAAATCATCGTATTATTTGCTTTAAGTATGACTCTGGCTGGTATGATAACTTACATAATTTTCAAAGGATTACAGCTTTATTATCACACGATGGTTCGTTTTGGTGATCCCTTAGCCCAGTTTCGTCGATTCATCCAGAGTATTGGAGACGTTAACTTCTTTTTATTTCTTTTTATCCCACTTTCGATATTGTTTTTCTATTTATTAACTAAGCCCTATTCTACTTATTTTAATGAAATATCAAACGGAATTCATTATCTTGCTAATGGCAATTTTAAACATCGGGTTTCGATCCAATCAAATGATGAGTTCGAAGATATTGCTCAAGCAATTAATCTAGCTAGTGAAAAATTAGAAGAAGCTGTACAAAGAGGCGATTTTTCAGAAAACAGTAAAGAACAATTAGTTGTAAATTTGGCACATGATTTGCGCACTCCGCTAACTTCTGTGTTAGGATATTTAGATTTAATTCTTAAGGATGAGAAGCTAACTAAGGAACAAGTCAAACATTTTTTAACGATTGCCTTTACTAAATCTCAGCGTTTAGAAAAATTGATTGATGAATTATTCGAAATAACTAGAATGAACTATGGCATGTTGCCTCTTGAAAAAAAGCAAATTAATTTAAGTGATCTACTTTTTCAATTAAAAGAAGAATTGTACCCTGTCTTCGAGAAAAATAATTTGATCGCTCGAATGAATCTTCTACCCAATTTACCTATTTTGGGTGATGGAGAGATGTTAGCTCGTGTGTTTGAAAATCTTTTAACCAATGCAAATCGTTATGGATATGATGGTCAGTTTGTAGATATTAACGGGTTTGTTGATGCGAATGAAGTGATAGTTCAGGTTGTTAATTATGGGGATTGTATTCCCTCGGAGGAACTTCCATATCTTTTTGATATGTTTTATACAGGTGACAAAGCAAGAACTCATCAAGAAGATAGCACAGGTCTTGGTTTATTTATTGCAAAGAATATTGTGGAGCAACATAATGGGACAATTACGGCTGAAAGTAGTATAATCCGAACTGTATTTGAAGTTCGATTACCGCAAAGTATTTCAATTGACCAAGTTTAAAAGTTTTATAAAATTTAAGAAAAATTTAAAGTTTACCCCACTTTTTATTTAAAAAGTTTTTCCTATTCTAAAATCAATCAGAATTAGGAGGAACGGGATAATGAAGAAGTGGGGATTATTAGTGTTTTTAGTAATTTGCCTGAGTTTTACATTCGTGAATAAAGAAATTTCTCTTCAAGATAAAGTAGAGATTCAAACATTAAAAAAAATTAACAATGACCAATTAGATAATACAGAGACTTCTGATCGTTTCCAAACGAAGGACATTACAAAAGAACAGGTCTATAAAGGAAACTTACTCTTAATAAATAAATAAAAAATATCCTGTACACCAGGAAAGTATAAAATCAGATGTTGTAAACTTATTCACTCACAAAGAATTGAAAAAGGGATACGAATTGCTAGATACGAAAATTGAATTGTCAGAGGATGTTACCCGTAAATTTTCGAAGATGATCGCTACTGCTAAAAAAGAAGGGGTTCGTAATTTTACAATTAATAGTGGCTTTCGTGACTTTAATGAGCAAAATGCACTCTTTCATGAAATGGGATCAGACTATGCCTTGCCTGCAGGCCGTAGTGAACATAATTTGGGTTTATCACTTGATGTAGGATCTACCAAAATGAAAATGAACGAGGCACCTGAAGGTAAGTGGCTAGAAAAAAATGCTTGGAAATACGGCTTTATAATACGCTATCCAAAGGATAAAACGGCAATTACAGGTATTCAGTATGAACCTTGGCATATTCGCTATGTTGGATTGCCACACAGTGTGATTCTGGAGGAAAAGAATTTTTCTTTAGAAGAGTATTTGGATTTCTTAAAAAAACAAAAGTCTATTTCTACTACTATAAATGGCCAAAAATACGAGATATCTTATTACCCTGTTACTAAAAATATGACCATTCATGTGCCTACGAATCTTCGTTATGAAATATCAGGCGACAATATGGATGGTGTGATTGTGACGGTATTTAATAGCTCAAAACATACTAATCTTAAGGAGGGTAGCTTAGCGGAATGAAAATAATAAAATTAATGAACAAAATTTTTGTTTCAGCACTATTTGTCTTTTATATGTATGCATTAATAAGAGTCATTCTATTTAAGTTCCGCTGGAGAGATCTATCCTTTCTTTGGTATCAACTGCAGACTAATCTTAGGAATCCTGTTAATCTCATAAACGAATTGAAAATGGGAAATCTTATCCCATTTAAAACTATATTCATTAATATTAAGAGTCTATCATCGTGGCCTGATTTTAGTAATTTGGTTGGGAATATCGTAGCATTCATCCCATTTGGAATGTTTCTTGTTCTCTTGTCTAAAAATAGAGGGATGTCATTCATAGGCGTATTTATTAGTTCTTTGAGTTTTAGTTTATGCATAGAAAGCTTTCAGGTTATTTTTTCTCTAGGGATTTTTGATGTAGATGATCTAATACTAAATACCTCTGGAGGATTACTTGGCTATTGTGCTATCAAGATTTGTGATAAGATTTATAATAAACTTATCGTAAATACATCAAGCAGTGTTCAAGACAGAGAAATTGTTGATAAACAAGAATTTTAAAATTTCGAGCAAGTTGAACCGTACTTTTAAACGGGAAACGATACTAGAAACGGCTACTGTAGAGTAGCCGTTTTTTCAGAGTGTTGAAATATAAAATGGTCAATAGGGAAAACGGACATTAAATGAACATTTATTAATGATGAAATTATCATTTTTTGGATGATCTATTAATGGTTTTAAATGTTAATATGTTTGAACTATTTTATGATTCTAATAACACTAGTAATTTTTTTTAGAAGTTAAAAATATTATGAGCTAATTTTTAGAAAAACAAATTCAATTGATTAGTTTAATTAATGTTCGATATTAATTGACTTACAAACTGATTAATAAACAACTGTTAGGTTACTCTAAGTAAAGGCTATTTGATTAGGATTTATTGCAGACTTTTTTTGATGAATAAGTTGATTGGAACGGAGGGGTGCTCGACTCCTATGGGATAAGCGGGAAGGCTGAGACCCCGCAGGNNCCATGGAAAGCGAGCATCCTGTAGTGGAAATCAACATCACACTACTCCTTTTACGAAAATTTGGTAATTTAATTGACAAGGTTGTTTTTCAACAGCGTGTAGAAACGGCTACTGTAGAGTAGCCGTTTTTTTGTTATATGAGTTAATTTGAAGTTATGCCTTTTTCATTCAATGTTGGAATATATTAAAGTTGTGGAGTAGACACTAACCTGAGGAATGGATCATGAAAACAAAATCATAGTAAATCTATGGTTTTTTTGTTATATGTAGAGAGTAAATAATTAAAAAGAAAAAAGTGGAAAAGGGGGATAAGATGACTCAGGGAAATATAAAAAATGATGCAGGATGGAATTTTGATAATAGTTATTCAAACTTACCGGAATTCTTCTTTGCTACACAAGACTTAAATCCGGTAAGTTCACCGAAATTGGTTGTTCTAAATAAACCAGTGGCCTTATCACTTGGTCTAGATGTTCAATCACTTCAAAGCGAAGAAAGTGTAAATGTTTTTGCCGGAAATCAAGTGCCAGAAGGTGGATTGCCACTTGCCCAAGCATATGCAGGGCATCAGTTTGCACACTTTAATATGCTAGGGGATGGGAGAGCAATATTACTCGGTGAACAGATCACTCCTAAAAACGAGCGATTTGATGTACAACTTAAAGGTTCAGGTAGAACACCTTATTCACGAGGTGGAGATGGTCGTGCAGCACTCGGCCCAATGCTTCGCGAATACATTATTAGTGAGGCGATGCATGCATTAAGGATACCAACTACACGAAGTCTTGCTGTTGTAACGACAGGTGAACAAATCCAGCGTGAAACTCGATTACCTGGGGCAGTTATGACCCGAATTGCTGCTAGTCATATTCGTGTTGGGACGTTTCAGTATGTTTCAAGATGGGGTAGTGTGAATGAACTTCAAGAACTTGCTGATTATACAATCCAAAGGCATTATCCGGAAATTGAATCAAATGATCCAAATCGATATCTATCACTACTCCAAGGGGTCATTAAGCGCCAAGCTTCCTTAATTATCAAATGGCAATTAGTTGGTTTTATACATGGTGTAATGAACACTGACAATATGACCATTAGTGGTGAAACAATCGACTATGGTCCATGTGCATTCATGGATGCGTACGATCCAGCAACTGTATTCAGCTCAATTGATCTCCGCGGTCGTTATGCATATGGAAATCAACCAAAAATGGCTGGCTGGAATCTTGCACGATTTGCTGAAACATTATTACCTTTATTGCATGATGATCAGGAAAAAGCCTTAGAAATAGCACAGAATGCAATTTCAGAATACCCTATTATTTATGTTGATAATTGGATCGCAGGCATGAGGAGAAAATTAGGAATATTTAATGAAGAAGAACAGGATAAGTCATTAATTGATGAGTTACTTGAAATAATGGAAAAGTATAAAGCAGACTATACGAATACGTTTAGAGCATTATCATATGGTAATCAAGATGAACTACCTTTGTTTACATCATCTGAATTTAAACAATGGGAGAAGCAGTGGCAGGAGAGATTAAGTAGACAATCAGAATCAAAAGAAGCATCTCTTCAATTGATGCGGGACAACAACCCGACCGTAATCCCAAGAAATCATCGCGTAGAAGAAGCTTTAGAAGCAGCGGTAGAGAACGGAGATTATAGCGTGATGGAGAAATTGCTTAAAGCACTTTCTAATCCTTTTACTGAATCGAAAGAACAGATAAATTATTGTACACTACCTCCTGATCCGGATCGTCCTTATCAGACTTTCTGTGGTACTTGATTATATTCTTATATTTTTTATAGTGCGAATACTACCTTTTTCTAGGGTAGTATTTTATTTTTAAGTAAAACAAGAAACATATTTTTAGTGAATCTGAGCATACACTTTGAATAAATCTCAAAAATTTACTATATTAGAAAAAGTAAATTAAAAGTTTTCTGAATAAAGAGGGGAACTAAAAACTTGATTGTCAGACTGATTGCAAGCGCTTGTCTTTCGAGGCGCGAAGCCTGGTGAGGAGCGGAGTTACCCTATACGGTAATGAGCACCGCAGACAGGCGAAGTAACGAAGAAAGCGAGCGTTTGTCAACAGTCTGAAGAGGGAAAATTTCCCTCTTTTTATATTTAGGCCAGTAGAAAGAAGTGGGGAAGTTGAAGAAGCAACAAATTTATATCATTTTATTTTGTATTATGGTGGTATGGGGATTTAATGTAATTGCAACAAAGGTTCTAGTAGAGAACTTTATGCCAGTTACGATGACAGCTATCCGTGTTTTCACTGCTGGAGTAAGTGTTTTTATTATTTTATTTTTAATAAAAAAAGTTCGGTTGCTTACTAAGAAAGAGTTTGGTTATGTATTTTTTGCGATGCTATTGAATGTAGTTGCACATCATTATTTTTTATCAATCGGTCTTTCTCAAACTTCAGCATCAAACGGGGGCCTAATTCTTGGAATGGGGCCGCTTTTAACAGCCTTATTGTCGGTTTTCTTTTTAGGTAGTGTAATGAATTTTGTTAGAATTTTAGGCGTTTTATTTGGTTTTGCAGGTGTTGCTTTTATTGTTTTCCAGAGCGGTGGAGGTTTTCATGGCGTTTCGCATGGAGATTTTTATGTGTTTTTAGCAATCTTAGCTCAAGCATCAAGCTTTGTTTTAATTAAAAAAGTTTCGAAAACATTAGATCCAAGATTAATGACTGGATATATGCTAGTTATGGGTTCAATTATATTATTCGGAATTAGTCAAATACTTGAGCCAGGTGGAATGGCTAGTATGGTGCATCATTCAGTAGGAATTTGGGCGGTATTTTTTGCATCAGCAGTTGTTGCAACAGCTATGGGGCATATGCTATATAATTTTGCTCTTGGCTCGGTTGGCACTACAGAAGCGGCTATATTTTTAAATTTAAATCCATTCTTTTCACTTATTGGTGCGGTATTATTTTTAGGTGAAAAAATTGTTTTAACTCAAGTAGTCGGATTTATTTTAATTTTAATAGGTGTGTTATTTGGTTCAGGAGTATATGAAGATGTAACTCGCAAATTTAAAAGGGAGAATCAAATCCAAATCTAATTGCAAAATAATATATGTACCATAAGACAATTTACCGATAAGGGGATTGTCTTTTTTTTATCTTAAGAAATGTTTTCTAATTCATCATTTCATGAAAAAAAACTGCTTTTTTAGGGCATATTATAAAGTATTCAAGCTATTAGGAAGGACTCATCAAGATGACAATCGATCCAAGAACTCATTCATTAAATGCAGAAACAATTGAGAATGAATTAGAAATACCTAGTTGGTTTATAAAATTAAACAAGTTTAAATCGAATTTAAATAATTTGGACATAGAGTCTCAGTTTTATGAACAGTTCTTAACCTTATTAATTAATGAAGAAACAGCGTTAGAGCTGCATTATAAAAATATAAAGTATATTGAAAAGCTAGAGAATGAAATTCAAATAATGGAAGACCGTTATCGAAAAGTAATGCACTCTAAGCTTGGCAGATTAATTCAGTTTTATTGGAAAGCTAAAAGATGGCTTTTTAGAAAGTTAAGAGGTTGGTGAGTAAGTTTTGAACAAATTTGAAATTCAGCAAAGATTAGAGGAAATTGAAAAAATTAAGATCGAAATTTACCAACGAATGAATAAGGAAATCCCGGAAGACTTAATATTTTCAGAATATCATTTTAAAAAATTAATAAACGGAATTAGCGTAATCATCCCGACATACAAAGGTGAAAAAGTGATAAAAAAATGTATTGAATCATTGAAAAATCAAACTTTATCACCAAAATATTTTGAAGTGATCTTTATTATCAATGGAGAAAAAGATCTTACCGAAGAGATATTGATGAATTTCATTAAGGAACATCATATTAATCATTTCAATATTCTTCATTCAGAAGAAGCTAGTGTTTCAGCTGCTAGAAATATGGGAATTCAACAAGCATCAAAAAAATACATTACATTCTTGGATGACGATGATTACATTTCACCTGACTTTCTTGAAAAACTATTCGACCATGCTGATGAAGAATCTGTTGTCATTTCACAAGTTGTGGACGTAGATCTAGAAGGGAATAGTAATCCTAATAATCCTGTTAACTCCCAAATTAAAAAAGCGTTAGAAACTAAAGTTTATACTTATACTGATTTAAATAGTGTTTTAACAATGAATGCCTGTAAATTAATACCAACAAAGAAAGTAAAAATCCAACGCTACGAACTCGGTTTAAAAAGTGGAGAAGATGTAGTGTTTTTTACTAAATTATTTGCTTTGCATCATTTTCACTTAAAGATTGTACCATTAGAAGAACAGGCAATTTATTATCGAGTTTTAAGAGATAATTCAGTTTCTAGACGTAAAAATTCATTTGAATTTAATGTGAAAGAACGTTTGGAAGTAATGAAACATCTTGATGTTTTACTAGGAGAAACGAATAGTCCTACTATTCAACAATTCATTAAAGGAAAAATTCACGCTCAATACGGATTTATAGACAGGTATATAAACAATAGCAATGATTTGAGAGACAAAGTAATTGAAGAAGTAAATAAACACTGTTTCGTCTATTTTCCTTATTTTAAGTTATACAATGGAGAGACGCGTTCTTTAATTATTTCTTATTGTTTTCCCCCATATGTTGATACAAGTGGAACTGTAATGGCTAAGCGTATTATCGAAAATAATGAAGTGGTAGATGTAATTTATAATAATATGTCGAAGGTAAGGGAAATTGATTATCGACAAAATGCAATGGTCGATGGTTTTATAAATAATCGGATGGAAATATCATCTGCTAGTAGTTTTAAACAATGGAAATCAATGAAAGACTTTATTAACAAATCTCTTAAGGAAATAAAGTTTAAAGAAAGAAAAAATGGTACATATCATAAAATTTATAGCCGTGCACTTTGGCCAGCTTCACACTTTTTAGCATTTGAATATAAATTAAAAAATCCAAAGGTTAAATGGGTTGCAGAATTCTCAGATCCAATCTTATTAGATATTCATGGAAAAGAGCGGAAGTCAGCAATTATTGATTTAGGGTTCTATAAAAAAGTAAATGCTCTTTTAAAGAAAAAAAAATTCCCACTAGCGTTTAATAATAATATGTTTTTTTGGTGTGAATACATCGCTTATGCATTTGCAGATGAAATTGTTTTTACAAATGAAAATCAGTTGAAATACATGTCAGAAATGTTCCCAATGCAAGAAATGAAAGAAGTCATATTAAATAAAGCTAGAATTTGTAATCAACCGACATTACCGAAGCAATATTATCACGTTAAGGCAAGTAAATATAGAATTGATGAGAATAAAGTAAATCTAGGTTACTTTGGAGCGTTTTATCAAACGAGGAAATTAAATGAAATAATTGAAGGACTTAAATTAACGAAACCTGAATTAAGGGATAAAATTAAACTTCATGTTTTCACTTCAGATCCAAAGTCACTTGCAAATGAACTTTCGGGAGAAGTGATTGAAAAGCATATAAAAGTAAACCCATATGTTAACTTTTTAGAGTTTTTAAATTTTACAACAAAATTCGATTGTCTAATTGTTAATGATGCGTTTACGAAGGATTATAAAAATATTAATCCATACTTACCTTCTAAGTTGAGCGATTACAAAGGTAGTGGGAATAATATATGGGGAATTTTTGAAGAAGGCAGTATTCTAAGTAGATTTGAAACGAAATACAAATCAGAGATTGGCGATATTGAAGGTGCTACTAAAGTGTTTGAATCTTTAGTTACGGAGAAATTAATTCAACAATTCAACCAACTTGACGAAGCATTACCAAATGAGAAATTAATGTAAAAACGACAATAAACAAAGTTAATGATAATAATTTTGTAAAGGGTAGATTCTTTATGATTAAAAAGAGTTTTAATTTGCTAGGACCAATTCTAATCGGATTGGTCTGTAGCTATTTACTTGTTGTTTGGTCACATAATTATTTGTGGAAGAACAATGTGAATCTTTATCAGAATTGGATTATCACGGATTTTTTTAAGTGGAACTTTATGATTGTGTCAGTTGTTGTTTCAATACTAGTAATTGGACTTTCTGTTCTAGGCTTTAATGTTTGGTGGATTTTAATCACGATTGTAGGTTCAATTGGGATTTTTTCATATGCACTATCAGAAAAAATAAAATATACTGGAGAGCCTTTTCATCCAAGTGACTTATTTTTCCTGCGTGATCCAATCGTTTTTTTACAATTTTCAAAACTTCCATTTCTTCTCAAATGGGGAGCGCTAATTGGAATCTTAACATTTCTTTTTTTAGGGACTTTCTTTGCCTATAAAAAATGGAGAAATGCTTCTGCAAGGAAAAATAGTCTACGTTTTTTACTAATCGTATTACTTGGGGTCTTTTTTACATTTGGATCTAAAGAAGGCTATGCTTATTTTGTAAAAAACTCAAATGTAAAATATATTCCTTGGAATTACGAGACTAGTGTTGAAAGATATGGTATGTATCCAGCATTTTTAGTAACTTATGTAAATAGCAAACGCGAAGAACCTAAAGTATCTAATAAAGTGAAAAATGAGGTCATTAAAGAAATCAATTCTTTAAAACCACTTTCTAAACCGAAACAATTACCAGATATTTTAGTGATTCAAAGTGAAGCATACAGTATGCTAGATGACATGAAATTAAAATGGAACACTGATCCAAACGCACCTCTTCGCTCTATAAATGAAGGTATTCATGGAACTCTAATAAGTAATACATTTGGAGGACGGACGGCTAACGAGGAGTTTGAAGTATTAACTAGTTTAAAATTAAAACGTAAATTCGAAGATCGGACACCGTACCAAGAAGGAAAAATGGGGAATAGACTTTCACCTAGTTTCATTCATGATGTTAGACACTTCGGTATGGATACAATAGCCCTTCATCCATTTAAAACATCATTTTTCAAACGAAAAGAAGTTTATCCTAACATAGGATTTAATCAGTTCTTGTCAGAGGCAGATTTATCTTCTTGCCAAAAATTTGGTTCCTATTTATCAGACGAGTGTAGCTCGAAAAAAGCATTATCATTAATTAATAAAAAAGGGAGTCAATTTGTATTTTTTGTGACAATGCAAAATCATTTTGACTGGCGAAAAGGCCATTTTCCTGAAGAGAACATGAAAGTTAGTGGAGTACCGATGGATGAAGAGTTAAAAGGAAAAGTGGAGAGTTATGCAAGTGGTATTTATAAAAGCGGCAATTCTCTTGTTTCAGTATGGCAAGAAATAAAAAAACGTAAGAATCCTACAATTGTCCTTTTTTATGGTGACCATCGTCCAACATTTGGCGATAAAAAGGCAACATACGAGCATTGGGGAGCACCAGTGGAGAAGATTGAAGGAGAAGATTGGTATAATGAAACACCGATGTGGATTTGGAGTAATGACAAAAATACAATGGATAAGATTAGAAACTATTCGAAGCCATTTTTAGAAAAAGGAAATCTTAAATTAGAATCCTACGAAATTGCACCTCTTCTAATGAAAGTTCTAACAAACGATCAGATTGAACATTCATGGTATGATTGGGTACTTCAAAATCATTCAAATGATATTTGGGATTGGGTAATCTATGATCGAGTATATGGTGAAGGTATAACCTTTAATAGAAAGTAAAAATGGGGCCAAAAGGTCCCTTTTTTATTGGATAAAAAACTGACTTATTTTTAGGCTTTGGGAAGAAATCTTATTGGATTTCAAAAGTATTTACATAAATTGGTGGTTCTTGAAAAAAATACAAAAAGGGATAATTATACTTTAGGAGGTTTGAGATGAGAAAACTAGTTTTCTTAAAAGGTCCTTTAATATTACTAATAGTATTTTTTAGTTTCTTTTGTAATGTTCAACTTAAAAATGTAAATGCGTTTACAAGCCAAGTACTTCAAATGGGTGCTACAGGAGAAGATGTTATTGAATTACAGACTCGGTTAAAATACAACGGTTATTACACTAGCAAGGTCGATGGGGTGTTTGGATACAACACATATTGGGCGGTTAGGAATTTCCAAAATAATTTCGGAATGCCTGTCGATGGGGTTGTTGGAGCTAAGACAAAAGCGATGCTCGTAAAAGCTACAAAATATGAAAAAGGTGAAAATGCAGGTGCTGGATCGAATGTTCCAAATGGTTATTCACAAAATGATATTCAGCTAATGGCTAATGCAGTTTATGGTGAATCACGTGGTGAACCTTATATTGGTCAAGTAGCAGTTGCTGCAGTAATTCTGAATCGCGTTAGCAATTCATCGTTTCCAAACACAGTATCAGGTGTTATTTTTGAGCCGGGTGCATTTACCGCTGTATCTGACGGACAAATCTATTTAACACCAAATGAGACGGCCAAAAAAGCTGTTTTAGACGCTGTAAATGGTTGGGATCCGAGTGAAAGTGCACTTTATTATTTTAATCCAGACACAGCGACAAGTGCTTGGATTTGGAGCAGACCACAAATAAAACAAATTGGTAGACATATATTTTGCCGATAAGAAAGGAGTGTTTTAAGTGATTAAGGAAGCTGCAATAGGCGTGTTAGCAATTGGACTTATCGGAACATCATATTGGGGTTATACAGAGCATAAGGCTAAAAACGAAATCAATATTCAGGCAGAAAACAACTATCAACGGGCATTTCATGAACTAACTTATGAATTAGATTTATTACATGATAAAATTGGCGATACTTTAGCAATGAAATCAAAGTCATCTCTCTCTCCAGCACTAGTTGAAGTATGGGGACTAACTTCTCAAGCTAGATCTAACGTAGGGCAACTTCCTTTGAGACTATTACCAGTTAATAAGACGGAAGAATTTCTAACAAATATTGGTGATTTTAGTTATCGAACTGCGGTAAGAGATTTAGATAAGGAACCATTGACCCAAAATGAATACGCAACACTGCAAAAGTTATATGATAACTCTGCTGAAATTCAAGGGGAGATTAGAAAAGTTCAGCATATGGTATTTGAGAATAAATTACGTTGGATGGATGTAGAGCTTGCTTATGCAAAAGATCAAAATCCGAAAAATAACGTCATTATTGATGGATTCAAGTCAGTGGAAAGGAATGTAATGACCTATTCCGATGCAAATGCAGACCCATCACTGACAAATTATAAAGTAAATCGTGCAAGCCTTTCGAATGTAAAAGGCAAAAAAATAACGACAGAACAAGCGAAGGACATTGCGAAAAAGTTTCTTGAATTAAATAGTACCGCACAAATAAAAGTTAGTCTTACAGGTGAAAAATTAGAAGATCGGTATTATAGCTTAGAAATTAGGGAACCAAAAACAAATAGTGAAGTTTATATGGATATTACTGAAAAGGGAGGATATCCAGTCTGGGTTATTGATAGTCGTGATATTAAAGCGCAAAATATCGATTTAAATCAGGCTTCAATTAATGGGCTTAAATTTTTAGAACGTAATAAATTCTCCAATATGGAACTAACAGAAAGCTCACAATATGATACCATTGGTGTATTTACATACGTAACAAAACAGGACGGTGTAAGAATCTATCCTGAATCTGTAACAATGAAGATTGCTCTTGATGACGGAAGTATTGTAGGATTTTCATCCAAAAATTACTTGGCAGCATATACAAAACGAACGATTCCAAAGCCGAAAATATCAGTTGAAGAAGCGAGAAATAGTATTAATTCAAATTTAAAAATAATGGAAGAGCGCCAAGCAATCATTTTAAATAAACTGAATCAAGAAGTACTTTGCTATGAATTTGTAGGAACACGAGGTAATGACACATATCAAATATTCGTGAATGCGGATACTGGTGTAGAAGAACAGATTAAAAAATTGAATGTCTTAGTCGAAAACTACGACTGAAGCTCATACTTTTTTAACGATGAGGACTTAAGTATGTAACTTAAGTCCTCTATTTAATTTTAAAGATTTTCCTAATAATATTGAAGATAAAAAAAGGAAATGGTTTGAGTTAGAACCATTTCCTTTTCATTTTTACTAGATTTAAAAATGGTAGGAACTAGCATTTTAGTTTAAAATACATGCATTATTTATTACAAATACGAGACTTTTTTCAGATAGTTTAAATGCAAAATCCTGCCAGTTAAGTCTGACAAGTTATCATACTTTAGGCTTGTACAAAGCTTTATTTTAAGCGACTTTAGGAGTAGGAATTTATAGAGTTCAATTAGTAAAAAAATATTTTTTATATTTGTCCTAATGTCCAAAATGGCGAATATATATTTCTTGAGATTAAAATTCTAGAGGGAGAGAGGTAAGGGGTAGAGTCTGCTTGTTAGTAGAAGTTTAATTGTATTGTAAGCGTTTCCTTTAGAGAGAAAGGGGGATTAAATGAACATATTATTATGTTGTGCTGCCGGTATGTCTACAAGTTTATTAGTTACAAAAATGGAAGCTGCTGCAAAATCTGAAGGAATCGATGCAAGGATTTGGGCAGTGAGTGCTAGTGATGTTAAAAATCATCTTGATCAAGCAGATGTATTACTTGTAGGTCCCCAAGTAAGGTATCTACTCCCACAATTAAAAAAAGAAGGTTTACAAAAAGGAATACCAGTTGATGCCATCAATCCGGTTCATTACGGGATGTGTAAAGGAGCAGAGGTCCTGAAATTTGCAATCGATTTAATAGGTTCATAATTTCATATAGGGGTGATTCGTGATGGCCAACTTTACTCAAATGTTAGAAGAGAAAGTAATGCCTGTTGCTGGTAAAATTGCAGGTCAAAAACACTTGCAAGCATTACGTGATGGAATTATTTTAACACTGCCTCTTATTATTGTCGGTTCGATTTTCTTAATCTTAGGCTTCTTACCGTTTGACGGATATCCAGATTTTATGGCAAAAACATTCGGTGCAGCTTGGCAAACAAAGCTGCTTTATCCTGTAAGTGCTTCATTTGATATAATGGCCCTCATTGCAGGATTTGGTATTGCATATCGACTCGCTGAACATTATAAAGTAGATGCATTGAATGCTGGTGCGATTTCGATTGCTTCATTTATTTTATCAACACCATACTTCACAATGTTTACGCCAGATGGAGCAACTGCTGCTATTAAAGTAGGCGGAGTACTCCCTATGGCATTTTTAGGAAGTAAGGGTCTGTTTGTTGCTATTATAATCGCGTTATTCTCAACTGAAATTTATAGATGGGTAATTCAAAGGAATTTTGTTATTAAGATGCCGGATGGTGTACCACCTAGTGTAAGTAAATCATTCGTTGCATTATTCCCTGCATTTCTAGTTATTCTTTTAGTATGGATTATTCGTTTATTAATTGAACATACACACTATGAAACTTTACACAATGTCGTTGGGGATCTATTACAAGATCCACTTAGTAGACTTGGTGGATCATTAGCTGGCGCGTTAATTGCTGTATTATTAATTCAATTATTGTGGTCAGTTGGTTTACACGGTGCGGCAATTGTTGGTGGTGTAATGGGGCCAGTATGGCTAGCAGCAACTGATGCAAACCGTTTAGCACTTCAAGCTCATCATGCAATGCCAAATGTCGTTACACAACAATTCTTTGATATCTTCATCTACATGGGTGGTTCTGGTGCAACATTTTGTTTTGCACTTATGATGCTATTATTTGCAAAGAGTCAGCATGCAAAACAACTAGGAAGGCTATCGATTGGACCTGGTATTTTCAATATTAATGAACCAATTACGTTCGGTGCGCCTGTAGTAATGAATCCATTGCTTTTAGTTCCATTTATTCTAACTCCATTAGTACTTGTTGTAACCACATATATAGGAATGAAAACGGGATTTGCTCCAAAAACACATGGTATTGCAATTCCTTGGACGACTCCACCAATTATCGGCGGTTGGCTAGCAACTGGGGGTAACTGGAGAGGTTCTGCAATGCAATTGATTAACCTTGTTGTAGCATTCTTAATTTACTTCCCATTCTTTAGAATGTGGGATAAACAAAATTTACAAACTGAACAAGGCTCACCAAAATAAGAAATGCAAAGAGGGGCTTGCCCAGACTACCCGCTAAGCGCTCGCTTCTTCGTTGCTTCGTTGCTTCGTCTGCTGAGGATGCTCATTACCGCTAATAGTAACTCCGCTCCTCATCAGACTTCGCGCCTCGAAAGACAAGCGCTTTCAATTAGTCTGGGTTCTCAGAGTTTTGATTTTGCGTAAACACACTGGAAGCTTGCCTATAGGCAGGCTCTTGGTATTGTTTTCTTAAATTCTTGTAAAGGGTGTGATTCTAGTGACAAAAGAAGAATTGTACAACCTTTCCTTTCAGTTAATCTTGCATAGTGGAAATGCTAGAAGTCTTTCAATGGAGGGAATCTATGCAGCAAAAGAAAAAAATTTTGAGCTAGCTTTTGAGAAGCTTGCAGAGGCAGATCGCGAGTTTAGTCAAGCACATCGCTTTCAAACTCAATTGATTCAGGCAGAGGCTGGTGGAGAAGATTTTGATACACCAATTCTATTAATTCATGCACAAGATCATTTAATGACAGCAATGACCCTTAAAGATTTAGCAAGGGAGATTATTGAACTGCGGCAAGAGGTAAGCAACCAATAAAGGGAGGGGTACATAGGATGGGAAAATCAATCAAAATTGCGACAATTGGTGGAGGCTCTAGTTATACTCCAGAGTTAGTAGAAGGTTTTATTAAGCGGTACAATGAGCTTCCATTACGAGAGCTATGGCTTGTAGATGTTGAGGAAGGCAAAGAGAAATTAGAGATAGTTGGTCAATTAGCAAAACGAATGTTTCAAAAGGCAGGTCTTCCTGTAGAAGTTCATTTGACACTTGATCGAAAAGAGGCACTTAAAGATGCTGACTTTGTTACTACTCAATTCCGCGTTGGTTTGTTAGATGCGAGGGCAAAGGATGAAAGAATACCTTTAAAATATGGTGTACTTGGTCAAGAAACAAATGGACCAGGAGGGTTATTTAAAGGTTTGCGAACAATTCCAGTAATTTTAGATATTGTAAAAGATATGAGGGATTTATGTCCAAACGCGTGGTTAGTTAATTTTACAAATCCTGCTGGTATGGTTACTGAGGCGGTACTTCGTTACACCGACCATCGAAAAGTAGTTGGTTTATGTAATGTCCCAATTGGAATGGAAATGGGAATTGCCAAATTATTAAATGTTGAGCATTCTCGTGTACGGATTGATTTTGCTGGATTAAATCATATGGTTTATGGGTTAGATGTGTTTGTTGACGGTGAAAGTGTAAAAGATCAAGTTATTGAATTATTAACGAATCCGGAAAACTCTAGTTTTGTTAAGAATATTCAAGGATATGGATGGGAACCTGAGTTTCTTCGTGCTTTAAACGCACTTCCTTGTCCATATCATAACTATTATTATAAAACTCGTGAGATGGTTGAAAAGGATATTAAAAATGCTGAAACTGTAGGGACTCGCGCAGAAGTTGTTAAAAAATTAGAGAATGATCTTTTTGAACTTTATAAAGATCCAAATCTATCAATCAAACCACCTCAGCTCGAAAAACGAGGCGGGGCTTATTATAGTGACGCAGCGGTTCGCTTAATTTCTTCTATTTATAATGATAAAGGTGATATTCAACCAGTTAATACAATGAATAATGGTTCGATTGCTAGTATTCCTAATGATTCAGCAGTAGAGGTTAGCTGTGTCATCACAAAGGATGGGCCAAAACCAATCGTAATGGGGGATCTACCGGTATCTGTAAGAGGCCTCGTTCAACAAATCAAATCATTTGAAAGAGTAGCTTGTGAAGCAGCGGTAACAGGTGATTATGATCTGGCCATTCTAGCGTTAACGATTAACCCGTTAGTTGCATCAGATAAAGTTGCTAAGGAAATTGTTGATGAAATGCTAGAAGCACATAAAAAATATTTACCTCAATTTTTTAAAGAGGTGAAAGTTAAATGATTAAATTAATTGTGAATGCAGACGATTTTGGTTATTCAAGAGGAATTAATTATGGAATAATTGATGCACATAAAAATGGAGTTGTTAACTCAGCTACGATGATGATGAATATGCCCGGCGTAAGTCACGCAGTAGAACTAGCAAAAGAAAATCCTAGCCTTCAAGTAGGAATCCATCTTGTTTTAACTTGTGGAAAGCCACTTTTAAATGATGTGCCAACACTTGTTAATGAAAATGGTAATTTTAAAAGTAGACATGAGTTCTTTGAAGATAAAAATATATCGCTAGAAGAATTAGAAAGAGAATGGACTGCACAAATAGAAAGATTCTTAGAATCGGGACTAAAACCAACCCATTTTGATAGCCACCACCATGTTCATACTGTACCTGAGTTTTTACCAGTCGTACAGAAGTTAGCTCAAAAATATAATTTAAGTGCGAGACGCATTTCTGAAAATGCTTTACAAGGAGTCGCTCCTTTTACGGATGTTTTTCTTCATGATTTCTACGGGGAAGGAGTAACGGATGACTATTTTGAAAAGATATTAACACGGGTTCAGGACGGTCAATCTGTTGAAGTCATGTGTCATCCTGGTTATCTTGATCACGAGATACTAAATAATTCTTCTTATGCTAAAGATCGAGTAAAGGAGACGCTAATTTTATCTACTGTTAAACTACCAAAAGAGGTTGTTTTATTATAGGATAATTTAATTAAAAGCATAGAGTCTGAATTAGACTCTATGCTTTTTTTGGTATATATATAATTAGAGTTTTATAATCATGGGAAAAAATGTAAGATGAAATAGGAGTAGTTTTACACTATAATGAATATTAACAATATTAAAATAATATTTAAGGAAAATACCTATGAAAATTGGAAAAATTATTAATTACCATCGAAAAAAACAACAGATGACACAAGAGCAACTATGTGATGGAATTTGTTCAATTTCTCATTTAAGTAAGATTGAGAACAACTCAAAAGAGGTTAATGTCGAAACTTTAAAGTTATTGTGTATGAAGTTAGGTATATCAGTTGAAGATGAAAAAAATAAAGTTAATCATATTAAAATAAAACTACAGGAGTTCTATGACGCAATTGAACGACTGCATCATAAAAAAGCAAATACACTCTATCAACACCTCACGGAATATAAGGAGTTCGTCCAGTATACGGAATTGCTTTATGTATATGAATTATACATGCTAAGGTATACTTTATTTTTAAATCAGGTCGATTTGGCAGAGCAATTAATTGAAAAAATAGGTCAAAATACGAAGATGTTTTCTGAGTTTGAACTATTTGTTTGGAATGTATTAAATGCAATTTTTAATCATAAAAGGAATAATTTTATTAAATCTTTAGACTTACTAGAAGAAGTAAAAGATTTAAGAAAATTGTACCGGGATGACATAACTGAATATTATTATTTAAAATCATTAATGCATTGTAGATTAGGACAATCTGCATTAGCAATCTATTTCGGTAATAAAGCTCTAGAAGTTTTCAAAAAAAGGAATAATATTATTAGAATGTTAGATGTGAAAACAATTTTATCAATCCATTTAACTGAAACAGGTGAATATGAAAGAGCAGAAAATTTATTAAAAGAAATACTAGATGATGCAGAATTAATTCAAAACACAACAATTGAAGAAATGGCATGGCATAATTTAGGTTTTTTATATGGTACTCAAAATTTTTCAGAAAAAGCGTTGGAGTGTTATTATAAATCACTTGCGTTAATAGAGAAATATACTGAGAGTTATTACCTTACATTAGGAAATATTGCTACTCATTTGCTAAAGCTACAAAAAAATGAACAAGTTGTGAATATGTTAGAAAATGAACTAGAGTCATTCGAAGATACAACAAGATTAGAATATGTGAAATTACGAGTATTATATTTTGAAGCAAAAAATGAAGAGAATGCACTAATTCGGTATTTAATGGCAGACGGCTTACCAATTATGGAGAAACACGGTAATCGAATGAAGGTTTATGAATACAGTGAACGAATTGCCGAGTATTACCAAAGACAAGGTGATCCACTTTTAGCTAATAAGTATTTACAAATCAGTTTACATCAAATGAAGAAGACACATAATACAGGAGTTCACAGATGAAAAAGAAAATTAAACTTATCGCACTTTCCCTAATTATCACTGTTCTGGTGAGTGTAGGAATAAATACTATTCAAAGTCATCATTCGTCAAACAATGAAATTTACGCATCCAATAAGAAGGAAGATGATCCAAAACCTCCAGGAAGTTGATGGGGAAAAAACAAGAAACACAAGGTTAATTCATTTTCCTTGTGTTTTTGTTTTTATTTGAATTAAGTTCGCAAAGTGTTTGTGACTCATTTCTAAACAAAAAAATGGGATATCTCAAAAACATCGAGATATCCCTTATTATTTACAAACTTACTGGCTTATTAGTATCTTGCTGTCTACGCTGCTTTCTAGATTTTCTAAAATAAAGTAACTCATAAATAACAGGGATGACAATTAGTGTTAATAATGTTGAAACAGTTAATCCTCCAATTACTACAACTGCAAGGCTTTGGGATACTAGGCTACCGGTTTCGGCTTTTTTGAATAGTAAAGGTAGCATTGCGCAAATTGTAGCAACAGCCGTCATGAGAATTGGTCGAATACGAGTTACTGCAGCATCGATAATTGCTTCACGAAGAATCATTTGTTTTTCTTTTTGTTTTACTCGATCTAGTAATACAATTGCGTTTGTCACGACAATCCCGATGAGCATCAGTGCTCCTAATAGTGCTGTTGGTTCAACGGATATACGACTTATAATTAATCCAAGCACAGCTCCAATCGCCGCTAAAGGTAAAGAACATAGTATAGCAATTGGTGCACGGAATGTTTTAAATGTAATAATCATGATTAGGAAAACTAATCCGATTGAGACAAGCATGATCATATATAGATCTGAGAAATCTTGTGATTGTTGTGCAAGGGCACCGCCAATGTATACATTTACACCATCGGCAATTTTCATGCCTTTTGATTTTTTATCTCCAAAAATAACTTTATTTAAATCTGCATTAATTTTTGAAAGTTTATCTGGTTTTACTTCGGCAGATATACTTAAATACGGATCGCCATCTTTATGATATAGATTAGTAGACTTTTCTTCTACCTTTAATGTAGCTACTGATGATACTGGAATCATTCCAGTTTTAGTCAGTATCGGTACTGATTTTATATCCTCAGGAGCTTTAGGTTCTAATATTGGTTCAAGATAAACATCAGTTGGTTGTTGATCAATTGTAACTGTTCCAAGTGGAGTTCGATTCAACATAACAAATAATTGTTGCGATAGTTGCTCAGCATTACCTTTTGAAGGGTCAACCTCTAATGAATAAACAGTTTTTTTATCTTCCTCATTTGTTGTTACCTTCTTAACTCCATCAATATTTTTAATCTTATTTTTAATTTCACTTGCGGTATTCTCTAAATCATTTAAATTATTTCCGACAACATCGATCGTAATTTGGGTTTTAGAACCCCCAAATAAACTAGATGCCATCGTACTTAATTCTGCATCCGCATAGTTAGATTTTTGCGTATTGATTTTTTTTACGACTTGATCAGTAAGTTTTTTATCATCTAATGTAATTAAATAGACTGTTTGGGTAGAAGAGCGGACATCCCCATATTTTGCAGCGTCAGCTGTACTACCTAATTGAGTGTAAACTCCTTTTATACCTTTTTGTTCAAGAATATACTTTTCTAATTTAAGTGTATTTTCTTTAACTTTTTCAACCGGTGTATCACTCGGATACGTTAAAGTTGTTTGAACAAAATCTGAAGAAGAATTATCTGTTGCACCTTTTGGCATAGCGAAATAAGTACCAATTGAGCCGACAAATAATAAAAATGAAACGACTACAATTACCCATTTATGATTCAATGACCAAGTAAGAACTTTTTTATATCGTATTGAAGGATTATGGGCTTTTAACTTAGCCTTTTTAAGGAAGAATGCACTTAATAATGGAACGACGGTCAGTGCGACAAATAGTGAAGCTAATAAAGAGTAAGTAATAGTTAAAGCAAATGGAAGCATGAAATCTTTAAGCCCTGTGCTAATAATTCCTATTGGCAGAAATACAGCAACAGTCGTCAGAGTAGAGGCTGTGATTGCACTACCGACTTCTTTTGTAGCGTCAATAATCATTTGGACTGAAAATTTCTCTGATTGAGTTTTTCTAAAAATATTCTCAATAACTACAATACTATCATCAACTAATCGTCCAACTGCTACAGCTACTCCACCGAGTGTTAAAACATTCAGTGTAATGCCAGACTCTGCAAGTAAAAATAATGTTAAACATAGCGATAGCGGAATTGAAACAATGGTAATTAGTGTTGAACGTACATTTCTTAAGAATAACATGATGACAATCGTAGCAAATAATGCACCAAGTAAAACTTCCTTAATCATTGCATGTACAGAAGTTTTAACCATATCTGATGTTGCGACCATGACATCTGAATTCATATTTTTATATTTTTTATTTAATTGTTTTGTAGCTTCTCTTACATCCTTAGTAATACTAACTGCATTAGAATTACTATCCTTCGTGACGATTAATAATAAACCGTCTTTTCCGTTGATTCTTGTTAAATTGTTTGCTGGCTTTTTCACTTCAACAGTTGCAATATCAGCTAATTTAACATGATCAGCGACCATAAGACTCTTTACTTTGTCTATATTGTCTAAATTCCCAACAACTTTAATATTACTAGTTTTATCATTTATAATACCTTCGCCAACTGAAACTGCAGAATTTTGGCCGCGAATAATACCCATTACAGTTTCTAGTGATACTTTATTCTCCGTGAGCTTCGCATTATCGATTTTTACAGAAACAAAAGATTTTTCTGTACCGTATGTTTGAACGTCAGCTACGCCTTTTATGTCTTTAAAATATGGAATAACTTTTTTGTTTGCAAAATCAATATTATTCGGACTTAAACCATCCTCGAAAGTGATTGCAACATCTGCGATAGGGATCATGGAAGTGTTTAATTGAACAATTGTAGGTTTACTAACATTTTGAGGTAGTGTGACTTTATTTAAAGATTCTTGGACTTCTTGTTTAGCGTCCTTCATATTTGTTCCTGATTCATAATATACATCAATTTTTGAAAAACCATTGCTTGTGCTTGAATAAATATGACTTTTACCCTTCACACCAGAGACAGCACTTTCAATCGGAGTAGTTACTTGATCCTCCATTGTTTTCGAATCAGTACCTTGGCCCATAACAATGACAGAAACAATTGGTTGGTCTGCAGCAGGTAGGAATTCCATTGGAAGCTTTTTGTAACTTAGTACTCCAATTAATAAAATGAGAACTGATAAAAAGGTAATGGCGGCTTTATTATTAAAGGCCCATTTTGTAAACCACGACATTCAAGTTATCCCCCTTTATGGTAAAAATATCCAGTAACGCACAAGTTGAATCGTAACACACTAATCTTGAAAATAAAATACATTTTATTTAGAATTTACAAAATATTTAAAAGCACAATTCGACATTTTAAAAGATAAATGAATTAGTACATACTTTATTAAAATATGAGACAATTTGTCTTTTATACTTGTTTATAGATATTCAGTTTTGCGATATTTTTGTTGTTAGTTGGAAAATTCTGAAATAATAGCACACTTAAATCACATGTGGTAAGGTATTAACATCTAACAAACTAGAAATTCAATAGAACTCGAGGTGCTGTATTTTGATTAAACGTTTTTTTAGTTATTATCGCCCGCACAAAAAGCTATTCTATATAGACTTTTTCTGTGCAATATTAGTAGGGCTAATGGAGCTTGGATTTCCTTTAGCAGTGTCTTGGTTTATTGATAAACTGCTACCGGAGGGGAATTGGAGTAAAATTATCTCGATCAGTATCGGCCTTTTACTACTTTATTTAGTAAGTTCTGGAATGCAATTTGTTGTAAATTATTGGGGCCATAAACTTGGTATTAATATTGAGACTGATATGCGTCGTGAGTTATTTAATCACGTACAACGTCAATCTTTTCGTTTCTTTGATAATACAAAGACTGGTCATATAATGAGCCGTATAACAAATGATTTAATGGATATTGGTGAATTAGCGCACCATGGTCCAGAGGATTTATTTATTGCAATTATGACCTTCATTGGGGCATTTTGGATTATGCTAGCAATTAATGTGAAGCTTGCATTAGTAGCAATCATAATCGTTCCATTTTTAATTTGGTTGATTTCCTACTCAAACATGAAAATGAATAATTCATGGAGTAAAATGTATGGAAATATTGCGAATGTAAATGCCCAAGTTGAAGATAGTGTTTCAGGCGTGAGGGTAGTTCAATCTTTTACGAATGAACAATATGAAATGAAACGATTTAATAAAAATAACCAATACTTCCGTAAAACGAAACTAAAAGCTTATAAAGTAATGAGCGTGAATTTACTAGGAATCTATGCATCTACTCGATTAATGACACTTGTTATTCTAGTTTTTGGAGCTTGGTTAAGTTTTACGAAAATTTTATCGTATGGAGAATTAGTAGCGTTTATTTTATATTTAAACATTTTATTTAAACCGATCGATAAGATAAGTGCATTACTTGAATTATATCCAAAGGGTATGGCGGGCTTTAAACGATTTACTGAATTGATTGATAATGAGCCGGATATTGTAAATACTCCTGATGCAATTGAAGTAATTAATCTAGTAGGGGATATTAAGTTCAAAAATGTTTCTTTTGGTTATGAAAACAAACGTAGAATCTTAAATGATCTTTCCTTCTCAATTGAGGCCGGTATAACAATTGCCTTTGTAGGCCCTTCAGGAGCTGGGAAAACAACAATCTGCTCATTAATTCCAAGATTTTATGATGTTTTAGACGGTGCGATCACAATTGATGGAATTGATATTCGAAACATGACAAAAGAATCATTGCGATCAAATATCGGAATCGTACAACAGGATGTCTTTTTATTTACAGGTACATTAAAAGAAAATATAGCTTACGGTAAGTTAAATGCAACTGATGAAGAAATAGAAGAAGCAGCTAGAAAAGCCCACTTAACTGATTTAATTGCTTCATTGCCTGATGGTTATGAAACTCAAATTGGTGAAAGAGGATTAAAGCTTTCTGGAGGACAAAAACAACGATTAGCAATTGCTAGAATGTTTTTGAAAAATCCACCAATCCTAATATTAGATGAGGCTACCTCAGCATTAGATACAGAGACAGAAGCAATTATTCAAGAGGCATTGAATGATTTATCAAAAGATCGAACAACATTAGTTATTGCCCATCGATTAGGCACAATTAAAAAAGCGGATCGAATTTTAGTAATCACTGAAGAAGGAATTGCTGAAGATGGTACTCATAAGGAACTACTATCACAGGAAGATGGAATTTTTGCTAGACTTCATGCCCATCAAATTTAACCCAAAAAACATTTTTAAGAAGGTGTTTTGTATTGATTCAAAACTTTTCTAGTAAGGCAGATCTATATTCGAAATTTCGTCCAAATATCCGAATGAATATATAAATTATTTACTCTCAGAAAATCATTTAAATGAGGGGAGTGTTATTGGTTCAGATACGGGTATTTTAACGAAGCTATTACTTGAAAAAAAGCTAAACGTTTTGGCAATTGAACCAAATGATGATATGCGAAGGATCGCAGAGAAGACTTGAAGGAATACGATCAATATAAGTCAATTAATGCAACAACAGAAAATACTTCTTTAAAAAATAATAGTGTTGAATTTATAACGGTAGCGCAAGCATTTCATTGGTTTGATAAAGAAAAGATTTAGGTTTTGTGTAGATTAGGCAACATAATTAGAAAGAGCATCTTAATCGATGCTCTTTTATTATTGGAAAAATAGAATTATTTTCCTACATATACAATTTTAGTTCCGTTTACGTGTTGATCCATTTCATACGTCTTAGTGGACTTTGGATAATTAACTTGTATTTTCTTATTATTTATCCAATTTATTTTAAATAAATCTTCTGAAACAAATGTATTTCCTGATTTATTCGTTAGCTTCTGATCTGAATCCATTATAGATAGATGATACGAATATCCAGTTGTAGCACCACAATTTCTTTCGAAAATATAAGCTACCTTATCACCTTTAGGAGAAACTTCTTTATGAGTAATTTCGTTTCCACACATATCTCTAAATAAATAATCTAGAGTATAATAACCAGCTAAAGATATAACTGTTAAAACCCCCGTAATGGTTGAAAATATTTTTATATTCTTTATCAATTTGTTTTTCATTATTTTCTCCGTCTTAAAATCTAAAAGTTATCTCTTAAAATCTTCTATAATCATTACTTTTTTATGAAAGTACTAAATCCCATCTTTCCTCAATTAACTCAGATCCAGTCCATTCGAAGTTAGGTTTCTCTTCAGTTAAAGTAAAGTTATATTTTTTATAAAGATAACGTGCGGTCTCTAATGTGCTTACAGTCCATAAAAATACATGTTCAAATTGATTTTCCTTACAGAAGTTGAGTGCTGTTTCGATTAGCTTTTTCCCGATACCTAATCCTTGGTATTTTTCATCTAATACAAACCATCTAAGCTGTGCTACTGACTCATTTGTCTTCGTAATAGCAATTGATCCGACGATTTCTCCATTTACTTCTGCGACCCAAAGTTCGCCCCCGTTAGAATTCAATAAAAATTCGCTTAACCCTTTCATTACATAATATTCAAATACACATCCAAATTGGTGGGTTGTACTATAAATCTTTCCATGAATATGTGCTACATACCCAACATCGCCAGGTTTAAATGGTCGAATTGATATTTCAGGAATAGGTGCTTGATTTAATGAGAAAATGGATTCAATTGTTTCCATTGATTTTACTAGCTCTTTTACTTCAGGAGTAGAAAGGCTTTGAATCATACTTTCTACTCCAATGTTCGCATCATTAACCAATTTATTATAGATTTCGTTTCCTTTTGCTGTTAAATGAAGAGTATATTGACGTTTATCTTCAGGAGATTGGATTTTTGAAATGATGTTTTCTTCATCGAATCGTTGAATAATGCGACTTAAATAACCACGATCAATACCGAGTTTTTCGATAATATCTGTGGCAGTACATCCGTGGTTTTCGTTGATTTCTGTAATGATTCTGGCTTCGGTTAATGGAAAAGGATGATTATAGATTTCTTGATCAATTTTTCCCAATACATTAGCATAATGTCTGTTAAATTTGCGTATTTTTTCAACATGATTCATATTTTTCCCACCTTTAATATTCTGAAATTTTAGATTACTAATAATATAAATGAAAAAAGTTGACTAAGTCAACTAATTTTAAGCTGATAAAAGTGTAAATGGTGAAAATTGTACTAGAATATTCAATAATTTGGATAAGTAATTTATAAAAAAGGGAATATAATTAAAAAGTGGTTAAAAATAAGTTAAAATTAAATTAAATAGGGGGAAAAAATGGAACTATCTTTGTTATTAGAGTACGGTTGGGTATTAATTATTCTAATTTTATTAGAGGGTTTATTATCGGCCGATAATGCACTAGTACTTGCTGTTATGGCAAAACATTTACCTGAGGAACAACAAAAGAAAGCGATAAATATTGGTTTACTTTTAGCTTTTATTTTTCGAATCGGTGCCATTTTTATTATTTCATTTCTTTTTAATGTATGGCAGGTTCAAGCAATCGGAGCGGCTTATTTAATTTTCATAGCATTAAAGCATTTATTTAAAAAGCATGATGATGATAAAGGAAAAAAAGGAAAAAGCTTTGGTATGACAGTTGCTCAAATATCATTAGCAGATATTGCATTTGCGATTGATTCTATTTTAGCAGCAGTAGCGCTAGTAATTGATCTGCCTAATTCAAAAATGGGTAATATAGGTGGCATGGATGGTGCTAAATTTATAATCATTGTTATTGGAGCTATTGCGGGTTTAATCGTTATTCGCTTTGCGGCAGGTATTTTTGTTAAATTACTGACAACACGTCCAAGATTAGAAACAGCAGCTATGCTTTTAGTTGGATGGGTAGGGGTTAAACTACTAATGCATACTTTGGCGCATCCTTCTCTACACATTATTTCACATCATTTCGTTGAAGGACCAATCTGGAATACGATTTTCTGGTCAGTCATGCTATTAATCGCTTTAGGTGGCTGGTTTCTATCTAAAAAGAAATCAACAGATACTAACGTAGAATAAATGATAAATAAAAGAAAAATCGCTTAGTTTTTAGCACTAAGCGATTTTTTAGCTTTTACTATTTAACCAACATTATAAAATCATACAGTTTATCTAGCGACATAATATTTTGATTACATACTTGGCTATCTTTGCAAATGTAATTTCCTCTTTGTGTAAAAGTACCTTCAATTTTTCCTTTTGTTTTTGTCATGAATAATCCTAAGTCACCGTATTTATTACATATTGTACAGTTGCCTCTTTTTTTCATAGGATTAAAAGTACCTTGTAAACCAATTAGTTTGTCATTTAAATATGTGACAATAAACTTTGAATTAGAGCCTAAGTCATCCCATCCAATATATGTTATCTCAACTAAATCGATATTTTCTAATAAGGGAAGCTTTAATTTTTTTGCTTTAGGAAATAGCTTTTTGATGGATTGTTCTGATACTTCTTTAAAAGGAATTATATAAGGCTTTAGTCTGTTCAGTAAAACATCTGCTTGATCAGAATTTTTAATTGTGCTAACTGGACTGAAGAGTATCTGTTGATCTTCAGTTAGTTCATGAAATAAACTTAGAATTTTATCATTAACTAGTGAATGTAAAGCATTTAACACAGTTTTATCATTTACTGTAGAATGTCCATTTGTTAAGACTTGAAGTTGATGTTTAATAAAATTATATTGTTCTGTTCTAATAAAAGGTTTCATTTATATCACTCCTAATTTGAGAGGAAAGTTCGATTGATAACTTAACATCTTTAATTTACATCAAAAAAGTGAATTTATATATGTTGAGTTTATGTAAGAAACAAAGTTGCCATAAAAAACAATCTTGTCAATAAATTATCAAATTTTCGTAAAAGGAGCCTGCGTGGTTGATTTCCACTACAGGGTGCTCGCTTTCCATGGGGCGAGACCTGAGCCTCCTCGTCACGTTCGTTCCTGTGGGGTCTCAGCCTTCCCGCATCTCCCATAGGAGTCGAGCACCCCTCCGCTCCAATCAACTTTTTCATCAAAAAATGTTAATGATAAAAAGCTAATTTAATATCCTTTACTCAGCGTAGAATAACAGTTTATTAATCTGTTTGTATATCAATTAAGTTTGAACTTCAACTTATAAACTAATCATTTGTTGGTTTAATAATATTGCTGAAACACATTAACATTTCAAATCATTATTAGATTATCAAAAAATGAATTTTAACAACAATAATGTTCACTTAATAGTATTTTCCAAATAGACCGTTTTATATTTCAACACTCTGAAAAAAAAACACTGATATTAATCAGTGTTTTTTGATTTATTTAGTATATACAATTTTTTTTATCGTTTCGATTGAGAGAAAATATTCTTTCGCTAATTGCTCAATTGTTTGACCATTTTTAAACGATTCTTTAATCGCTTTATTTCGATTATCAATTAGCTTTCTTGTACCTGAACGTGAGCCCCATTTTTTGTGAACTTTTTCAGATTTTGGAATATAAAGTGTTTCTCCCTGTACGTATTTTTGTATTTCCAATAATAACTTTTCAGGTAAAATAGCAGTTGCTTTTATATATGCCATCTTTGCCAGCCCCTTATTCTTATTTAGTAAATAAGGTGCAAAGCCGTTGAATCAGAACTGCTTACTTGGGCGATTAGTGAAACCTACCCATGCAAAGTATCGCCTTTCTAAATCTAGGCTTTGCATGGGATGTTGATTTATCTGACAAACTAACAGTATATGTCATAATAGATCACCTCCTAAAGAAATCATGAAAACTTTTTATTTATTATAAATTATATCTGTTCAGATTGCATTTGTTACTTATGAATAATATGAAAAAGGAATAGAAAGCCTTTAGATGGATTGTTCCTATTCCTTTTCATTATTTATTTAACTGAAATAATATGTGTTTAATAATCTCACTGGATGAACTTGATAATCCATGTTCTTGCGAATAAATAGCCCATATATCCTGATAGATGTAATTCGTTTCATCAGTATATGTAATCGGTATTACCTTGAGTTCATCATTACGAAATGTTGGGTAGTTTTTTACTGTAAACTCATGGATAAAAGAAAAACCAGCACTTTCCTTAACGACGTTTAATAATAGTCTAGGATTATTTGTAGTTAAGATAATATGATTAGAAATACATTTTGAAAACTTTTTTACTATGCCATTTTTTGTATTTTTTAATATTACTATTTTCTCATTATTTAAATCTGCAGGTGTTACATATTCATAATTGAATAATTTTGAATTCTTTCCAACTACTATACCTACTCTAGCTCTACTGATTAACTTTTTACCCAATTTTGGATATTTATCTAATTCTTCTTTCTCGATTGGTAGGAAACCAACATCGTAACGATCTGGATTAAAACTTTTTAGTAACTGCTCTTGGAGCATTTCCTCAACGTCAATGGAGATTTGAGGATTTTCTATATTGAAGTTTGTTACTGCTTCTTGAAAAATATCAAAAAATGCTGTTGCTGCAACGATTTTTAACTGTTTTTCTTTTTTAATATTTAAGTTAAAAAGTTCCTCATTTAATTGCTTAATATTCGATAATATATTCATTGCTTTCATTATTACAATATTTCCTTCAGGTGTAGGAGTAGTTCCTATCCTTGAACGATTAAATATTGTTATATTTAATTCTCTTTCTAGTTGTGAAATAGATTGGCTTATAGCTGATGTAGAGATATATAACCTTTCGGCAGCTTTAGATATTGATTTTTCATTTGCTACATAAACAATATACTCTAATTGTTCGAAATTCATAGTAATCTCCTAATAATAAAAAATTCTAATACATGTAGTAATTTAAGAACATAAAAACTTAAAAGAAAGTGGACATCGTTGGTTAAAATTTGTAATTTCATTAATTTGAGGAGCTAATAAAATTATATTGTGGATACAGTATGAAGGAACACTTAAGATATGAAAACAGTTCAATGATACACCTTTTTTACTGGAAAATCTTGTGCATAGTTAAATTTATATTATTAAAATAATTCTTGAATTTTGTAAGTAATCTCTTTTTACTAAAAAAGCAATAAGTTGAAACGGTGCAAAGTAAAATATTTCCTTGGGAAAATTATAGTAATAAAAAAATATCTGTACATAGATATCATAATATAAGACCGTAAGTTTTTAAATCCTTTATTTTAACGATTTAGTTTAAATTTTAATAACAATAATCTTTTGTTTAAGAAGTACTTAACTTTAATTTCAAAAATATTAAATTTATTTAATCAATTCAAATATGTACAATACAAATGTTGCTATAAAAAATTTGCAAATTGGAGGTGGCAGTAATGTTAGCAAAATTAGTTCCAAATCATCCAAGAAATAATAATACTGTTATTTTTGTTGAAAATTCGCTATTCGTTGCGGGTATTCGTACAATATTAGAATTTAATAGAATAAATGCTATTAAAATTAATTTAGAAGATAGTTTTTCTTTCCAGGAAGTAAGTAATTCAATTCTTATAACTCAAGTTTCGGGAGAAGAAATGGTAAAGTATGCAAGAAATATTATGTTACATGATGATTCTTCGAAAATTATTACCATTAAAAACTCTTTAGACTTTTATGAAATAGATCGTTTATTGAAAGTAGGAGTAAAAGGTATTTGTTTAACAGATGTTGACGAGGCATATTTAGTGAATACTGTTAAGCTAGTGCAGGGTGGACAATTCATGGTAGACAATCGCTTTACGAATGAATTGATAAAAGAATACAAGTTTCTTAAGGATAATTCAATCCATTTTATGCCGCCCAATGATTCATATATAAAAGAGCTACTTACAAATAGAGAATACGAAATACTTCACCTTTTAGTAAAGGGATTTTCGAATATTCAAATTGGTAAGGAATTATTTATTTCGAATAAAACAGTCAAAAATCACGTTGCCAATATTTTAATGAAATTAAACGTTCCAGATCGTTTAAATGCAGTCATAAAAGTAATTAAAAATAACTGGATTTCAATAAAACAATAGTTTAATTAAAGTAAAAGAGCACTCTATTTAACACATCATATTACGTGTTAAATAGAGTGCTTTATTTTTCATAAAATTAATTATTAATTGATGAAGATTCTTCTAATTTTTTTAAGAAATACATTTCTTCTCTGTACATATGATCTGCCATTAAAGCGGAAAAGTTACTCAACATTTGGCTTGAAATATCTAATTCTTCAATCTCTTTTAGAAATATTTGAAATAGCTGAATCTCTAATTTTACGTCTTGGTTCATTCTTTTTAATGCAGGAAATGTACTTAGTTTAGTACGTAAATATCCGGTGAGTTCTACTGCTTTAAGATAGAAGTGTTCAAAATGCTTTGTGAATTCATGACTTTTCTTTCTTAGCATTTTTTCTGTACCATCGAGATTCGTATAAATGGCATCAGCATGACCTGCCGCATCTAGCACCCATAATAAATGATGATGAAGTTCATTGAAGACAGGTGGGGTTTGACTTTGTTTTAAGTAGGATAGTACTAATAAATATTCTTCCAATTCATTAACCATATGATTTAAAAATGTAGGTGTTAAGTAAATCGTAAAATTAGCGTCAGTAATATGTTTCGTTAGCAGTGAAAGTTTAAAATCACGTAGCGCTAAAGCACTTTTTTCTGCTTGAATTGTAATCTCGCTCATATTTTCATTATTATTTACCCTAGTAAATAAATTATTAAAAATTACGTAAAATGATTGTGCAATCTTAATTTCTTCCTCTTGCTTAGACGGTAAAGCATCCAATATAAATTGAGAATGATCCCTTAACACATGTAACCAGAACGAATGCTCAAAATTGGCAGTTTGTACAAAATCTGGCATATAATCCCCCCTATAAACACTACAAGGTAATTATATTAATGAGTGTCCTAAAATATTGCAGGAAGTGTTGGAAAAGGTAGTGGGTAGATTGGAGTATCTTAAGTTTATTCCTTTGATTTTAATTGGTCTAAATGGCTGTATAGTCTTGATAAAAAAGGTTTATCCATCAATTAAATAGAATAATATACTAGCAATTTTAAGAGGGAGAAAGTTTTATGAAAAAACATTTAAAAGGAAAAATGACTATTTCTCAAGCTTTTTTTGGTTCTGCCTTTTCTGCAATTATCATTACAATATTAGAGGATTATATTCATTATGAAAATCGCTATATTGCCGGTATAGTTGCTGGTTTTATTACATTTATCGGATTCATTTTAGGTATGTTTATATTTAGGAAAAACGACTAATCCATTAGACCTATCTCATAGTTATTAAAAGCATCTAAGCCAATATATGAAAAACAAAAAAAGTGAAAACATTATTCAATCAATGATTTCACTTTTTTGTCAATTATTTATCAAGAGTTGTATCCGTTAATAGTTTTAATACTGATCGGGCCATTAGTTTTACACCAATTTTTATTGCGTCTTCATCGACCATAAATTTGGGGTGATGCCATCCATACGTTATATCTTTTTCTTTATTTCCAGAGCCTAACCAAATATAAGAACCAGGTACTTTTTGTTGATAGAATGAAAAGTCTTCTCCGCCCATTGTCGATTCTGCAGTCACAACATGTTCTACTCCGACTGTTGAGATTGCTGCTTCTCGTACTACTGATGTTACTTTCGTATCATTAAATACTGCGGGCAGTAATACTTGATAATCTATTTCTACCTCTCCTCCAAGTGAATGTACAAGATTTTGAACTAGTGTTTGAAATTTCTCTTGAATTTGCTTTCGAATTGTTTCATTTGAAGTTCGAACTGTGCCTTTTAAAACTGCAAATTCTGGGATTACATTATTTGTATTCCCAGCCTGAAACGATCCAACAGTTATGACAGCAGAATCTTTTGGAGAAATTGTTCTGCTAACTAGAGTTTGTAAAAGATTGACAACAGCACTGCCAATTACAATCGGATCAATTGCTTTTTCAGGAAGTGCTGCATGACCGCCTTTCCCTTTAATCTTAATTGCAAAATCATCTACACTTGCCATTAGGAAGCCTTCTTTAATTCCAATCATACCAACTGGAAGATCCGGCATATTATGAAGCCCAATAATAGCTTTTACATCGGTAAGTAAGCCTTCAGCAATCATTTGCTCAGCGCCACCTTCAGATTCCTCAGCAGGTTGAAAGATCAATCGAACTGTACCAGGAATCAGGTGTTTTAATTCCTGTAAAATAAATCCAACTCCGAGTGTAATAGTAGTATGAACATCATGTCCACACATATGGGCGATTCCATCAACAAGTGAACGAAATGGTAAATCAGATTCTTCTTGAATTGGAAGTGCATCAATATCAGCTCGGAGTGCAACAATCGGTCCTGAATTACCACTGATCTCGGCTGCAGTTCCTGTTTGACTATTCAACTGTATTTTTTTGATTTTAGCTTTTTCTAATTCTTGATTGATAAAATTCGTTGTTTGGAATTCTTGATTACTTAATTCAGGATACATATGCAAATGTCTACGGATCTCTACTAGTCTCGTAAAATATTGGTCTGCTAATACATCTATTTTTGTTTCTAAATGCTTCATCTTAGATTCTCCTTATTGTTAGATGGGATTTTTGTTTGATTATGTAAAGGATTGTATAATTATTCCGTTGTTCATTCAATACTTTTTTACTAGTTACTGATTTTTATAAGATAATTATGCCTATTTATTAAAGTGATGAGAGCGTTTTTAGAAAATATTTTATTTGGATTTTTTATTAAGTGTTATTTTTGTGGGAGAGGGTAAAATGAGTAATAATTCATTATGTGGTTCTGGATATGAAATGAAACGGTAGATGTTTAGCGACTAAATCAGTCTGTAAAAATCTCTTTCTATTAACTGATCTTTTAAAAAAATCAACGATTACTTTTTGAAAGATTCTAAATAAACTTTCACTCTTTTCTTTTACAAAATTGAAATTCTGTTTTAAGGTATTATTAATAAAAATATGAAGGAGTGAATGAATTGGGATATGCAGTTGGATTAATGTCGGGTACATCTTTAGATGGAATCGATGCAGCTTTAGTAGAAATCGCTGGATGTGGACCTGAGACAGAGGTAAGATTGATTGATTTTATGACAGTTCCTCTTGATGAAGGTTTATTAAAAGAAATTCAAGATGCGATTACACTTGTTTCTTCAAACGCTCAGCATTTATGTAGTTTAAACTTTAAGCTTGGCTACGCTTTTGCAGAAGCAGTAAAGCAAATTTGCGGTAAAAACGAATTTTCATTGGATCAACTTGATTTTATTGGGTCGCATGGTCAAACGATTTATCACCAGCCTGAAGCTCATGGGAAATTCATACAATCTACATTACAGTTAGGAGAGCCAGCGGTTATTGCATATGAAACAAAAACGAAAGTTGTTTCGAATTTTCGGGTGATGGATATGGCAGCTGGTGGGTATGGTGCGCCTTTAGTTCCACATTCTGAGTTATTACTTTATAAAAGTAAAACTAAAACTCGTTTACTACAGAATATTGGTGGAATCGGTAATGTTACGATCATTCCAAGGAATTCTACAATCGATGATTTGGCAGCCTTTGATACAGGTCCAGGGAATATGATTATTGATGAAATTTGTAAACGCTATTTTAATGTTCCATATGATGCTAATGGTGATTTAGCTGCTAAAGGTAATGTAAATGATAGATTACTAGAAAGATGCATGAGTATTCCTTATATTTTAGCTCCTATACCTAAAACAACAGGAAGAGAGTTATTTGGTACACAGTTTGTTGATGAAATATTGGAAGAGTTTAGTGATATTTCACCGATTGATCTAGTGACTACAATGACGATGTTTACTGCAAAATCAATCGCTGAAAATTATAAAAAGTTTATTTTACCAGACCATCCAATTGATGAGGTAATTGTAGGGGGCGGAGGTAGTCATAATAAAACGCTACTACGCATGCTTCAAGAATTATTAGGTGTGGATTCAAAAGTATTAGTTCAAGAAGATATTGGTTTTTCTTCGGACGCAAAAGAAGCAATTGCGTTTGCGATTTTAGCAAATGAAACTTTAAATGGTTTACCAAGTAATGTACCTGGGGCAACAAAGGCAAATCGTTTAGTTGTTTTAGGAAATATTACACCAATACCATACTAGGAGGATTCATCGTGAAAAAATTAGGAATTTCAATTTATCCAGAGCACTCAACTGTTGAAAAAGATAAGGCTTATATTAAATTGGCTCATCAATATGGATTTAAACGAATCTTTACATGTTTATTATCAGTTAATGGTGACAAGGAACAGATTCTAAAAGAGTTTAAAGAAATAATTGATTATGCAAATAGTTTAGAGATGGAAGTAATAGTTGATATTGCCCCTCGGGTATTTGGTACATTAAATATTTCATATAATGATTTATCATTTTTTGCTGATTTAGGAGCTTATGGGATTAGACTTGATATGGGATTTACTGGGAATGAAGAGTCCATTATGACTTATAATCCATATGGATTGAAAATTGAAATTAACATGAGTAATGCTACGAAATATCTAGAAAATATTTTAGCCTATAAACCAAATCAATCTAATTTAATCGGATCTCATAATTTTTATCCTCATCGTTATGCAGGTTTGAGTTATTCACATTTTGTTAAATGTAGTGAAGAGTTTAAAAAGCATGGTATTCGTACAGCAGCATTTATTAATTCACAAGCTGCAACATTCGGACCGTGGCCTGTATCAGAAGGTCTTTGTACTTTAGAGATGCACCGTAATTTATCAGTCGTAACCCAAGCGAAACATTTATTTTATTCAGACTTAATTGATGATGTTATTATCGCAAATGCTTATGCATCTGAAGAAGAGTTCAAACAACTAGCGGAGCTAAATCAGAACGGTAAAGACTTATTTACACTAAATATTGACTTACATGATTCAATTACAGATTTAGAGAAAAAGATTGTTTTAGATGAGTTCCATTTTTACCGCGGGGACGTATCAGATTACTTAATTCGTTCAACCCAGTCTCGCGTTAAATATAGAGATGAAGAGTTTAAACCTACTTATACTCCACATATTCATAGAGGCGATATTTTAATAGAAAATGAATTATATGGACAGTATAAAGGTGAATTGCAAATAGCACTGCAGGATATGGAGAATTCGGGGAAAACGAATGTAGTTGGACGCATTTCAGAGGAAGAAATCTTCCTATTAGATTTCTTGCATCCTTGGAGTAAGTTTCAGTTTAAGGAAAACTAAATAATCATTATGTAAGAAGATGTGAAATTTTTTTTACATCTTTTTAAAATTTTATTTCATTTTTTATTAAAAATAATTGAAATTTTATTTTATTAAGAATATAATTGCCTCATAGAAAACGTTTCCAGTTTTTCGAATCTTTTATATTATCAAACTCAAATTAGGAGGATAAGAGTATGAAGGTATTATTTGTATGTGCAGGCGGTATGTCAAGTGCGATTGTAGTAAACGCTCTAAAAAAAGAGGGAGAAAAGAACGGATTAAGTCTAGATGTTTTAGCTGTAGGGACTCAAGAGTTTGCTGAAGAAGTTAAGAATGGTTGGGATGTAGCGATGGTTGCACCACAAGTAAGACACCGATTTGATGGTTTTAAAGCTTCATCTGACGAGGCGAATGTACCTTGTGCTGTCATTCCACCTCAAGCATATAGCCCACTTGGAGGGCCAACGTTATTAAAATTAGTTCAAGAACTAATTAAGTAGTTTAATAATTTAATAATCAAAGGAGAAGAACAAATGGATAAGTTTATTTCATTTTTGGAAAACAATTTATCAACACCAATGGCAAAACTATCTGAGCAAAAACATTTACGCGCAATTCGTGATGGTGTAGTTTCAGCTTTACCTTTTATCATTTTTGGAAGCTTGTTCCTAATTATTGCCTTTCCACCAGTTCCTGCAGATTCTGCGGTTGGAGTGTGGGCAGCAAAACACGCTGCGGATATTTTAATTCCGTACCGACTTACAATGTACATAATGACATTGTATATTACTTTCGGAATTGGATATAGCTTGTCCCAAAGCTATAAACTAGATCCGCTTTCTGGCGCATTATTATCGGGCTCCGCGTTTTTATTTACAACTGGGGTTCAAATGATCGATAAAGTGGGATTTGTATTACCAATGGCAAACATGGGTGGCCATGGTCTTTTCGTAGGTATGATTACTTCAATTTTTGCAGTTGAAGTATTACGTTTTTGTAAAACGAAAAATATTACGATTAAAATGCCTGATTCAGTGCCGAGTTCTGTCGCACGTTCTTTTGAAGCACTTATTCCTGTAACGGTTGTTTTAACAGTAATGACTTTAATTACAGTTGTATTTAAGATTGATACACATTCACTTGTAGACAAAGCTGTAGCTCCACTAATTAGCGCGGGTGATTCATTACCTGGTGTACTAGTACCAGTTTTCTTAATCACATTTTTCTGGGCATTTGGTATTCATGGGGTATCAGTAGTAGGTGCAGTTGCACGACCTGTTTGGGAAGTTTATTTAGCTAATAACTCTGCAGCTGTTGCAGCTGGTAAAGTTGGAAGTCAGTTACCACACATTGCTCCTGAAACTTTCTTCCAGTGGTTCATTTGGATTGGTGGATCGGGTGCAACATTAGGTTTAGTAATTGCAATGTTAATTGCGGGAAAATCAAGTTATTCAAAGGCTCTTGGAAGAACAGCAATTATCCCAAGTATTTTTAACATTAATGAGCCAGTAATTTTCGGTATGCCGATTGTATTAAACCCTGTATTAATTATTCCATTTATGATCGTTCCAATAATTGGTGCAACAATTTCTTACCTTGCAACAGCAGGAGGATTAGTTAATCCAACATACGTAATGGTTCCGTGGACTTTACCTGCTCCAATAGGTGCATATTTATCAACTGGTGGAGATTGGAGAGCTATTATCCTAGTAGTAATCAATCTGGCAATATCTGTTGTTATTTATTTACCATTCTTCAAAATGTACGATAAAAAATTGTTAGCGCAAGAATCTACAGTTGAAGTGGATAATGGTGTAAAAGTATCTTTATAAATTCATAGTAAAGGGAGTTTGGGATCATTAATCCCAGCTTCCTTTATTTATTATCAAGTATTCAAGAAAGGAAGATAAACATGAACACTACAAAGAATCTCCATTTTTTTAGTTATAAAGGTGCATTTGCATTTTTTGTATTTATTCTTGCGTTTAATCTTATCTTTAATCCTGTTCTACTCCTTTTTGGAATGACTAGAGATCTTGCTGTATTTATTACAAATAGTATTGGTTTGAGTGTAGGACTTACAGGCGTGATTGTATTTATTGAAGGTAAGTTTAAGAATAAGAAACAAGCTTTAATTCTATTTATTACATTATTAGTTTTCTGCACAGTGACTTGTTATCTTGTTGTATTCAATTCATAAGAAAAAATATGAAATGAAGGTGTGTTTTAGATGAATAAAAAAAGAGGAATTAAAATCGTAACAATAGGCGGCGGCTCTAGCTATACTCCAGAATTAGTGGAAGGTTTTATTAAAAGATATGACGAGCTACCTGTAAGTGATTTATGGTTAGTTGATATAGAAGCAGGGAAGGAAAAGTTGGAGATCGTTGGTAATTTAGCTAAACGTATGGTAAAAGAAGCTGGAGTACCAATGGAAATTCATTTAACGTTAGACCGAAAATTAGCGCTAAAGGATGCTGATTTTGTAACCACTCAAATGCGAGTAGGCTTACTAGAGGCACGAATTAAAGATGAACGTATACCTTTACAATTCGGTATGATTGGTCAAGAAACAAACGGTGCAGGTGGTCTATTTAAAGGTCTAAGAACAATACCTGTATTACTTGAAATTGCTGAAGAAATGCAGCAACTATGCCCCGATGCATGGTTGATTAACTTTACAAATCCTGCTGGAATGGTTACAGAAGCATTACTTCGATATAGTAAACATAAAAAGGTAATTGGAGTTTGTAATGTACCAATTAATATGACAATGACGATTGCTAAATTATTAGAAGTTGATCTAAGTCGTGTACATATTGATTTTGCTGGATTAAACCATATGGTTTATGGACTTCATGTTTATGTTGATGGAAAAGAAGTGACTGAACATGTATTAGAGTTATTAGCGAATCCAGAAATACAAATGACAATGAAAAATATCGCACCATTACCATGGCAAAAAGAATTTCTTATGTCATTAGGTGTACTTCCTTGTCCATACCATCGTTACTATTACAAAACGAAACAGATATTAGATGAAGAATTAGAATCTTTTAAAACAGGTACTACCCGAGCAGAGGTCGTTAAGAAGCTGGAAGAAGATTTATTTGAATTATATAAAGATGACAATTTAGCTATTAAACCGCCTCAGCTTGAAAAACGAGGTGGAGCTTATTACAGTGATGCCGCTTGTAGCTTAATTACATCTATTTATAACGATAAAAAGGATATCCAAGTATTAAACGTTCAAAATAATGGTTCCATACAAGGGATTCCGAATGAATCAGCTGTAGAGGTAAATTGTATCGTTACAAAGCAAGGACCAATTCCGATATCAGTGGGTGAATTACCACCTCAAATAAATGGATTAGTTCAGCAGATTAAATCATTTGAACGAGTTGGAGCCATGGCGGCCGTTACTGGATCTTATGAGAAGGCATTACTGGCACTAACGATTAATCCTTTAGTTCCAAGTGATGAAGTTGCAAAGGAAGTACTAGATGCACTTTTAGATGCGCATAAAGAATACTTACCATTATTTTTTAAAGAAGAATTGGTAATTCAATAAGGATAAATAAAAAACAAAAGTTAAGGAGTATGAATATGATGATGACTAACGAACAAGAAATTTTTGAAATTATATCACACGGTGGAAATGCAAGATCACTAGCTTACGAGGCATTAGAGGCTGCAGAAAAAAATGATTTTGAAACAGCAGATCGCTTAATCGAAGAGTCTCATCAAGAAATTGGTCATGCACATAAAACACAAACGACTTTAATACAAGCTGAATTAAATGGTCAGCCATGTGAAAAGTCTCTATTAATGATTCATGCCCAAGATCATTTAATGACTGCAATGAGTGAACAAAAACTTATAGAGCATATCATTCGTTTACATAAAAAATTAGCCGAGAAATAATCGATTCATATAGTAATAGAATAGACGAAAGATGGTAGGGGGCAGTTTTAGTGAAATATGTTATAGGTCTTGATGGTGGAGGAACTAAGTCAGAGGCTATTGCTTATAATTTAGATGGAGAAATTATTAGTCAAGGTTATTCTGGTTTTAGTAATTTACTAATCAATGAAGAAGATGGAATTAATCACATTATAGAAGCAATTGAAAATTGCTTGAGCCCTTTATCAAAAGAGAATTGCTTGTTCTTATTTTTAGGAATTGCGGGAATTGGTGGAGTGAAAGATCGAGGTCCCTTGGAAAAGGCACTAAATGATGCTTTTCATATCCCTTTTAAAATTGTTAATGATGCACAAATTGCACATGCAGCATTACTAAATGGGCAAAGTGGTGTATTAACAATCGCTGGTACGGGTTCAATTTGTATCGGAATGCATAAAGAACGGACTGTTACGGCAGGCGGTTGGGGACATCTTCTAGGGGATGAGGGAAGCGGATATTGGATTTGCATGGATATCTTTAAAAAGATTACACAGGAATTTGATGAAGGTGTTCCATTAAGTTATTTATCTTTGAAAATGCTGGAAAAATTGCAGTTAAAAGAAGAAGATGAACTTAAAAAATATATTTATCACAGTACAAAAGCTGAGATTGCTTCACACGTTCCATTTATAGTTGAAATGGCCAACATAGGTGATTTAATGGCCTTATCAGTTCTAGAAAGAGCTGGTCAACTTCTTGGAAAAATGACCATCCAAGCCATAAAAAAATTAAATCTTAGAGAAGAGCCACGAGTTGCAATAAAAGGAAGTATTCTAAGTCGAATACCAGTCGTTCAAAAAACATTTATTCAAACAATTCATGAGCACTATCCAACAGTAGTATTTTACACAAACGAAATCTCTTCGACCTTCGGAGGATATCTATTAGCTATGAAAGAAGTTAATTCACGTAAGGAATAATTAAGTGCAGTAAAAACAGGGAGTAGGATAAAAAATCCTGACTTATGATTGAGGTGTAATTGTGTTAGAAAACTTAACAACCGAAATTAGAAACAATCGTACGAGTAACTTAGATCAACTAAGCGTCGATGAGTTTTTAAATATAATGAATGAAGAGGACCAAAAGGTGGCTCTAGCAGTTAGAGAACAAATTCCGATGATTTCAAATGTAGTTCAACTAGTTGTTGAAGCATTTCAAAATGGAGGACGTTTAATTTATACAGGTGCTGGTACAAGCGGACGAATTGGTCTGCTTGATTCAGTTGAATGTCCACCTACATTTGGAACGAACCCTAGTGAAGTCATTGGATTAATTGCAGGCGGTGAGAGAGCCTTTATTAAAGCTGTTGAAGGTGCCGAAGATAGCGAAGAACTAGGTAAGGAAGACTTATTACGAATATCCCTTACAAAAAATGATATCGTGATTGGTATTGCAGCATCAGGACGAACGCCTTATGTAATAGGTGCTTTAAAGTATGCAAACGAGATTGGAGCAAAAACTGTAGCGGTAGCGTGTAATAAAGATTCAAAAATTGGAGAGGTTGCCCTCCAAAAAATTGAAGTAGATAATGGTCCAGAGGTGTTAACAGGCTCTACACGATTAAAAGCTGGAACATCCCAAAAGTTAATTTGCAATATGATTTCAACAGCTTCAATGATTGGAATTGGAAAAGTATATAAAAATCTCATGGTAGATCTGCAATTAACGAATAGTAAACTAGTTGATCGAGCGAAAAGAATAATAGTTGAAGCTACTGGCTGTGATTATGAAACAGCAAGTAATTATTTACTGAAAGCAAATAATCAAACGAAAGTAGCAATCGTTATGATTTTAACCGGAATGAATTACGAAGAAGCAATGAACAGTTTAAATAAAGCTAGTGGTTTTATTAGCAAGGTAGTAAAAGATTAATTAGAGGGCGGCAACTAGTACTACTAGTCTGTCGCCTTCTATTTCATCTTAAAATATAATTCAGATTTTGATCTTAATATTTTATAATTTGTTTATAGTCGTATTTCGATTCCGATTAAAAGAGGGGAAAATGTCGGTTGGAAATTTCCAAATTCATCATTTTATACAAATAAAGGGAGAGTTGAGTAGATTAAATGAATGCATTAAATGGCGGTTTAATCATGTTAAACGAAATGCTGTATAAACTTCCACCATCTGAAAGAAGAGCAGCTAAATATATAATTGAAAATCCGGAAAAGTCAATTCAATATACAGTGTTTGAACTTGCAGAAAAAAGTCAAACAAGTAATTCTGCAATTATTAGATTATGTCGATCATTAGGTCTGAAAGGATTTCAAGAGCTTAAGCTACGAATTGCAGGTGATATCATCACGACAACAGAGGTAGGGTCAAGAGATATCAATTTAGGAGAATCAACTGCTTCCATCATTAAAAAGATGATGAATAACAATATTCAGGCCATCAAAGATACTAGCGATATTATTAATGTGAGTGATTTAGAGGAAGCAGTACAAGCTTTAACAAAAGCTAGAAATATTTATTTCTTTGGAGTAGGTGGCTCAATGGTAGTTGCCTTAGATGCACAACAAAAGTTCTTGCGCATAAAAAAATACACATCTGCCTTTACTGATTTGCATTTGTTAGCTGTTCAAATAGCAAACCATGAGGAGAATGATGTCTTAGTAGGAATTTCATTTTCTGGAGAAACGCTAGAAGTTCAGAAAGCCCTTCAAATAGCAAAGGAAAACGGCGTGAACACTATTAGTATCACAGGTTTTGGTTCCAATTCTGTATCAAACTTAGCAGACATTAAATTATTCAATTCCCCACATAGGGAAGCAACATTTCGAAGTGGAGCAACCTCATCAAGGATGGCTCAACTACATGTCATCGATATCTTATTTATGGCTGTCGCGACACAAGAGTACGACCAAACAATTCAATATATCGATCAAACAAGAACGGCTATTTCTTCATTAAAAAAGTAAATAGTAAAGGTTAAGGATAATACAGGGTTAGGTAATTTAAGAAAAAGCACAAGGAAACAAAGTTCCTTGTGTTTTTATTTTTAGGAACTGTTAAAGTAGATTGTTGAATTTTTTAATCAACTATATGGCAGTTTAGATTAACAAGGAATGATATAATTAAATGGATAAATTTAGTAAACCAATTAAATGATTGAATAGAATTAAAAGGTAATTCCTTTTTTAAACCAGATTATTGAGGAGGGTATTTTAATGGCAATTAAGCTCTGTCCCATGTGTGGTAATGAAAATAAGTGCTCAAGTGGGAAGACTTGTTGGTGTAATGATGAGTATTTTCCAAGAGAGATATTTAATCAGATATCATCAGAAGAGGTAAGAAAATCTTGTATATGTAAGTCGTGTTTAGATAAGTACAAAGAGGATAATAGAATAGAAGACTTAAAACCTTCTGATATCGGACCAATGGTCTTTGGTCGAAAGAATGCACCTAAACAGGACGATGAAGTATGTTACTGCTATGAGAAGTTTAAAGATCAACTTAAACCAGGAACAGTAACTAAGTGTTTCAAAGAGAAATGTGCTAATTACCTAAGATGCACAGAAGAACGTAATAATAATAGGAAATGTTAATAATGGAATTTGAACATGTACAACAAGACTCAATGGAAGACACTCCAATTACTTGTACCATTAACAAAAATAACTAATTACAAAGTTTAAAGTATAAAGTATTTGTAAAATTTAAGGACATTTTTTAATTCTAATCACTATTTGTAGAATACCTATCCATTATAGGGGATAGGCTTTTTCCTGTGTCTACTATAAGGCGATAATATCAGTTAAAACAGACTTTTTTTAGTAAGTAAAAATTAACGTTTTAGTTTAACAGATTTTATTTTTAAGAGAGTTGATACGATGTTAGTTGGGTATTCAAAAAAGTGAAAGGGTATGGAGGTAGAATATGATTAACATCAAAAATATTAAGGAGGATTGGGGAGCTGTTCAAGAAGGCAGAAAAAACGAACATGCTATTTTGGTTGGTGTAATCCATTCACTAGGGGAGGTGATATCAGAAATGAATTGGATAGATAAAACCACATCAAGTTTTGATACTACTAAAAGGGTGATTATGTGATCATATCAAGCCAAACTTAAGCATTGTTTAGCGGCATAAAGTTTTATTAGTATAAGACAAAATTTTTATTGCGCTTGGGTAATTATTAAAGGATACTTATAAGAGGTTCACTATAACGAACGAAATACAAAGGGGAAAGAATATATGAAAAAGGGAATTTTATCTTTAGTAACTTTAGGTTTATTAGCTTCACCATTATCTTTTACAACTGCTCATGCAGAAGGAAACAACTATGAACTTCTAAAGAAAACTAGTAGAAACCATATAGAAAAGCCATTATTGGCAAGTTCAAATGATTTTCATACGTTTAATACTTTGAGTTTAAAATCAAATAATCATTTTAATATAAAACCATCTAGTACTCTATCAAGCTACAGTACTAGTGAACCAGACGAGTTGGATGAGATGGAAGAAAATGATGATTTTGTCACAGCAAACAACTTACCACTAGGAGCTATAATGTATGGTCAGTTAGCTCCTAGATACGATCTAGATTATTACAAAATCGTCATACCTACTGATGGAGAAATTCTTTTAGGTGGAGCAGCTCTAGGGCCGGGAAATATCGAATTAGCAATGGGTGTGTATCAAAAAGATTATGTTGAAGATAGCCGATTAGTATATGAGGGTTATGACTATGATGAAGAAACTGGTGTTGAAGAACAATACTACCAAGCTAAGGCAGGTACATATTATGTAGGTGTATTAGATTATGACAATACTGATTATGATGATAATACAGAAGATGATTATTATGGAATCTACACACTATTCAATGACAATGTAGCACCAACTAAACCATCTATAAACAAAGTTGATAACAATGATGTAGTTGTAACTGGAAAGGCCGAAGCCAATTCTACTGTAACAGTTAAAAATGGTAGTACGGTATTAGGAACTCCTACAAAAGCAACATCAACTGGAACTTATTCGGTTAAGGTTCCTGTACAAAAAGCTGGAGTTACTTTAAGTGTTTATGCTAAAGATTCAACTGGTAATATTAGTGTGGCTGGAACAACAAAAGTTGTAGACGTAATTGCACCTGCAAAACCAATTGTTAACAGAGTTGATAATAACGATGTAGTGGTAAAAGGTAAAGCTGAAGCTGGTTCTACTATTGCGATTAAAAGAGGGACAACAACACTAGCGACTGTAAAAGCTACAACTACTGGAACATTTTCAGCGAAAATCGCAGTTCAAGCGGCTGGTACAAAATTAACGGTAACTGCTAAAGATGCTGCAGGAAATACAAGCGTAGCAACTACTGTAACTGTCGTTGATGTAATTCCTCCAGGCAAACCAACAATTAATAAAGTAGACGATAATGATTTAAAAGTTACTGGAAAAGCTGAAAAAGGTTCAATTGTGACGGTTAAGAAAGGTACTACGGTATTAGGATCTGCAACAACTAACTCTAGTGGAGTTTATTCAGTTAGTATCAAAGCACAGAAAAAAGGAACAGTTATTTCTGTAACTGCAAAAGATAAAGCAGGAAATACTAGTGCTGCTGCAACATATACAGTTGTAAAACATTAATATTTAGATGGGAGCCAAGGATTTATTCCTTGGCCCTTTGAATGTATAGTAGGGCAGTAAAAAAACACAAGGAAATTAATCTCCTTGTGTTTTTTAGAATTAATTTGCTTTATATTCAGCAGCTTTTAAAAGTAAATCAACTATGTGTACGACTTCTACATGTTCTGATTGATTCTCTCGATCTACACCTAGCTTCATTTGTAATAAGCATCCAGGGTTAGCAGTTACAATTGTAGTAGCTTGCGTTTTTGTTGCTTGCTTCATCTTATAATCTAGTATTTGCATCGACATTTCGGATTCGACGATATTATAAATACCAGCTGAGCCACAGCAACGATCTGCATCTTTCATTTCGTGATAGTATACATTTTGAATTGACTTCAGTAATGTTCTTGGAGCAGAGGCGGTTTTCATAACATTTCTTAAATGGCATGAATCCTGATACGTAATAATTTGTTCTGGTAAACTTAATTTTACTTTATTATGAAACTCAACTTCTACTAGAATTTCTGATATATCTTTTAGTTTATTTTTAAACGCTAGAGCTCGATCTTTCCAATTTGGATCGTCTTTTAGAAGATGATCATAGTCAATTAAGAAACCACCACATCCACCTGCGTTTGTAATGATATAATCTACTCCGAGATTTTCGAAGGCCTCGATGTTTTTCTTTGCCATATCTTTCGCAATCGACTTTTCACCACTATGACCATGTAATGCACCACAACAAGCTTGGTCTTTTGGAATGACAATTTCACAACCAGCTAATTGTAAAAGCTTCATCGTTGCATTGTTTGTTTCTAAGAACATTGTATCCATTAAACATCCAGAGAAAAATGCAACTTTTTTTACTTTTTCTTTTAATGGTGGCAAATAGTCAGGGCGTGACTTCATTTGTTTCATAGTTGGGACCTTTGGTAAAACCTTTTCCATTGCAGATAAATTGTTTGGGATCAACTTCATAATTCCAGCTTTTCTTGCTACGACTTGAAGGCCTGTTCGTTGATATAAACCTAATAAACCAACTGCAAGTCTCATACGTTTTTGATGCGGGAAAAGTTCTTTAAATACGACTTTACGAACAGCTCGTGCAGTAAGTGAATGTTTTTTGTGTTGAGCAATAATATCTCTAGCTTCTTCTAGTAGATGACCATATTTCACACCTGAAGGGCAAACAGGCTCACATGCACGACATCCAAGACAAAGTTCAAGTGTACGTTCCACATCTTCATCCGGTTCAATTAATCCATCCGTTACGGCTTTCATTAAAGCGATGCGACCACGTGGTGAGTGTGATTCTTTTTGACCTGATTCAATATAAGTTGGACAGCTCGGTAAACAAAAACCGCATCGCATACAGTTTAAAAGCTCGTCTTCGTTCATACGCTCTTTAAATTGTTGAGCGATAGCTTGTTGTTCTTGAAGTGTTGTCATTTTGACACCACCATTCTTTTACGACTGTCTTTTGCAAAGACCTTACCTGGATTCATAATATGATTCGGATCTAAAGCTGATTTGACAGCAAGCATTGCGTTAATGCCTTCTTTACCAAGTTTTAATTCAAGGTAAGGAGCTTTTACGATTCCAACACCGTGTTCACCTGTTATCGTGCCACCTAGTTCAATTGCTTTTTCAAATATCTCTGCAAATGCCATTTCTACGCGTTCCATTTCTTCGTGATCACGAGCATCGGTAGGACAAGTAGGGTGTAAATTTCCATCGCCTGCATGGCCGAATGTACAAATTTTTACATTATGTTTTTCAGCAATCACATTAATGGCAGAGACCATTTCAGCAATTTTAGAACGAGGGACAGTTGCATCCTCTAAAATTGTTGTTGGTCTTAATTGTGCAAGAGCTGAAAGAGCAGAGCGTCTAGCCGTACGTAATGCTACTGCTTCTTCTTCGGACTTAGCTACGCTTACTGAAGTACATTTTTCTTGCTGGCAAATTGATTTTATTAATTCGATATCTCTGTCTACAACTTCACTTGGACCATCTTGTTCAATTAATAAAACAGCTTTTACATCGGTTGGTAGCCCAATCTGCGCAAAGTTTTCTACTACTTCTAAAGTAGGTTGATCCATAAATTCAAGGGAAGTAGGAATAATTTTATTAGCGATAATTTTAGAAACAGTTTTGGCTGCATCTTCCAAGCTATCATATAATGCAAGCATTGTTTTTTTCGTTTCTGGCATTGGAATAAGCTTTAATGTAGCCTCTGTAATAATACCTAAAGTTCCTTCAGAACCAACAAATAAACGAGTAAAATCATATCCTGCAACATCTTTTGCTAGCTTTCCACCCGTTCGAATAATGTCTCCGTTTGCTAATACGATTTCAAGTGCGATGACATAATCGCGTGTTACACCATATTTTAATCCGCGTAAGCCACCTGAATTTTCATTAATATTTCCACCTATTGTAGAAATTTTCATTGAGCTTGGATCTGGTGGATAAAATAAACCTTTTTCTTCGATTGTATTGATCATATCAAGAGTAATTACGCCTGGCTGAACTGTAATTGTTAAGTTTTCTTCATCTATCTCGAGAATATTGTTTAAGTGTTTAAATAAGATAACGATACCGCCATCTGTTGGACAAGTACCACCGCATAAATTCGTTCCAGAGCCCCTAGGAACGATCGGAATATGGTTTTCGTTACAGATTTTAACGATTTCGGATACTTCTTTAGTAGAACGAGGACTAATGACTGCATCCGGAAGAGCTTGCAAATTTGGTGTAGCATCGTAAGAATATACGAGTCTCTCCACTTTTGAATCATCATAATTTTCTTTTCCAACAATTGCTATAAAACTTTGTGCAATGTCATTTGTAATCATAAATAAATTCCCCCCATTATCTTAATTCAAGTATAAAGAGTTAATAGATGAATTTACTATAGAGGAACATACAGAAAAAACACCATTTATCGGTGTTTTTTTGTAGAATCATCTAGTAGGTATGTTCCAATATACAATTTAACTAAATCTTGGATATCTTTCGGATTCAATTTCGTTAATTCAGTAATTTTACCTAGGCGATACAGAAGTGTATTTATATGAATATGTAAAGATTGTGCGGTATTTTTAAGAGATTGATTTTGATTTAAATACTCTTTAATTGTAATAAATAAATCCTCTTCACTTAATAAAGGTGAAATTGTCCGTTCTATAAATGTTTTCTTAATCTCTTGTGAAAGTTCCTGCAGTATTAAATCAATTGTTAAATCTTCATCAAAAATAATTGAACTTGTTTTAAATGCAACTTTTAATGCTCGATCCGCTTGATGATATGATTGGTGTAATTGTTTTGGAGTGATTTGTTGCCCAACGCCTGCAGCAATAGGTGAGTTTAATCGTTTTTTTATGATCTCATATAAATCATGTATTCTTTGTAGTTTATGAATATCTTTATTCATATCGTCAACTTTCATCAAAAATACAATTCGATTATTGCCCCAACGAACAAATACATCATCTTTATTTTGATTCGCTAAATCAATTATTAGTTGTCTTGTATCGATTGGGACCTTATTCGTATTTTCCCATTCAAAAATAATAACCTGCCTATTATAATTTAAATCAATATTTAGCATAGTAGAACGTTCATAAAAATAATCATCCCACTCAATATCTTGAATCCAATCAAATACAAATGCTTCTAACGTTCTTTGTTGCAAATCAATTTGATCTGTATAATAGTTTTCTCTAATTAGTAATTCTGTCATCCTACGAAGCATTTCTCCAAAAGGGGAAATCTGATCGGGATTTCCTGTAATGCCAATTACTCCGACTATTTCATTTTGAAAATAAATAGGAAGATTAATTCCAGCCTTCACACCATTTAAACGATTTTCATCATCAGATGTGATCGTAAACGTTTTTCTTTCATTAATTGCAATTAATGAGCCTTCATGAAATGTACCAGTTCGTGCTGGGTCTGTACTTGCTATAATGATGCCATCTGTATTAATAATAATGATATCTTCTTGTATTAACTTTCTAACTTCATTAATGATCTTTAATGCCAACTCATCAAGTACCATGTCAAACTCCCTCAAAATTGTTACTACTAGTATAATGTAAAATGTCTTATTTCTACTATATAGTCTTAAAGTAGTTTATGAAAAAGTGAAAAAAGTTATGAACTTAGCTTGAATGGGCTAAAAATAGGATATGTATTAAAAAAGTGGTAAAGTGTTAAGAGCAGGAAGTAGGAAAATAGTACATACATAGTGTTAGATAAAGGAGCAAAAGATGAACAATTATAAATTAGTCATTCAATATGATGGGGGCCGATATAAAGGCTGGCAAAGGCTTGGTAATGGTGAAAATACAATTCAAGGTAAAATCGAGAATGTAATTTCAGAAATGGTAGGAAGAGAAATTGAAATTATTGGAAGTAGTCGAACGGATGCAGGGGTACACGCATTTGAACAGGTTGCTAATTTTAAAATAAAAGAGAACATGCCTGAAATAGAAATTAAAAGTTATTTAAATCGTTATTTACCTAAAGATATTAGTATAAAGGAAGTTTCGATTGAATCTGACCGTTTCCATTCAAGATACAATACTAGTGCAAAAACGTATATATATAAAATTTGGAATGAGGAATATACGAATCCATTTATGCGCAAATATAGTATGCATGTAGAAGAGAAACTAGATCTTAAAAAAATGAAGGCTGCAGCCAAGTACTTTTTAGGTGAACATGATTTTACAGCATTCTCGAATGCCAAATCTAAAAAGAAGTCGATGGTACGAGAAATCTACTCGATTGATTTTGAAAAGATAGACGGATTTATTCAAATAAGAATAAGCGGAAATGGTTTCCTATACAATATGGTAAGAAAGGTCGTAGGAACATTAATTGAAGTTGGTGCAGGTAGATTACATGCTGAAAATATATCGAAAATAATTGAATTAAAGGATCGTGCTCAAGTGAGTAATCTTGCAGATCCAGGCGGGTTGTACTTGGAGAAGATAGAATTTAAGTCATAATTTTATAAAAAAAAAGCATTGGAATTTATGGGTTCCAATGCTTTTTTTTACTTTAGTTCGTTATCATTTTCTTTGTTATCAACTACCAAACAAGCTCTTTCTTTAAATAAAATCATAAGGAAAAATCCAATAAGCATTAAAATTAGTATGAAAAAAACTGAATGATTCCACGTTGACTGCTCACCTTTAATTAGCTGCATCGCTCCGATTATAATTACAGCTCCTAAATTCCCTGCCATTAAAAGTAATCCGGTAGCTTCACCGGAAACTTTTTCACCAACTAGCTCTTCCGTAGCAGACAATAATAAAGCAAAGGCTGGTAAAAATATGAATCCAAGGACACTGCCTATTACAATTAGAAAAGTAAAATTCCCTGAAGTACAAACAGGATAGATTAATAGTAGGGAGCCGATTATAGTGACTAATAAGAAGGGCTTTCTTTTACCAACTTTATCTGAAAACATCGGGATAACAATTGAACCAATAATACCTCCGACTATTAAAGTGCCTCCTATCATTCCGGCTTGTTCTGACGAAATTCCGTACGGTTTTAAGATTTGTTCAAGCCAGGATGTTAGTCCATTAAAGACTCCTAAGCCTAGAAAGGAAACAATGTTTAGTAGTAAAAGATTCTTGTTTTTCAATAATTTAAATGTAGTACTAAAACTTCCTGTAGTACTGGAATTTCGATTGAAATCTGAATTATGATGACCGATGAAGTAAAAGACGAGTGTTGCAAGAATTGTTAAAATTGCCATGATGACTAATGTGGGTTGGAATCCAAAAAGATCTACAAGAAGCGGTGTCCCTGCTAAGGCTACTGCCATCCCGACGAACATTCCGACTGTACCAATGCCAGTGGCAGTAGCTTGTTTATTTTTCGGAAACCAGTCTACTACTAAACTTGAAATTGCATTTAAAATATAAGGTTGACCAATCGCAATGCCTACTTGACCAATTAGTAAAAATGAGAAGCTTGAATCAAAAATTCTAATAGTAGAAAAAACGGACATGAAAATGCCACCTAGTAAAATACTAAATCGATATCCATCTCGATCAATTACTTTACCTGAATGAATAGAAAATACGATATAAATTAATGGAAATACAATTAATAACCAATTAATATCTGACTCTGAAACTTCATAATGCGATTTTAAATATGAAATTAGAGGTGCAAAATTTAACCAAAGCATTTGACTAATTCCTGCAAGTACACCAAACGACAGTAAGACATACCAGTTTGATGAGAATGGCTTAATAACTTTAGTGGATGTCATTCTAACACTTCCCTAATTTATATTCTAAAAACAGCGACTTAATAGAATATATGTTAATTCGCTAATTAATAACTACTTGTTCACAAAATTGAAGAAGTAATTTTAACTATTTTCTCAAATGAATAACCCTCTAAAAGTAGTTTACGGATCTTCTACCTTAGAGGGTTATTAAATTAACTATTTATTACTTAATAAGTAATCTATTGCTTTTTTTAGACGATTTAATCCTTCAATAATTTTAGATTTAGGACATCCAATATTCATACGGATAAATCCTTTCCCAGCCTCACCATATGTCTCTCCGGGCATGATGGCTACTTTTGCGTGATGAACAAGTGCATGTTGTAATTGTTCGCTAGAAAAAGGTAGCCCGGAAATATCAATCCATGCAAGGTATGTTGATTCTGGCACTGTAAATTTAAGATTTGGAAGATGTTCGTTAATAAAATTTTCTACTGTTTTTAAATTATCATGAATATATTCGGCCAATTCATCAACCCACTCTTCACAAGTTTTGTAGGATTCAGTTGTTGCTAACGTTCCAAAAATACTTGCGGATGAAAGGCCATCTCGATTTTTCAATGATAAAAGAAAGGCATGTTTTATCGTTTCGTTAGGTAAAATCATATATGATCCACCTAGTCCAGGAGTGTTAAACGTTTTACTCGCGGAAGTGCATATACACACATTCTTCAAGTCACTGCTAGTGTTTATAATCGGACTATGGGAATAAGGGTCATGTACAATATCCATATGAATTTCATCTGAAATAATAAATACATTATGTTTATTACATAAGCCTACAATTATTTCTAATTCATGTTTAGTCCAAACACGACCAGTAGGGTTATGCGGGCTACACAGTAGAAGAACCTTGGCACGCTCGTGAGATAGTTTTTGTTCTAAATCTTCAAAGTTGATTCGGTACTTACCATTTTCGTAGATTAATTGATTGTCAGAAATGAAGCGATTGTTATCTTGAATGACTTTAAAGAAAGCATCATACGCCGGAGTTTGGATAACGACATGATCACCAACATTTGTTAAGTATTCGATTAGTTTCGAAATTGAATAAATGACACTTGGGCTATAGACAATCCAATCCTCTTCTAATTCACAAGAGAATCGATTATGAAACCAATCTATAATTGATTCTTTAAATTCAGTATGATTCCATCGCGTATAGCCAAATATACCGTGTTTCATTCGCTTTTCTAACGCATGTATTATTTCCTCTGGACTTTGAAAGTCAGTATCTGAAATCGAGAATGGTAGTAAATCTGGCACTCCAAATCGATCTTCAATATAGTCCCACTGTGTACAATAAGTACCGGTCCGATCAACGATCTGATCAAATTTGTATTTCATTTCGTACAACCCCAATTTATTTAAGATGATAATTTTTCTAATTGTGTTTTAAGAATACCAACTTGTGGACCTATAACGACTTGTAAATTATGTTCGTCTAATTTTACAACGCCAAGTGCACCACAATCCTTTAGAACTTTTTCATTAACTATATTCATATTATCTACAACAAGTCTTAATCTTGTAATGCAGTTATCTAATGATTGAATGTTCTCTTTGCCACCTAAAGCAGTAAGAATTTTTAATGCTTGGGCATTTGTGCCTTTCACCAATGGTGCCTCACTTTGTTGATCATCAATTTTTTCTTCTCTACCAGGAGTTTTTAAATTAAATTTCAAAATTGCATATCTGAAAACTGAATAGTATACGGTAAACCAAATTGCTCCTACTACAGGTACAAGATACCATTTTGTTTTTACTCCTTGTAAAACGCCAAAGATAATAAAGTCTAATATTCCACCATCTGTATTACCAATTGTTAAATGTAATAGAGCCATTACCATAAAACCTAGTCCCGTTAAAATAACGTGGATGAAATATAAAGGTGGAGAAACGAACAAGAATAAGAATTCGATTGGCTCAGTGATACCGGTTACAAAAGTTGCAATAACACCAGAAATTAATAGCCCCTTAATTTTATTACGATTTTCTGGACGGGCAGTATGATAAATCGCAAGCGCTACTGCTGGTAAACCAAACATGAATGTAGGCATTTTTCCTTGAGATAAGAAAGCTGTTGCTGATGGACTGATCGGAGCACCGGCTTTTAATTGTGCATAGAAAATATTTAGAGCTCCTGAAACCGTTTGACCGTTAACGACTTCAGTACCACCAGCTTCTGTGAAACGAATCATTGCAACTAAAATATGGTGAAGACCGAATGGCAGTAGTAAACGTTCACCGGCACCGAATAAAAATGGTCCGAAAACGCCAGATTTTTGAATTAAACTTCCGATTCCTGTAATGGCAATTGCGAAAATTGGCCAGATCATCGGAATGATGATCCCAACAACTGATAATGCAAGTGTCGTTATGATTGGAACAAAGCGGGCACCACCAAAAAATGCAAATGCATCTGGAAGTTTAATACTATAAAAGCGGTTATGTAATAAATAGACAATTATACCGGCGATGATTCCGCCTAATACGCCCATTTCAATTGTTTGAATGCCCATAACCATACCTTGACCAGCTTGGCGCATTTTATCTGCCGCTACTAATTGATTTGTTTCTGTTAAATAAAAATTAATTGATAAGTGCATAATGACGTAGCCAACAAATCCAGAGAAAGCAGCGACACCTTTTTCATATCGTACAAGTCCAAACGGAATTGCCATTGCAAATAAAACGGGTAAATATGAAAATGCAAATCCACCAATAGTGGACATAAAGCTAAAAATAACTTGGAGTACGGAGTTTCCTAAAAATGGGAATGTCTCAATAGTTGTCGGACTAGTAAATGAGCTGCCGATCCCTAATATAAGACCCATAAAGGCTAATAATGCTACAGGCACCATAAAGGTTTTACCTAGCCCTTGAAAAAATTCCCAAAATTGTGATTTAACGGACTTCTTCTTTGCCATGTTTTTAGCTCCCTCGTTTTTTATTATGTATTAAGAATACTCACGGTAAAATTGTTTAACAACCGTTTGAGGCGTTTATGTAAGCGTGTACATTTTTTGTATATTGCTTACTTTCAGTAGATTAATAAGTTCATAAATAAAAAGAGTCAGTAGTGGTCTGGTAATAGACGACTTCTGTCTCTTTTGAATAACTAACATATTTTCATTTCGTTTAAATAGGCAATAATAATGAAATCTAGTACCATACTTAATGGAAACCTTGAAGTCATATCAAGCTCACCAAAGTATGTGCTTGTAATATAAGCTTGAAGAGATAAACTTACCTCTTTTTGTAAACGGTTTGAGTGGCTTCCAGTTATTGCGATCGTTTTAACGTTCCTATTCTTTAATATGTGGGCAAATTCTAACATATGTAAAGTCTCCCCACTATATGAAACTAGTATGGCCAAATCATTTTCTGTTAAACTATTTGCAGCACTACGTAGCTCGTCCCAATCAGTTCTCGCATTACATAACTTTCCAGCAAACATGAGTTTCCTAGAAGCGTCGACACAAGCGGGAAGTGAGTTACCAACTCCGAATATTTCAACATGTGTACTTTCATTTAGATAATTAGCAGCTAGCTTAATCTTTTCTTCATCAATATATTCCAATGTTTTTTCCATTTCTTCTTTCATTCTCTCAATATGCGTATTAAGGAGATAGGAGGTAGAGGAAACTGGACTTTGAACTTTATTTGTTTCCATTGAAAGAGTATATTTTAAATCTTGAAACCCACGAAAGCCTAATTGCTGGCATGTTCTACTAATTGTTGCTGTAGATACATAAAGCTCTTTTGATAATTCATCAAGATTCAGCTTCGTAATATAATCCGTATTTTGTAAAATATAATCCAATACTTGTTTTTCAAGCTGGCTAAGTTTTTCTCTATTTTGTGATAACCGTTTTAATAGTATTTGCATAAAATTTCACCTACTTTTAGAGAACTAAATATACCTTATTATATAGTAAATATTCTGAATGAAAAGAAATATAGATTGAGGAGTAAGATGAGAGATATCTCAAGTGAGGAAGTGTAGTAGAGACATGTAAAAAAAAGGAAATGAAACCTATTAATGAAGGGTTCATTTCCTTTTTTTTATTTATAAATTAAAATTCACCAGTACCGTGATTAAACATCCAATGAATGCCGAATTTATCTGTTAGGCTACCATAAGCCTTACTCCAAAATGTTTCTTGAAGTTCCATTTCTACCTTACCGCCATCACTTAATTTAGTAAAGACAGATCTAAGTTCTTCTAAATCCTCACTTAAAAAAGATAAATGAATATTATTACCTTGGTTAAAAGGGAAACCAGGGAAAGTATCAGAGAACATAACGTTGCTACCGCTAATGTTCAGTCTAGTATGCATAACTAAATTTTTCGCTTCTTCAGGTAGTGGATATTCTGGATTTGGGGGTGCTTCACCGAAAGTCATAATTTTTGGTGTTTCTGTGTTAAATACAGCCGCATAGAATTCAACTGCTTCACGTGTATTACCATTAAAATTTAAATAAACATCGATTGGCATTTTTTTCACTCCTAATGTTATGTATTAAGACTCTAAAAGCCTACAAATCCATTCTATCCAAAAAAAGGTGATTTAACAAACTAAGATTTGTGAATTGTATGAAAAATTCTGATTTTTTTGAGGTGGGATGGAATAATAGTGGAATTTTAATTAAGATGGGAAATTGTATTAATATCAGGGGGCAATTAAAAAAAGCGGAATCGCAATTAAAATTGGAAAACGGCAATTAAAATCGTAGAATCACGATTAAAAATGGGAAACAGCAANNTGGGAAACAGCAATTAAAATCTTGTAATCGCAATCAAAAATGGGAAACCGCAATTAAAATTGGAGAATCGCAAATAAACAGCAATTAAAACAAAGGCATAACCAATAAATACATCAAAACTATCAAATTGTATTTGATGCCATTAAAATACTTCCTATGTTGAAGTATTTTCTCTGTAATCTACTTCAATGATAGGCTAAAAACAATTTATAAACAAAAATACTCCATTTTAGATCAACTCACCAATCCTATAAATGTTCAGGTAAAAAATAAGTAGAAACTTGTCGTAAATATAGTAAAGACAGATTATCCAGACGACTGTTAATACCATATTTTTACCTATTTAAAAAATAATAGACCCGGTTGAAAATGACTAAATGCTTCTTTTATCTAATACAAACTAATATAACCCCAACATGCCTCAACCTAATTATTGCAATTTTCCTGAGTTAATAAATTTTTTTCGAACATCCTCGACTGAATATGCCAAAATCCACTTTTTTTCTACTTGAATTCTTTCAATTCTCTTCAAATTGAATATGCCAAAAGTCCGATTGAATAACCCAATATGATTATAGGGGCAACGTATTTAAAATTAATATAGTATCAAGTTTCTTAATAAATCATTAGCAATTAATTAAATCAGTTTTGCTTGAATCTATTTTTATTTTAATAGATTCAGAACATTAAAGTTTACTGTAGAGGAGATTAGAGATGAAAAAGAGAAAAAGCTTTCCTTACAAAGTCCTTGCAACAACAACATTAGCTTCAATGTTATTTACATCAACTGGATTTGCTGAAGGAACAAATGAAAATCAGGTGCCAGCTCCAAGTTTAGATGAGATTGCAAAGCAGGGTCAAAAGATTTTTGCTGATGAACAAAAACAAACTGGGAAAGAAGCTGTAGACCCATTTGGCTATAAAGATTTAAATGATGCTCATGCTTATAAACCAAATGAAAAAGTTCGTGTAATCGTTGAAGTAGAGCAACCAACAACTTCTGATGAATCTACTCAAACTAAAAAAGCACGCTTTAAAGAAAAGCAAGATCAAGTCATCTCAAAGATTTCAAAAACAAGATCTGTACCAAAAATAAATCAACGCTTTTATGAAGGCTTTAATGGTTTTAGTTTGGAGACAGAATATCGTAACTTAAAAGAAATTCAACAAACACCAGGCGTAACGAATGTACATATTGCAAGAAAGTTCCAACCTACAATGGGAGCAAGTAAAGAATTAGTACAAGCTCAAAAAGTTTGGCAAAGTTACGGATATCAAGGTGAGGGATTGTTAGTAGCGGTAGTCGATACTGGAGTTGACTATACGCATAAAGACATGACAATCACTGAAAAAGGAAAAGCAAAAGAAAAATGGAATCAAGAAAACATTAAAAGTAAACTAGCTGAAACAAGTGTAGGTGAAGTTTGGTATAGTGACAAAGTTCCAACTGGATATGACTGGGCGGATCATGATACAGATGTCATTCCACATGGTTCAGGAAATGAACATGGCATGCACGTATCAGGTACAATTGGTGCAAATGGTGATGATGCAAATGATGGGGTAGAAGGTATTGCTCCAGGCGTTCAGTTACTTGCAGAAAAGGTATTCTCTGATACAGCAAATGGGGCGTATGAAGACGACATCATTGCCGGGATTGAGCATGCGGTAACAATGGGAGCCGATGTCATTAATATGAGTTTAGGAACTGATTCAGGATTTGTTAGTGAAGTAGATGATCCGATTCAAAAAGTGATCCGTGAAGCGACTGAGCAAGGTACGCTTGTAGTTGTAGCGGGTGGAAACTCTGCTTATAGTACACAAAATAATTTACTACAATCTTCTTTAAAACCATATGCTGAAAATCCGGATATTGGTACAGTTGGGGAACCAGGAGTTAGTCCTTTTGCGTTATCTGTGGCTTCATATGAAAATTCAAGTATCCATATGAATACGTTAAAAGAAGAAAATGGATTGCAACTTCCATACCAAGATCAATCACAATATAACTTTAATCTATCAAAAGTATTATCACCGCTTGAATCTTATGAATTGGTTTATGTAGGAGAAGGTAAAACTGCCGATTTTAAAAATCTTCCTGATTTAACTGGTAAAATTGTAGTAGCCAAACCAAATGAAAGGTATGCTACCTACTCTTATATTCAATCAGAAGCGAAGAAGAAGAACGCAAAAGCGGTAATTCTTGTTCCTGCTGATAATGATATTGACTATCCATTAGTTTATTGGAGTCCTTATTTTAATGTAGAAGCAGCTACAACAAGTAAAGCGATTGGCAATGCATTAATTTCTAAGTTGAAAAGTGGTTATGTTGTAAAAATGAAACCATCTAAAGGGGTATATGTTGATAACCCAGATAAGAATACGATGTCATATTTTTCTTCATATGGAGCACCACATACATTAGATTTTAAACCTGAAATATCCGCACCAGGAGGAAATATTTACTCTACTGTACCAGGGAATGGCTATGAGGTTATGAGCGGTACATCAATGGCATCCCCACATGTTGCTGGTGGTTCAGCATTAGTTTTACAATCGCTTTATGAAAAAGGATTAAAACATTCAGAGAGTACAGCTTTAAAAGCGAAAATTGCTTTAATGAATACTTCTAAACTAATACAGGATCCTAGTTCGAATAATGAGGTACCGTATTCTCCACGTATTCAAGGATCTGGTTTAATGCAAATTCAAAATGCAATAAAAACACCTGTACTTGTGACAAGGGAGAAAACTTCACTTGAACAAGCTGGAGCAGTTGCACTAAAAGAAGTTAACAATAATATTCACTTCAAATTAAATGCAGAAGCTCTTCAAAATCTGAATGTAAAAGATTTGGAATATCAAGTTTATGTAGATGTATTTACAGATGGCAGAGAAATTAAAGAATTTGACCTAGACAGTGATGGAAAGTTAGATTCAAAAGAATACTTAACATTAAAAAGTGAGCGTATCAAAGGTGCTACGGCAACTGTTAATGGTGAAAAAGTAACAAGCACAGAAGGAAAGACATTAAAAATTAAACCAGGACAAGAGAAAAATCTTGATGTTCAGATTCAACTTCCATCAAGCTTAAAAGATGGTTCATTTGTTGAGGGATACGTACGTCTAGTTCCTTCTGGAAAAAATAGCGATTCAGCTGTACCGTTATCAGTTCCTTACATGGGGTATTACGGCAAATGGGATCAACCAAAAAATATTGATCCAGCAGCATATGAGAAAGATGCATTCTTAGGTTATACAACACTTTGGAATGATGAAATAGGAGCAGAAGGGGTATTCCCATTAGGTTATGATCCAAGCACAGGAAGATTTAATATGGATCGAATTGTAATGTCTCCAAATACTCCATTAAAAGAAGTATACCCATCATTTACAGTACTTCGTAACTTAGCTAAAACAGAAATGTACGTAGAAAATGATAATGGTGAATTACTTCAATACTTAGGTGATTTTAGTGAATATACTGGTAAGCCATGGAAATTCCGTAAAAACATTATGTCTTATAGAGACTATTTGAATACTGGATATGGATGGGATTTAAAAGATCAAAATGGACAAGTAGTGAAGGACGGCGTTTATAACTATGTAATCAAAACAACGCTTGATTATAATGGTGCTAAGCCACAAATCGTAAAACTTCCATTGCATATTGACTCAGTAGCTCCAGTTGTTTCAGATATAAAAGTAACACCAAAAGATGGCCAATACGAAATCTCATTCAAAGCGGATGATGCTGGAAGTGGTTATAATGGTGCAATCGTTTGGTATAACGGTAAATATAAATCACTACCACAAGGAGCAACATCTACTCTAGTAAAAGAAGAACCAAAGAGCGTTGTAGTATTAGGAGCAGACTATGCACTAAACCAAAGTTATACAGTTTGGGGAGATCCTTCTTATATTAACGAGGGAATGCTTGTTAGTTACTTCAGTGTATATCCAAATAAAAATGTAAATGCAAAAACACCTGCAGGAATTAATGGATTTGCAAATAATAATGTAAATTGGAAAATTTATATTAAGGATTCGAAAGGTAATGTAGTTGATTCAATGGATGTACAAGATAAAAATGAAATCCACTTAAAATGGACTCCAGAAGCAACTGTTCCAAATGGTACGTATACAATATCTGCGGATGTATCTAGTAAAGATGGTTTTAAAGTATCCGTAACACCACAAACAATTACAGTACAACAATAAATACTCAAAAACAAAAAGTGTAGGGAATATATTTTCCTACACTTTTTCATAGTGTTGAAATATAAAATGGTCAATAGGGAAAACGGACATTAAATGAACATTTATTAAAGATGAAATTATTTCCTTGGGTAATCTATTAATGGTTTTATATGTTAATATGTTTGAGCAATTTTATAATTCCAAAAACAAGTAATTTTTTTAGAATTTTATGACTTTTGGAAAAACAAATCCCATTGAATAGTTAGTTTATTAATTAATGTTCGATATTAATTGATTTACAAACTGATTAATAAACAACTGTTAGATTACTCTAAGTAAAGGCTATTTGATTAGGTTTTTATTGCAGATTTTTTTTGATGAATAAGTTGATTGGAGCGGAGGGGTGCTCGACTCCTATGGGATAAGCGGGAAGGCTGAGACCCCGCAGGCTCGCCGAGGCCACTGAAAAACAGTCAATTTTATTTACTGTAATCAATATGTGAAATAAAAAAAGCGATTTTTCGTTCAGAATTGAACGGAAAATCGCCTTTTCCTTTATACATTTTTATTTTTCTTCCTTCATTAAGGTCAGTATTCGTTTTAAATTAACTGCGAATATGGCCATTGCACCTTGCATTTCCATACCTAATAGACCCGAGGAATTTGCTACATTGTACCCGTGTCTGTGTTTTAATTCACTATTTTTTGCTTCAATTTTATAGCGTTCTTTCGATTTCTCTTTGAAATATTCGCTTTCTTGAAATTGTGCATGTTCTTTGTGTTCAGTTGATTTAATTGTTACAATATACGATTTACTTTTGGCACCTTCTTTATAACATCCATCTTTAAAGGGACACTTTTTACATTTTTCAATATCAAAGTAATACATATCACGCGGATTTTTTTTCTGATTTTTTCTTTCTTGTCTTCTTTTTCGAATTGCCATATGACCTGCCTTACAAACGTACATACCCGCATCCTTATTGTATTGAAATTCATCTTCTTTTTTACGTGTTCCATGTGTAATCGTGGGGTTTAATTTCGAAACTAATTGTAATTCATTTTCATTTACATATTGAAGATTATCAATCTCTGAATAAGCTGTATCACCAATGACTGTATCAATTTGCATTCCTGTTTCAAGACTTTTTTCAATCAATGTTTTTAGATATTTACCATCAGTATTTTCACCTGTTGAAATGACTGCAGCTGTAATGATTCGTTCTTCATTCATCGCTAAATGTGATTTATATCCAAAAAAAGAGGAATCAGCAGTTTTATGTCCAGTTCGTGCGTCAGGATCATTTGAAAATTTTAGATTGTCATGGTAATCTTCAACGATTTCTTTTAAATAGTTCAGTTTTTCTTTTACTTTTGGATATTCACGAATCGCTTCTTCTTTTTCCACAGCTTGAATGATTTTTTCATAATAGGCAAGTTCTTCGACTACGTCATCCGTTGTTGGCTTCTGAGGAAACTTTTCTTTCATTCCCTCATTGATTTGATAGACAGATTTTCTAAGGAGTTTAGATTTCTCCATTAAAAAATTCTTTTGGTGATTTTTGATTAAATCGCGCTCTTGTGTGAGTTGCGTCAACTATTATGGAGGTACTTTTAATTAGTTCTTTTTCTAGTGCGATATCAACTGTTTTTTGAATCAACATGTCCAATAATCCAACATCTTTTAAACGAAGCTTACGAAATTTCGTTAAAGAACTTGAATTGATCACTGATTCTTCTGGAGCCATATCTAGAAAATATTTAAAAGACATATCATATTTTGAACGTTCAACAACATCTACATCTGATAAATCAAAGATTGATTTAAGTAACAAATATTTGAACATACGAATAGGCGGCACTGCATTTCGGCCGTTATCAAGGCAATATTTATTCTTTAATTCTTCTAAAACAAACGTAAAATCAACTAATTCATTTATTTGACGAAGCATATTATCTTTCGGAACAATTAGATCATATAACGCCATGAAAGGGCTAAGAGTAAAAGATTCTTGATTTGAGATCATTCGGACACCACCATTACTTGATAAAATAATTATACAAGAAAAAAGTGAAGGCTTCCTCGATGAAATCGAGAAAGCCTTCACTTTTTCAAAACCCGTGGACTTTTTCAGTGGCCTCGGCTCGCCGAGGAGGCTAAAGAATCTCGCCCCATGGAAAGCGAGCATCCTGTAGCGGAAATCAACATCACTCTACCCCTTTTACGGAAATTTGGTAATTTAATTGATAAGGTTATTTTTCAGCTGCGTGTGTAGGGAATATTTTTTCCTACACTTTTTATTTTTAACAAATTTTTAAATGTAGAAAGAACTAAAAAACAACTTTAATTTGGTTATTAATATGATTTTCTAAACATTTGGTTCATAATAGAGAATAATAGTATTTTGTATGTTTTTTAGCAGAAAGGTGTTTAGTAAATGAAACATTTAACAATCTTATCAAAAATTGAAAATTATATGGATCGATTTACGCAAGCCGAAAAGAAAATCGCTGTATATATAATGGAGCATGCTGAAATTGTACCAAACCTAACGACTAAAGATATTTCGAACAATACTGGAGCTAGTGAAGCAAGTGTTGTTAGGTTTTGTAAAACAATAGGAATCGGTAGTTTTAAAGCCTTTAAAATAGCATTAGTTCGTGATTTGACTGTAGCTGAAATGAATATTAATGATTTTTCTGTAATGGATAAGAAAGATACACCGTATGATTTATTTAATAAAGTAACTTATGTAAATAAAGCCGCTATTGAAGCTACGGTATCAACTCTAGATAAAAGAGAATTAGAAAAAGCAACTGATGAAATTGTAAAAGCAAAGAAGATTATATTTTATGGAGTAGGCGGTTCTGCTGTGTCCGCTATGGACGGAGCATATAAATTTGGGAAAATTGGCTACCATGCCATCATGTCTCCTGACTTCCATATGGTCATCACTTTAGTAGGTCATATGGAAGAAGGCGATATTTTTGTTGCCGTTTCAAATTCAGGGAAAACAAAAGATGTATTAGAGCTTGCTCGTTTTGCTAAGAAAAAGGGAGCAACGATCATTGCGATTACTAAGCTTGCCAAGTCTCCGTTATTTAAGGAAGCTGATATCAAGCTATGCACACCTGACATGGAACAAGATATTCGAATAGGAAGTATAGCTTCTAAAATGGCACAACAAAATATAATCGATTCATTATATGTTATATGCTTTAACCGAATTGGAAACAAAGTATCTAGTAAACTTCATGAGTATAGTGAAGAAGCAGGTAAACTAAGAAGGTAATCAAAATTAAATAACTAGTAAAGGAAGATGAGCAAAGGTAAGTTTATGGCTTATCTTCTTTTTTAGTTAAATGAGGAAAAAAATGTCAAAATTTGAAGAGGCAAATTTATATAACTAGTTACAATTACATGTACTACATTATTAAATTTATTTTTAATGTTATTTTAATAATTCTAAAGTTCTAATTTTAAAAATTAGAATAAAAGAATAATATAAGACTAAAGAACGTAATGTCGAAAAAGCAAGTTATAAAAAATGACGAAATTCGTCATTTTTCTTTGATGTAATGTAAATTTTTTGTAAAAATTATGTGAAATTTGTTAGTATTTGATGAAAAAAACCCCCTGTGATTTAAAGAATTTTTAGAATATTATTAAAATGTACTTTGAAAATTATTAAGGGGGGCTTATTTTGAACAAGTTTGTAGTAACTAGTTTTGCATCAGTAATGGTTGCCGGAACTTTATTTTCTGGAATTCCATTAAAAACAGCATCATCTGAAAGCTTAAGTAAAGTACATAGTACATTAGCTAAGCATTCAAAAAGTACTTTAGATTTATCGTTAGTTAATGACGAAAAGTTATTAGATGCATTAATTAAACGTGGTGTGGTTTCTGCTAATGCTTCAGAAGCACAGAAACAAGCTGCATTACAAAGTTATTTAGCGGTTAAAGGTCAAGCGGATCCAGTAACAGATAAAGATCCAATTGCTAGCAAAGTAAAGAAAGCAGAAGCTGCTAAACATAATGAATTTAAAGATTTTAATAATGGCCTATTACACGGAAACGGTAAGAAAAATGGTCAATTAAAAGGTACTCCTGATCCAGTTAAAGAATCAGCTTCACCGGGTGTTCAAAAGAAGGGTAAACTTTTAACATTAATGGTAGAGTTTTCTGATCTTCCTCATAACAGTATTAAGAAGGGTGAAACAGATAATTGGTATCCAGATTATACTCCACAACACTATGAAGATATGATTTTTGGTAAAAATGGGGTGAAAGGTCCAAACGGCGAAACTTTCCTTTCACAAAAACAATATTATGAACAACAATCTGGTGGAACATATACAGTTGATGGTCAAGCATATGGCTGGTTAAAAGTACCAGGTACTGCAGCATATTATGGAAAAGATTCTGCAACAGGACATGATAATGTAAGACCGGGTGGATCAAAACAATTAGTAGCAGATGCTTACGCTGCAGCATTAGCTGCAGGAATACCTTTACAAGATTATGATTTAGAAGATCCACATGATTTAGATGGAGATGGAAACTACTGGGAGCCAGATGGTTTAGTTGATCACCTTCAAATCATTCACTCAGGTATGGGGCAAGAAGCTGGCGGTGGATCACAAGGAGACAATGCAATTTGGTCTCACCGTTCTGCTGCATTCGTTGATCCAGACGGACGTCTTAAAGGTAAACCAGGATTCTATGACTATACGATGATGCCTGAAGACGGTGCAACTGGTGTATTTGCACACGAATATGGTCATGATTTAGGATTACCAGATGAATACGATACAATTTACTCAGGTGCTGGTGAAGCTGTTGAATATTGGTCAATCATGTCAGCAGGTTCATGGGCAGGAACAGTTCCTGGAACAGAGCCAACTGGTTTCTCTCCATGGGCAAAATCATATTTCCAATCAACTTTAGGTGGAAAATGGACTAACCCAACTGTTGTAAATTGGGAAGATGTATCTACAAAAGGTACTCAATTCTTATTAGATCAGGCAAATTCACCACTTGGACAAAACAACCAAGCTATTCAAGTGAATTTACCGAAAAAAGTAACAGCTATTAATAAACCAGCTGCTGGCACTTATGAGTATTGGGGTGGACAAGCAGATGAAATGGATAACAGCATGGTTACTTCTGTAGATTTAACTGGTAAAGCTTCTGCAACATTATCGTTTGATGCTTGGTACGATATGGAAGAACAATGGGATTTCGCATTTGTTCAAGTTTCAACTGACAATGGAGCTACTTGGAAATCATTAGGTAACAGCCACACTAGAAGTGATGTTGTAGCTGAAGGATATCCAACAATCCTTGATTCAATGCCTGGTTTCACAGGAAAATCAAATGGATGGGAAGCACAAAGCTTTGATTTATCAGCTTACAAAGGTAAAAAGATTCAGCTTCGCTTACGTTCTGCAACTGACTGGGGTACTTCAAACGTTGGTTTCTTCGCAGATAATATCAAAGTAGTAGCAGACGGTGCTACAATTGTTGATGATGGTGCTGAAAATGCAACTTCTCCATTTACTTTAGATGGATTTTCTAAGTTTGACGGTAACAAATATTCAAATCATTACTACTTATTAGAATGGCGTAACCATAAAGGTGCTGACGAAGGTTTAGCTCATATCAAACGCGGAAACTCTCTATTAAGCTATGATGGCGGTTTAGTAGTATGGTATGTTGATGATACATTTACTGAAAACTGGACAGGTATTCACCCAGGTGATGGTTTCTTAGGTGTTGTTGATGCTCACGACGATACAAATTTAGTATGGAACTATGGCGCTGAAGCATCTTCTCGTTTCCATGTAGCGGATGCAGCATTCGGATTAAATCCAACATCAGGTTATAACATTTCTTATGCAACAGGAGAAGCATTTACATCTCCAAGTCAAGAAGCTGTCTCTTTATTTAACGATAGCAAAGACTACAATAATGCATTCTTACCAGATGCTGGTCGTAACATCGGACACTATGGTTTAAAAGTTCGTGTTAATGGTCAATCTACTGACAAATCAGTTGGATCAATCGTAGTTTATAAATAATAATGAGCTTAAGAAAGGCAACTTAATGTTGTCTTTCTTTTTTTGTTTTTAAGTGATTAATAGGAAACCACTAGATAGACTAAAAATATATTACATTGATACGAAATGTAATTTCATGTATTTCAAGCGCTATATTGACTTTTTATTTCGGAAGTTTAAAATGATAACCAAATAGTATAAATCTAATAGTAGGAAGAAGGAAAGAGACTATGCTAGGTATATCAATCTATTTATCTGAAAAAAATATTGAGAAAAATAAAAAATATATTGAAGTAGCAAAGCAAAATGGATTTCAATCAATTTTTACATCGTTACACATACCAGAAGATGACCCTTCAACCTATAAATCACTTCTTCAACTTGGTACATGGGCAATAGAAAATGAAATGGAGCTTATGGCAGATATTTCAGCAAAATCACTAACACATTTAGGGTTAGATTACTCATCCGTTAGCGAATTACAAAATTGGGGAGTTACTGGATTACGAGTAGATTACGGATTAAATGAAACACAAATAGCAGACCTTTCTAAAAAAATGAAGATTGCACTTAATGCTAGTACACTTACGCCTGCATTTTTAGACGAATTGCTTAAACATGGATTGCAAACTGAAAATGTAGAGGCTTGGCATAATTTTTATCCTCGTCCAGAAACCGGATTAGCAACAACTTATTTAATCGAAAAAAACAAATGGTTAAAAAGCTATGGAATTACAACAATGGCATTTATACCTGGAAATGATGAAATGAGAGGACCACTTTTTAAAGGACTACCAACATTAGAAAAACATCGTGGAATTAACCCTCTGCTAGCTTACTTAGACCTGACTCAAAACTGTTACATTGATAAAGTTTTAGTTGGTGATATTAGTATAAAAATAGAAACGATGGAGGCTCTTTCAAAAGCGGAGGACTATATGGAATTAAGATATAAACCATATTCACAAGAAGAAGAAATCCTTTCCATTGTTGAGCAAGTCCACACCAATCGAGAAGATCCCGCACGCGATTGTCTTCGATCAATGGAGTCTAGACTATATGGAAGCTTTGGTAAGAATAGTTTAAAGCCAATAAATACAATTACTCGCTCAGTTGGATCTGTCACAATTGATAATGAATTATATGGCAGATATGGAGGTGAGCTACAAATTATGCTTACTAATCTACCAAGCGATGAGAAAGTAAATGTAATAGGAATGATTATTGAAGACGATCTATCATTATTACAATATATTGGAGCGGGTAAGAAATTTAAGTTAAAGCGTGTTTAAATAACACGCTTCAGACTGTTGACAAACGCTCGCTTTCTTCGTTGCTTCGCCTTCAGGTTTCGCGCCTCGAAAGACAAGCGCTTGCAATCAGTCTGAAAATCAATTTTTTAGAACTTTGTCTACAAAAAAAGTGTGTTTAAATAACACACTTTTTTTGTAAGGTTAGACTGAACTATTTAGAAACGATATGATAAAGATACTTACAAAATATTAGTTCGAATGGTCGTGGAAAAATGGACGATAAGTATTATGATAACCTACTGAATATAAAAACAGAGGGAGAGCAAAAAGGATTTAACGAATCTTTTCATTATCATCGATATGAGCCAACACCTTATAGCGCTTTACAACAATTATTTAAGCAATACATACTTTCAAGCGATGATCGAATAGTTGATTTCGGATGCGGTAAAGGAAGATTAAATTTCTATATAAATAGCTTATTTAATGCCACTGTTGTTGGAATTGAAATGAATGAAAAATATTATAATGAAGCAATTGAAAATACAAAGAATTACATAAAAAAAACAAAGACGAGTGAAGACAAAATCCTGTTTTATTGTTGCTTGGCTGAAGATTATCAAATTAATCCATTAGATAATTGTTTCTATTTTTTTAATCCATTTTCAATCCAAATTTTTATGAATATCATAAATAACATTTTAATTTCGGTCGAGCAATCAAAAAGGAATGTTGAAATCATTTTGTATTATAGTTCTGATGATTATATTTATTTTTTGGAAAACCAGACTGCCTTTGAATTAAAACAAGAGATCCTATTAGCAGATGCTTATATGAAAAATCAAAATGAAAGATTTTTAGTCTATGGATTAACTTACTAATTTTATAAGATTCAAGGATTTATTGGTCGTAATGGAGAATTTTTTTAAGTGGGATAACAGTAAATTAAATAGTCGAAAGGAAGAGTTCAATTTGAATAACATTAATCCTTTTATAGAATCATTTAAAAATACAAACCAACAATTAGCGGGTAATGGATTTAGAAATATCCAAGTACTAAAGGATGCACTAAACGAATTCAATGGTAGTGAAGAAAGCGACCTTTATGGAGCAGGGAATTTTATTGAAGATTTTCAAAAAAAAATGACAGAGTTTTTAGGTAAGGAATCAGCAGTGTTTTTTCCGAGCGGTACGATGGCTCAGCAAATCGCATTAAGAATTTGGTGTGATCAAAAAGGAATCAATAAAGTTGCTTATCATCCTTTATCACATTTAGAAATTCATGAAGAAGATGGTTTGAAAAAACTACATAATATACAGCCTATTTTACTAGCAGATAAAAGTCGTGTTATTGAGTTAGAGGATGTTTTAGCAATGGATGAGGAAATCTCTTGTTTATTACTAGAATTACCACAACGAGAAATTGGTGGACAACTACCATCATATGAAACACTAGAATCAATTTCTTCATATTGCCGTGAAAAGGGAATTAAATTGCATTTAGATGGTGCTAGATTAATGGAAATTCTCCCATACTATAAGAAGACAGCTTCTGAATTATGTAGCTTATTTGATAGTGTATATATGTCATTTTATAAAGGCATTGGGGGAGTAGCGGGAGCCATTCTTGCTGGTGACAGAGATTTTATCGACGAATCAAAAGTTTGGAAAAGAAGACATGGAGGCGATTTAATTAGTCTTTATCCTTATATAATAAGTGCAAATTATTATTTTGATCAAAGAGCAAATAAGATGGGGCAATACTATGAAGATGCAGTAGAGTTAGCCAAATTTTTTAATAGTTGCCAAGCAATCAAAACTGTACCAGCTATTCCTGTTTCTAATATGTTTCATGTCCATTTTAATGCTCCGATCGAAAAGGTTAAACACATACTTCAATCTATTCATGAAGAAACAAAAATCGGTATTACCGGTAACTTAAGACCAGTTAATGAGGAAGTTTGTTATTGCGAGATTAGTATTGGGGATTTATATTCAACAATCTCTAAAGAGGATCTTCACAGTATTTTTAACAAATTAAACGAAGAAATGAAATCACTATAAGTCAAAATTGTTTAAGCAATGAATTTTTAATATAAATGAAAAAGGGAGTTGACTTAAATGCAAAAAATTACAACGTTTTTAATGTTTGAAGGACAAGCAGAAGAAGCAATGAATTTTTATATGTCACTATTTAACGATTCAGAGATTGTGAATATTACGCGTTATGGAGCAGATATGGGTGAATTTGAAGGGAAAGTAATACATGCTACTTTCACATTAAACAGCCAACAATTTATGTGCATTGATAGTACCGTTAAACATAAATTCACGTTTACACCAGCTGTTTCATTATATGTGACTTGTGAAACAAATGAAGAAATTGAAAATGCATACAAACAATTAAGTCAAGATGGTGAAGTATTAATGCCTTTGCAATCATATCCATTCAGTGAAAAATTTGTATGGGTGAATGATAAATATGGTGTATCTTGGCAATTAACTCTCGCAAAAAATTAATAAAGAACTGTAAGAAAAAATCGTGTTGGAAACAGTGACACGATTTTTTTTTTATTGTCAGTAATCCTATTTTTAAAAAATCAGCCAATATTTTTTTAATATCAAGTTTAAAATAAGAAGTTTTATTGCAAACTTTTACTATATGAATTTTTATAAAGGTGAGAATTTAACTATATGAATGAAGTAAATATGATTACTGAAAAAGAATTTGACGAGCAATTAATTAATAAATATGCAAGTTTAATGGCATTAGGTAATGGTTACTTAGGTTTGAGATCTTGTCATGAAGAAGACTATGAAGGACAAACTAGGGGGATGTATATAGCAGGTATCTATAATCAGTTATCTCCAAGTCAAACGACAAAGATTGTGAATCTTCCAGATCTAATTGGAATGGAAATTGAAATAAATGGTGATATTTTTTCGAATGCAACTGGTCAATTTACATTTTATGATCGAAAATTAAATATGCTGACCGGTGAATTAATAAGAGAGGTAATTTGGCAGAATAAAGACGGAAATCGATTCCACTTTTTGTTTCAGCGTTTTGTTTCAAAGGATGATTTACATTTACTCGCTTCAAAAATTACTGTCACGGCTTTAGATTGTAATGCCAAGATTAAAATAAAAACAGGTATTAATGCGGAGTGTGTTATTCAACAAAAGAATGAACTTACAGAAGAATTAGTAAGAATAATGGATAATAGAATTATGCATGGTGTTTATCAAACTACTGAGACTAAACAGAAAATTGCCATTGCAACATGCTGTGTAACACCTGATGAGAGTGAAGTTTCATATTTTACGTTAAATAATCAACTTCTAGCCTCAATTACACAAGAGCTCGTCGTTGATCGAACTGTTGAGTTTTCAAAAATTAGCTCAGTTTATACCTCTAATGATATGTTACGGGAAGAACCTTCTGCAGCTAGTGTTAATACTGTACAGAAATTTTTATCAGAGGGTTATGATAATTTGAGAAATAGTACGACAATCAAATGGCAGGATTTTTGGAAGCAAAAAAGAGTAGTCATAACTTCGAAGGATCAAGCAGATCAGTTAGCTCTAGATTTTTCTTTGTATCACATTGAAGCGATGACCCCTGGGCATGATGATCGATTGAGTATAGGCGCAAGGGGATTAACTGGTGAGGGCAATAATGGTTTAATATTTTGGGATACAGAGATGTTTATTGCACCGGTTCACTTATTTACTGAACCTGAGATTGCTAAAAGATTACTAAGATATCGCTATCATCATATTAAAGAAGCAAAAGTAAATGCATACCAATCAGGTTATGAGGGTACTTTATTTCCTTGGGCAAGTGCTTTTTCCGGAAAAGAAGAAACACAAAAAGGTTCAGCGGATAATACAATACCCGAGATCAATCAAAGCTCAAATTTAGCAAAATCAAGTGAACATATTGTAGCTGACATTGCATTTGCTGTCGTTCAATACTATGAAAACACGCTAGATGAAAGCTTTATGGCCAATGATGGACTTGAACTTCTCAAAGAAACTGCGCGCTTTTGGGTGAGTAGGACAACTGATACAAATGGCGATTTAATTATTAAAAATGTCATCGGTCCAGACGAATATACAGATCAAGTCGATAATAATGCTTATACGAATTACATGGCTTTTTATAATGTGCAGAATGCGTTAAATTATATGGGAAAATACAATGATCCTGATGCAGAATTAAAGCAAAAGTGTACTGATTTTTTAAAACGATTATATTTACCAAACCAGAATGATGAAAATGTCATCCCGCAAGATGATACATTTTTAAGTAAACCCGAGATTGACCTAACGGAATATAGACAATCCATTGCAAGTCGGGAAATTCTATTAGATTATTCTCTACAAGAACTTTATGAACTACAAGTGTTAAAACAAGCTGATGTTGTCATGTTGCTTTATCTTTTCCCAGATTTGTTCTCAACGGAAATCGCTAAAAAGAATTTAGAATACTACGAGGAGCGTACTGTTCATGATTCTCCAATAAGCAAAGCAATTCATGCAATTGTTGCTGCAAGATGTGACTATCAAGAAGAGTCTTACCAATTATTTCAAGAAGGATGTTTAATCGATTTAGGACCGAATCCAAAATCTTCAGATGATGGAATTCATGCTGCGCCTATGGGAGCAAATTGGCTAGTAGCAATCTTTGGCTTTGCAAACATCTCCATGGACATAAATCGTTTAAAAATTGATCCAAAATTACCTCCAAATTGGGATAAGATGATTTTTCCTTTCCTATGGCAAGGAGCAAGACTTGAAGTAACAATTTCCAAAAAATCGATAACAGTCACAAAGGAATATGGTCCACCAGTATCATTAGAAATTAATGGTGAAACATATAATATAACAGATAAAATAAAAGTTTCACTTTAAGAAGAGAGAAAAAAAGGGGAAAAACAAAACACAATCTTTTATTGAGATTGTGTTTTGTCAGTTAGTTGAAATAAATTGGAGTCAATTTTGAAAAGTTTGTGCATTAAGATAGTAGTGTGGATTTTATTAAGATCATAATAATTTTGTTGATTAAATTGATTGTATTATCTTTCAAAAATCAAACAAATTAAAGTGAAAATTAAACTTCTTTTACTCTAAGTAAAAGTTATTAAATTAGGTTTTTAGTGTAATCATTTTTTTAAGAAAAAGGTTGATTGGAACGGAGGGGTGCTCGACTCCTATGGGATATGCGGGAAGGCTGAGACCCCGCAGGCAGGCCGAGGAGGCTCAGGTCTCGCCCCATGGAAAGCGAGAGTATCCCGTAGTGGAAATCAACCTCACGTGGACTCCTTTTACGAGAAAAATGGTCATTAATTAAGAATTTTGTTTTTAAACAGCCTGAAAACCCAATCTTTCATTAAGATTGGGTTTTATTTTTTAAAATCTACTCTTCATACAATTCTAAAGGTAGGCCATCAGGATCCTGGAAAAATGTAAATTTTTTATTCGTTAACTCGTCAATTCGAATTGGTTCTACAAAGACAGCATTTTGTTTTAAGAATTGAATACTTTCTTCTATATTAGTTACAGTAAAGGCTAAATGGCGTAACCCAACTGCTTCTGGATTTGTTAGACGCTTCGGTGGATTAGGAAATGAAAATAGTTCAATTTGTCCAGTTTCTCCAATACTTAAGTCCAATTTATAAGAGTCTCGCTCCTCTCGATAGGTTTCCTTAATTACCTTACATCCTAATAAATTTATGTAAAAGTGCTTAGACGATTCATAATTAGAACAAATAATAGCGACATGATGGATATTCTTAATTTCCATAATAAAACTCCTTATTACTTTGATTTACTAAAACTTTTCCTAGTTTATCATGATTAGTCCAGTTTGAAAAAAGAATACATTCCATTTAGACAGTATAGTTCATAGTTTTAAGTGGAAAAATGAATTGTGATACTGTGAACCTGGACAAAAATTCAAAAAAAATAATGGGAATAATATCCCATTAAAATTTAGAAATTTATCTTCTTCTTTTTTTATCATCTTTTGCTAAAACCTGTACTTTCTTAATAACTTCTAGCTCTAGAATTACATGCACATGTTTATCATTTATTTGATTAACACTTAATACTTTACCTTTTCGACCTTTAATGGAAATAGTATCTCCTTCAGAGGGGACATTTTTGAGTAGTTGGTTTAATAGTTCAACGTTTTTCTCGATATAATGAACTACAATCATATAGCTTCAACTCCTCTAATCATTCTTATCTTTATAAATATTTAAGATTAAATAAAATAAGAACAAATTTAAGCTGATTATTTAACAATACAAGTTCATTTCAGACTGTTGACAAACGTTCGCTTTCTTCGTTGCTTCGCCTGTCTGCGGTGCTCATTACCGTTTAGGGTAACTCCGCTCCTCGAAAGACAAACTCTTGCAATCAGTCTGAAAATCAAATTTTGGGGACTTTTTCTACATACTCAATCATTAGTTGAATGTTTTATTTTTTGAAAAATTCTAACAAATCCTTTCTATTTTAAAAGTTATTTAATACAATTTAAGAAAATAACAGATTGTGAGGGAGCCAATGCATAAGAAAATTTTATCAATAATTGTGATAAGTATGCTTCTAGTAGGATGTAAGCATGGCGAAAAGTCTGTAAAAACAGTTAAAAATGATGATAAAAATCCTTCGAATGAACATGTAATTGATAAAGGAGAAATTGATACGATTTATGCTCCTTTAAGTGGATTGCCATTAAGTCAGGCTAGTGAACAAAGACCTGTAGCAGTTATGGTAAATAATTATTATTTAGCTAGACCTCAAAGTGGATTAAGTAATGCTGACGTTGTTTATGAAATTTTAGCAGAAGGAGATATTACAAGATTTCTAGCCATTTTTCAAAGCAATATACCTGAAAAAATAGGTCCTGTAAGAAGTGCGAGAGATTATTACATCAATTTGGCAAATGGTTATCATGCATTATTTATATGTCACGGAAATAGTCCTAAAGCGAAACAAATGATGGATTCGGGAATGATTGATGCATTAAACGGACTGATCTACGACGGTACGTTATTTAAAAGAGATAAAACGAGAAAAGCACCTCACAATTCTTATATTTTGAAAGAGGGTATTGAAAAAGGAGTTGTTCAAAGGCATTACTCTTATTCAGAAAAAGTTACTCCATTAGATTTTACGCAGAAAGACTTAGTATTTGATAACTCTTGGAAAAATGCTGGTGAAGTATTTATAAAATATTCTCATGATGCAAAAAATAATGTGACTTACAAATATTCGAATTCAACTAAACAATTTCAGCGGGTTCAAAATGGAATTGTAGCAAAGGATGCTTTGAACGGGAAAGAGCTTCAAATTAAAAATATAATAGTCGTAGAAGCGACTCATAAAATTATTGATAGCTATGGTCGCCGTTCAATTGATATCGAACATGGAGGAAAAGGATATTATATTGTTGATGGAAAGTATATGAATATACAATGGAAGAATGTAGATGATCGAATCATTCCGTTTACACTAGATGGAACTGAAATAAAACTTTCACCAGGTCAAACTTGGATTAATTTTGTTCCATTTTTAAAAGATGTAACAATAAAATAAAGTACATTAAAGCAGATAATTTTATATAATTATCTGTTTTTTATTGTTAAAGAATGAAAAAGTAACACCGCCTAATGAATGTTGAAAGTTGCACTTAATAAGCTGAACTATGTTTGACCAAAAAAATTTACGATGTTACGATAAAAAATATTATTCGTTTATATATGGGAGGAAGGAGGCGCAGGGAGTGGCTAGTAAAATTGAAAATATAGGATTAGTAAATGAGCGTTATCAAGATCTAAAAGCGGACTGTGAGAGTTGCTTTGGACTATGCTGTGTCGCATTACCTTTTGCTGCCTCGGCAGATTTTGCTAATGATAAAATTGCAGGCAAACCTTGTCATAATTTACAATCAGACTTTCGTTGCGGAGTTCACAAGAATTTAAGAGAGTTAGGTTTCAAAGGCTGTACTGTTTTTGATTGCTTTGGAGCGGGACAAAAAGTATCACAAGTAACCTTTAATGGACAAGACTGGCGACAAAATCCAGAATTGGCTAATGAGATGTATGAAGTATTTCCTATTATGAAGCAACTGCATGAAATGCTTTGGTATTTAAATGAAAGTTTGACGATTAGTCCTGCAAGTGAGATTCATAATGAAATAAAAACAGTTTTAGAAGAAACTGAAAAATTAACACTTATGGAGCCTAAACTAATACAAAACTTAGATATCACTGCCCACCGTGCAGAAGTTAACTCTTTACTTTTATGTGCTAGTGAGCAAGCAAGGACCGTGGCTTTGAAAAAATATAAAAACAATAAGAAGCGTCAAAAAGCTACAGGTAGAGCTTTAGACTTTATTGGTGCTAAATTAAAGGATGCGAATTTTATCGGAGCAAACTTAAGAGGGGCCTATCTAATTGCTGCAGATTTAAAGGGAGCCGATTTAAGAGGTTCTGATCTAATCGGTGCAGACTTACGTGATGCTAATTTGAGTGGTGCGGACCTTACAGGAAGTATTTTTCTTACTCAAGCTCAAATTAACTCAGCCAAGGGAGATTATCACACTAGAATACCAGCAACACTTAAAAGACCATCTCATTGGTGAGAAAAACTGAACCCTTTTAATGGTTCAGTTTTTCTCATGACGGGTTCATGAGGAAGTAAAATAGCAAAAAAATGATAAGAACATCCTCATAATAGGTTCATGAGTAAGTAAATCAGCGGAAATATGAAAAGAACTTACTCATGACAGGTTCATGAGTAAGTAAAACAGCGGAAATATGAAAAGAACTTCCTCATGACAGGTTCATGAGGAAGTAAAACAGCGGAAATATGAAAAGAACTTCCTCATGACAGGTTCATGAGGAAGTAAAATAGCAAAAAAATGATAAGAACTTCCTCATGACGGGTTCATGAGTAAGTAAAACAGCGGAAGTATGAAAAGAACTTCCTCATGACGGGTTCATGAGTAAGTAAAACAGCGGAAATATGAAAAGAACTTCCTCATGACAGGTTCATGAGTAAGTAAAACAGCGGAAATATGAAAAGAACTTCCTCGTGACAGGTTCATGAGGAAGTAAAATAGCAAAAATTTAAAAAGAACTTCCTCATAACAGCTTGATGAGGAAGTAAAACAACAAAAAAATGAAAAGAACTTCCTCATGACAGGTTCACGAGGAAGGAAAACAGCAAAAATTTAAAAAGAACGTCCTCATAACAGGCCCATGAGGAAGTAAAACAGCCAAAAAATGAAAAGAACGTCCTCATAACAGGCCCATGAGGAAGTAAAAAAGCAAAAAAATAAAAAGAACTTCCTCATAACAGGCTCATGAGGAAGTAAAACAGCAAAAAAATAAAAAAAACTTCCTCATGACAGGCTCATGAGGAAGTAAACAGCCCAAGCTCATTTACAACAGTCTAAAAATGAACCATTTTAATGGTTCATTTTTTATTATATACATACCAAGAAATAGCAATTAAGTAACCAATAAAAGGCGATGTTCCATAACCCATAATCGGTACCGGGAAGTTTCCAAAAAAGCTTGAAAGAATACTAATCGAAAAATAAATCCCGAGACTAAATGATAATGGTTTTGCACTGTTTGGCGGAAATAAGAAAAATGGCATTAATAAAATTAAAAGTGAGATTACCGCTAAGACTAGCCATCCGATTCCCATTCCCTTTACTAAACTTAGAATGTCCTCAACATAAGAAACTGGGGCAAGTTGATCTAAGTGAGACCAACTTAAGGTAATTAAAAGTATAAAAACAATTAATAGGAGTATTTGAACGCTTTTATTCTTTTTTATATTTAGTAATAGAAATGAGATTGAAATCGTAAAAGCTGTTAGTTGAGATGCATCAGGTTGAAAAAGTAATAATACTGTATAGATTAATGCAAAAGAAAAAGTAAGCCAAAATGGTCTTGATTTCATTAAACTAGCTAGTTGTATTATTAATAATGGAACTAAAACTAAAGCGATATTAAATCTTAATGGACCAATTGCTATCCAACGATGTACACCATGTAATCCTTTGTCCAAAAAGGTAACTAAAAATAATATGAGTATGCATGTAATGACAATGATATTTGTCTTTTTCATGGTAGATTTCTGATCTCTAAACAGTAATAAAAAGGAGATGAGTCCTCCTACAATAGTAATTAAAATATTTTGACCGTAAATGGACGGGGACACTTGGTTATTGATCATGGCAAGTACTCCGATTATCATTGCTGGCATGGTTATGACGAGTGGTAATAAGTATATTTTTTTGAAATTAAGCATCTTGTTCTAAATGGCCTTTCTTTACAATAGTTTTATATTTGTTTAATTATATTGCGTAGTTTCTTTAACCCCTCGGCTAAATCATTTTCGCTAACTAGTGAATAACTAATCCGAAATGAAATGGTATCTGAATTGTTGTTAAAACATGCTACACCAGGTAAGAATGATATATTTTCATGATTAGCTTTTCTTAATAAATTAAAAATATCTAGATTGGATTCATGAAATGTAAGCCACAAATTAAAGCCGCCATCAGGTATCCGAAAATTTAATTGATCATTAAGTGATGAAAGTATTTCAACACTTGTATCACGCCGAATTTGTAGAGCGATTCGTAGTTTTTCAACGTGACTTCGCATTCGGTCGGTTCGTAGAAATGGTAAAATCGCTTTTTGTGTTAGTAAAGGGCTACCCACATCCATTGAAGCTTTAACCGCAAGTAGCCATTCCAGAATCGGTCCGTTTGCTAGGAGTGCAGCAATTCTAACTCCGGGTGCTAAAGTCTTACTAAATCCTTTAATGTAGATGACGTGGTCTGATTGATCATAATACTTAATTGGGTAATATTGAAATGCTTTTTCGAAATAAATATCACTAAATGAATCGTCTTCAAGAATAAAAAAATGATACAGCTGAGCTAGTTCAATTAATTCTTTTCTACGACCATTACTCATTGAGATTCCAGTTGGGTTTTGAAAGGTAGGGTTAACATAAATTAATTTTGGTGTAAATTTAATGCACATATCTTCAATTAAGTCTGATCGAATTCCCTCTTCATCCATCTCGACAGGTATTATATGAATCCCCTTATTTATAAAAATATCAAGTGCACCACCATAGCACGGACTCTCGACTATAATTGAATCCCCAGATTTTAATAGAGCTTGTGCTACTAAGTCAATTCCTTGTTGAACCCCGCTTGTAATAATTAGATTTTCAGCTTTAGAACGTATTTTTTGAAATTCATATAAATGTTTAATAATTTCCGATCTTAATTCAAAATCTCCTTGAACCGGCCCGTAGGTTGTTAATATAGACGCATCATCTCTTAAAAGTTTTTGCATTTCATCCGCTAAAAATTTATTAGGAAGCAGACGTGGATACACAACTGCCTTTGAAAAATCATACTTTAACGGTTCCCTATTTATTAAGTATTGAGATCTTACAATATTGATTCCTAAAGTCTGTTGCCAGTTATTACTTGGATCGACTTGTGCTTGTTTTTTTACTTTCTTACTAATAAATACTCCTTTACCTGGCTCAACCGTGACATAGCCGTTTGTCTCTAACCATTTATAAGCCTTTCTAACAGTTAAAACGCTTATTGAAAGTTCCTCAGCTAATATCCGTAAAGATGGTAATCTTTCGTTAGGCAAAAGTAGACCACTTTGTATGCTACCTGCAATTTGAGTGCTTATTTGGAGATAAATTGGAACTGTTGATTTTTTATGGATTTGAATTTTCATATATTCACCACTAGTTTTTTAGTTATAAATTAATTAAAAAAAGATCAATCGTCAATGGAAAAAGAGCTAACTGTTATATGCTCTATTATACTGTTATACTCCGACTTTAATATAATACTTTTATCAAAGGGGTGATGAAATGATCATTATTAATTATATTTTTATTTGCATGATTTTCGGTACAACTTTTCTAGCAATAAAATTTGGAATTGAGTCGGGAGTTTCGCCTTTATTTTCAGCAGGCATTCGATTTACATTAGCGGGACTGATTGTCATTTTATATTTCCTTCTTAAAGGGGTAAATGTGAAGAAATTTATTTTTTCAAAACGAATTATGTATATTGGATTCTGCTTAACTTTTATGACATTTTCAACATTATATTGGGCTGAGCAGTATATAACATCAGGGTTAGCCGCAGTTTTGTCTGCAACTGGTCCAATGATGATCTTACTTTTCCAATTAAGGAGAAATAATAAGGGAATTGAGCGTAAACAATTAATAGCGTTATTAATGGCTTTTGCAGGTGTTATTTTTGTGTGTTTACCTGGGATAAGTCAGCATGTCTCTTACTTATGGGTTGCTGCTTGTATCGCAGTATTATTAGGAGAAGCTTTTTACGGATTTGGATCGATTTCCTCAAAAGAAATATTAACAGAATACAGTAGTGTATCGCCATTTTTAATCAATGCTTTTCAAATGTTATATGGTGGAATATTTCTACTATTAGTTTCGTTTTTATTAGAAAAACCGAAAATTGAAAGTTTAAGTTCTTGGGACGCCGTGTGGCCAATATTGTATCTAGTATTTATAGGTTCAATAGGGGGACATGGATTATACAGTTGGTTATTATCTAAAACGAACCCGGTCTTTCCCTCAACATGGCTTTATGTATCACCATTAATTGCAAGTGTCTTAGGTTATTTCGTAATGAACGAACCGATCAAACCAATTATGGCGATTGGTGGCATACTAATATTATCTGGTGTATTCATTGCAAATTGGTCAACGTTTTCTATGTATAGAAAGCAAGGAAGACTTTTAAAAAAAGAAGTGAATATTTCAAAGTAATATCGTTAATCTAAACTAAAAAAAGAAAATCCACAGGGAAATGAATTTATCCTGTGGATTTTCTTACTTTAATTATGATTTTTGAACAAATGCCCATATGTAACCGTCTGGATCTCTTAAGCAAAATTCCTTATAGCCCCATGGTTGAACAGTAGGTTCTGTGATGACTTTTTCTCCATTTGAGAAATCTAATGGCGTTAATTCTTTTTCCAACACACTTTCAAATAGTGGATCAACTTCACTTACGACTAATTGAAAGACTGCATCAGTATTGGATTGTGTATCTGTAGGATGGAGCATCAGCTCGCCATTCCCTGCTTTAAACCAATACATCCCATCGTGTCCTCTTAAATATTCAAATCCAACTTTTTCATACCAGCTCTTAGAAGAGTTTGTGTTTTTACAAAAAATAACAATATCTAAAACTCCATTCATTTAATCAGCTCCTATATATTTTACTGTTATTAACTATTCTTTGTAGAGCATATGCTTACTTTTTTTATCATTTGGAAAATTGAAATGGATCTTTCCCTAGTATTTCATTTAAAGAGTTTTTTAATGTCTAGGTTTCTTGAAATAATCTCTTAAATATCTATAGCGTCAGTAGTTTCATATTATATTAACAAATTATTAGGGTTCTCTATAAGTCATTATGTGACTAATGGAAAGCCCTTTTTCAATCGTTTGCCTATTAAAAATAGATTATGTTTACAAGATTAATACAAATTGACAAAATTTTTCAGAAATAAAATGATATCAAGTCTCGTTATAATGAAATTGTAATTTAATAGCTTTAAGAAGATGGGTCATTTATAACGCTCGGGAAAGAGCAGAAGTAAATAAGAAGAAAATTGTAGGTGAGAAGAATGAACGCAGCTCTATTTAAAGAAATTCAAAGTATATGCCTAAAGAAAGGCTGGACAAAAACTGATTTGGCTCAGGAGTCAGGTATTCATATTAGTGAAATAAGTCGTATTTTCAATCATAAACGCTCGCTCACACTAAAATATTTGGATGCCATTTCAGAAGCTATTGGGTTGGAGGAAGGCTCACTTTATTCATATTTTTATGAGGAGTGTTTTAATGAGGAACAAATTTTGGACAAGCGTAAAAGTGTACAGTTTTTATTCAAATGCTTTACTAATGGTTACGAAGAACATTGTCAAAATCTGTTACATCTGATGACAACTGAAAATTCAGTTTCGATTCAAATCGATTATTTGAATTATATTTTTTTCGTTGCAGAGGAGCTTTTTAAAGCTGGAAAAGAAGAGAAAGCTTTGTTTTTGTACGAGATTATAATTGAATGCGATTCGAAGGACGTTTTAGAACTATTGGCAATAAGTTATTATAGGCGTTTTTATATTTTAAGAATGACAGAGGATGGTCATAACGCATTGACATATGTGTTGGAGTATCTGTACTGTATGCCGAAAAAAGTTAGAATGGAAGCATACTTATGGCTCTCAGCTTTCTACTATAGGCGCGAGCAATGGGAAGAGGTGCTTTACTACGCCGAGAGATTAAGGAAATTGGTTAAAAACGGAGAGTATTATGGTAGAGCTCTTATGTATAAAAGCTTTGCACTTGCACGCCTTGGAGGCTCATTAGAAGAAATAATAGAACTTACAGAACAATATGCGGGGGTAAATGATTATTTTGCTGATTTAGCTATAGGGAATCGACTTGCTTCTTATTTGGATTATGGACAGCTTGAGTATGTAGATCAATATCTTAGTTGGCTAGAAGATAGAGAAGATGTATATGTTGGATTACCAAAAGTACTTGAAGCATTTATTCGTTTAAATCGATTAGATGACGCTAAAAGAATCTTAGATTTATATAAACATACAATTGAAGAATTGATAATAGATGCTGAACCATGGTTAAAACAGAAGGTGCATTTGGATTTTCGTTATGCATATGCTTTTTATCAGTGTGAAAGCCTACAGCTACCAAATGGTTTAGATGAATTACTGGATGTAGCTTATACAGCAAATCAAATAGGCAATTTAGAAAGATTCAATAAATGTCTTCTAATTTATTGGAGATATAAGGACCATGCGACTTCTGATCAAATAAATAAGTATATAAAACTATTAAGTATTAATGGTATAAAGGAGAGCTCCTCGCGCAACTTTGCATAGTGCTTTTCTATTTGTTTGAAGAAGAAAATAAAAACATAAATAAATTTCAAAAAAAAACACCATTTGACGTAATTTTCAGAAAATAAAATTATATCAAGTTTCTTTATAATGAGCTTATTAAGAAAAGAAAGTAGGGATAGTAGTTGAAAAAGAAAATGTTTAGAAATGTTACAACGTTAGCATTAACAACAGGGCTTATCAGTACTACAATGACACCAGGTTCCTTTTCACAACAAGTTCATGCTCAAGCAACTTCAAAGATTGAACAAGTACTAGCACAACTGACACCTCAGCAGCGCGAGGCAATTAAGCAATTGAAATTAAGTGACAAAGAGGGACTTCAATTGTCTCCTGATGTCGATCAAACAAGTGACAAGCTTACTTCGGTCATTGTTGAATTTAAGGATAAGCCACAGCAGACTGCCGTTTTAGAAGCAGAGGCGGATGGAGTAACGCTAACAGCAGAAGATGCAAAAGATAAAGTGAATGCTTCACACGAAACGTTCCAAAAAGACTTAAAAACAATTTTTAGCAGTGAATTAAAATCAAAGAAAAATCCATATTCAATTAAACGTTCATATAAAAAAGCATTTAATGGTGTTTCTATGACTCTACCAGCTAACAAAGTAAAGTCGTTACTTAAATCTAATGCAGTAAAGGCTGTCTGGAGTGATATGCAAGTTCAAGTAGAACCACCTTCGATCAAGGAGACGACGACTAAGCAAGCTGCAACTCATACAATGGTCACATTCCCTGGCGTTGAAAAACTTCACCAAGAAGGCTTTACAGGTAAAGGGGTAAAAGTCGGTATTCTTGATACTGGGATTGATTACAATCATCCAGATCTAAAAGGTGCTTTTAAAGGTGGATATGATTTTGTCGATAATGACAATGACCCGATGGAAACATCATATGCCGATTGGAAGAAGTCTGGCCAGCCAGAATTAGCTACAAACGGTGAGGCCTACTATACTGAGCATGGAACACATGTAGCTGGTATTATTGCTGGACAAGCGAAAAACAATGCAGATTTTGCAGTAGAAGGGGTTGCACCTGAAGCAGATATTTATTCTTATCGCGTTCTAGGACCTTATGGATCAGGTTCAACTTCAGCTATTTTGGCAGGGATTGATAAAGCAGTATCAGATGGAATGGATATCATTAATATGTCTCTTGGAGCGAATTACAATGATCCATTATATCCTACGAGTATTGCTGTAAACAATGCTGTCCTTGCAGGAGTAACAGCAATTGTCGCAGCTGGAAACTCAGGAGATCGAATGTATTCACTTGGTGCACCTGGTAACGCACCATTAGCCATTACAGTAGGGGCGAGTGATACATCTGTCTCAATTCCGACATATTCGGGATCATTACATTCTTCAACAGGAGATTTATCTGCTGATCTTAAGTTAGCTGCTCAAGGATTAACTGATAACGTAGCGGACTTTGAAGGTCAAACTTTGCAAATGGTAAATGTATCATATGGTGGTGAGGCTAGTTATTGGATGGGGTCTGCTGGTAATTCTGACCCAATTGACGTAAAGGGAAAAGTGGTCTTGGCACAAAGAGGTAGCTTTGGAATCACTCAAATTATAGCAACTGCTAAAGCACATGGTGCAAAAGCCGTTGTGTTATATGATACAAATGTTCCTTTGGGTGATGTATACCTTGGAGATGGCTATGGCTTACTTCCAACATTTTTACTAAGTTACGCACAAGGAAGTTCCTTAGCTGCTAAATTACCTTTAGTTGGGGCATCAAAAGGTACATCTCTAGGGTTTACATTTAGTAATATGAAACAATTAGTGACTATGGGGGATAAATTAGCGCCTTTTAGTTCACGTGGTCCATCTCGTGTACTATACGATATTAAGCCTGAAGTAACTGCACCTGGTGTATCTGTATTCTCTACTGTTCCTTCATATATGCATGGAGCAGATCAAATCGGAAACTATCAATACGCATATGAGCGTTTATCTGGAACGTCAATGGCAACTCCTAACGTTGTTGGTGTAGCAGCATTATTAAAGCAAGCTCACCCAGATATGTCTCCTTCTGATATTAAATCAACACTTATGAATACAGCGGATCAATTAAATGATAAATACAGTGTATATGAAGTTGGGGCAGGGCGTGTAAACCCATATGATGCTGTTCATGCTCAGACGGAAATTCAAGTAAAAGACAAGACTTCAACAGTAAAAGATAACTCAACTAATAATGGGGTAACTACTCTTGCAAGCAAAGGAATTAAACAAATTAAAAACATTACTGGTGCATTAAGTTTTGGAGAACAAGCTGTTACGGGTAAAGACTTAACAAATCAACGTTCAATTACGTTATTTAATAAAAGCTCTGTAGATAAAACATATGATGTGAAGGTTCAATTCCAGACATTGGATGGACGTTTTACAAATGACTCTAGAGCAGACCAAGACGCTACCGCAAATGGAGTTACATTAGATGTGAAATCATCTGTAAAAGTAAAACGATACAGTAGTGCGAATATGGATGCGACAATCAATGTTCCTAAAACTGCAAAGCTTGGAACTTATGAAGGTTATGTAGTCTATACAAACCAAAAGGATCCTAATGAAACATATAAAATTCCATTTGCTATTCATACGGTAAAAGGAGGTATTCACCATGTTGCAGGAAATCCACCTGCATTTACGACTGCGGTAGAGGCGGGGTATAACGGAATAAGATGGTCCATCGGTCTTAACTTCCAATTAAATTCTCATATGCGTACGATGGATTTATTTCTTGTCGATCCGAAAACGAACAAAGAAATTGGCTTCCTTGGGACTTTGGACGGCATGGGTGCGGATGAGAATATTGAATATTATTTAAGAGGTGCAATGAACGAAGGTTATTATTATCCATTAACGGGAAATCCAGAGCAACCAATTGCTTATGATAAGGAACAAACTGCACCAGGATTATACAAAATTAAGCTTGTAGGAACAAATGATCAAGGGAAAACCTTCAGCGCAGACGCTCCTGTTTACTATAGCGTTACCCAGCCTACACTCAATCTAAGCTCGGAATCTGGCATCTATGAATATAGCCCTGATCAGCAAGTCGTATCGTTAACAGGTTCAGTCTATGATCCTGATGTGGACAATATGAAAATCGGCGGTATCAATGCTTCTCAAGGAAATAATAAAGTTTTCTATTCGGTTCCTAGTAAACAATTAGGAGGGGGGACTGTTTCGGTTCCGGTGAACAGTGATGGTAATTTTACTACACAAATCCCGCTGAACAAGACAATCCAACCGTTTAAAGTGGATATGTATGCGGAAAACATGGCGACAGTACAGAACTATTATGGCCATAAATCCCTATACTACGTGAAACAAGGCACACCGTATGGAACAGCTATCGCTGATAAACAAAAAGTAAAAGCAGGCGAAACGGTGACAGTTACCCTTTCCATGAACAATATGGCAAATATGAAGCAAGCTGTGTATTCATTTTACGATCAAAGCTTATTGAATGCTGAGTTAGTAAGTATTAAACCAAATGCAGCATTGAAAGGAAAAGTAGATATTCAGACAGTGGATACAGATGTAGAAGTAAACGGAACAAAGGTAAAAAGAACAGATATTACTGCAACATTAATTGGTGATGAAGCTCAAACAGGAGTTTCCGGAAAAGTTCCAATGGTAGATATAACATATAAAGTGAAAGGTGATTCTGAAAGTGCAAGCCTAGGTTTAGCACAATTCAATGTATCGTACACAAATACGGATAGCACAACGAAATCTTCTTTTGGTATTAGTCTTCCTTATCAGGTGGAACGAGCATACTCCTTCATGAAATCATGGGTTTATGGAGAAGCATTTATGCTTCCTCAACTTGATGAGCCATCAACATTGGATTATGTAAAGGCAGGTGCAAAAGTCAAAGTGACAGATGAAGCAGGAAAAGAATATCCAAACACGTTTGGAAGTAGTAGTGGTTTCCCTTGGCATTTTACATCTAACCTGCCGTTAACGGATAAACCATTTACACTAGAGGTGGATATTCCGGGACATTTCACTGTTAAGAAAACCTTTACGATCGGTCTGAAAGAAAATGGGGAAGTGAAACCTTACTCGAAGGCACTCTATTATGAAAATGCACCTGCCGGAGATGTGAATAAAGATAATGTCATTGATGTGAAAGATGCTTTATACATCCAAACTTATTGGGGTACAAATAAGCGTGCGGCAGACATTAACTTTGATGGCGTTGTTGATGCAAAAGATATGCAATATGTAATCAATAACTACCTAATGCAAAATCCATGGAACGACAATTCACCAAAAGCAGCTACAAAGTATAAGAGCAAAACATTAGATGATGTTTTAGTAGCTCTTGGATTAGAGTAACTTTATACAAGAAAAAATCAAACGGTAACCTTCAAAAGGTTGCCGTTTTTTTATAAATACTTGTTTATTTCGCCGAAAGATTGAGAAAAATAACTTGATGCAGAAGAAATCTGATCGATTTTACTGACAAAGTTAAATAAGAATTATTTTAAAAGATTAATAAACGTTGTGATACAATGGATAAGTCATTTTTGAGTAAATATATGAAACAACCATTATTATTTATAATGATAGAAAATAGAAAGTAAGGTAAATATAATGAATAAATTTTCTAGTTTAGGTTTAAGTGAGGAATTAACTGAGTATTTAACTGAATTAGGGATAACAGAGCCTACTCCGATTCAAGAGAAGGCAATTCCGATTGTATTTGAAGGTAAGGATTTAATAGGACAGGCGCAAACAGGAACTGGTAAAACATTTGCATTCTTATTTCCAATCCTAGAAAGAATTAACTTAGAATTACCACATACACAAGCATTAGTCGTTGCTCCAACAAGAGAGCTGGCTCTTCAAATAACTGCTGAGGCTAAAAGGATTGTTAGTGATGATTTTGGAGTACTTGCTGTGTACGGCGGACAAGATGTTGAACAACAAGCGCGTAAACTAAAAAGTGGTGCACATTTAATCATTGCAACACCTGGTAGACTTTTAGACCATTTAAGAAGAGGAACTATAAATTTAGATAAAGTTGATTTTCTAGTGCTTGATGAAGCAGACCAAATGTTACATATTGGATTTTTACACGAGGTAGAAGATATTATCAATCAAACTCCTGTATCGAGACAAACCTTATTATTTTCTGCAACAATGCCAGATCAAATCCAATCACTTGCAAAGCGTTACATGAAAAAGCCGGAAATTATTAAAGTAAAGGTTAAAAGAATTACACTAGATGAAATTGAACAATTAATTATTGAAACAACAGATCGCGGAAAACTTAATGCTTTATTGAATCAAATCAAAGAAGCAGAGCCGTTTCTAGCAATCATTTTTTGCAGAACAAAAAGAAGAGCTAATAAATTAAATGAACAGCTTAAAGGAAAAGGTCTTTTATCTGAAGAACTACACGGAGATTTAACCCAAGGCAAGCGCGAAAAAGTTATGAAATTGTTCCGTGAAGCTAAAATACAATATCTTGTAGCAACAGATGTAGCAGCTAGAGGAATTGATGTCGAAGGTGTTACTCACGTCTTCAACTATGATATACCATTAGATACAGAAAGCTATGTACATCGAATTGGAAGAACAGGACGTGCTGGAGATACTGGTATTGCGATTACATTTGCTACTCCAAAAGATTTTCAAGATATGAGAGTAATTGAAAAAGAGCTTAATCTTTCAATTAAAAGAATAGAAATGGAAAGAGGAGAAAGTTCAGGCAGAGCGGATCGAACAGAAAATGCAGGCAGAACAGAAAGATCGAGAAATGGCGGTAGAGCAGAAAGATCGAGAAATGCAGGCAGAGCGGAAAGACCAGGAGATGCAGGCAGAACGGATAGACCAGGAAATGCAGGCAGAACGGATAGACCAGGAAATGCAGGCAGAACGGAAAGACCAGGAAATGTAGGCAGAACGGATAGAGCAGGAAATGCAGGCAGAGCGGATCGAACAGGAAATGTAGGCAGAGCGGAAAGACCAGGAAATGCAGGCAGAACGGAAAGACCTGGAAATGCAGGCAGAACGGATAGATCAGGAAATGCAGACAAAGCGGATAGAGCAGGAAATGCAGGCAGAGCCGATAGAGCAGGAAATACAGGCAGAGCGGAAAGACCAGGAAATGCAGGCAGAGCGGATAGATCAGGAAATACAGGCAGAGCCGATAGAGCAGGAAATACAGGCAGAGCGGAAAGACCAGGAAATGCAGGTAGAGCGGATAAAGCAGGAAATACAGGCAGAGCCGATAGATCAGGAAATACAGGCAGAGCGGAAAGACCAGGAAATGCAGGCAGAGCGGATAGATCAGGAAATGCAGGCAGATCGGAAAGAACTGGAAATGCAGGTAGAGCAGAAAGAATAGGAAATGCAGGTAGAGCAGAAAGAACGGGAAATGCAAGCAGAGCGGAAAGACCAGGAAATGCAGGCAGAGCAGATAGAACAAGAAGTGCAGGGAGAACAACAAGAAATGAGGGCAGATCTGGTAGGAGAAGTAGATAAGAAAAAACGTGAAGAGTAGGTAGGGAGTTGTAGGCATACTCTTATAAAGTGATTTTGGGAATGTCTTTTCCCTTAAAAATGAAATAAACAGGTGATTTTATGACGCAGAATGGTTTTCGAGAGGAAAAAGAAGTTCACCATATGGAGGAATTGAAAGTCCTTATTGAAGAGGCAAAGGAGTTTATTCAGTATGGAAAAGTAGCCAATTATATTCCTGCTCTTGCAAAGGCAAATAAAAAGGATTTATCGTTGGCTGTGTTTTTGCCTGATGGACGACATTTTGAAGCTGGTAATACGAGCATCCGTTTTACTTTGCAAAGTATTTCGAAGGTAATTTCGCTAGCTTTAGTTTTAATGGATCGTGGAGAAGATTTTGTATTTGAGCGAGTAGGGATGGAGCCTACTGGTGATCCGTTTAATTCAATTGCAAAATTAGAAGTTAGGTCTGCTGGAAAGCCGTTAAATCCAATGATTAATGCGGGGGCTTTGGCAGTTACAAGTATGATTAAAGGTCATAGTATAAATGATCGCTTTAATCGACTATTAAACTTTATGAGGGTTTTAACAGATAATAAAGATCTTTCTTATTCGAAAGAAGTTGCTACATCTGAATTTGAAACAGCGCACTTGAACAGATCGCTTTGTTACTTTATGAAAGAGCATGGAATTATTACTGAAGATGTTGAATTGTTATTAGATTTATATACAAAACAATGTTCAATCGAAATAAACTGTTTAGAAATGGCGAGAATTGGACTTATTTTCGCACTTGATGGTTGGGATCCAATTTCTAAAGCGCAGCTTATACCTGAAAAAGTAGCAAAGATTTGTAACACTTTTATGGTTACTTGTGGGATGTATAATGCATCGGGTGAGTTTGCGATTAAAGTTGGAATTCCTGCTAAAAGTGGTGTTTCTGGTGGTGTTATGGGTGCGGTACCTCGCCGATTTGGAATTGGTGTTTATGGACCGTCACTTGATGAAAAAGGAAATAGTATAGCCGGTATTAAATTATTAGAGTTACTGGCTTCACGATATAACTTGAGTATTTTTTAATATAGAGGGCTGTCCATAAGTTAGGTTAATTGACGAGTGGGCAAGCCCTTTTTATGTTGAGGTGGGGTATCTTGTCAGTATTATTCATTTGTGATGAATTTTACTGCTACTCTTTATAGTAAACTAGCAAATTTTTTTCGTTTTTTATCAGATTAGAGAAAACTTAGAGAAATTTTGCTATTATTCCATTTGAAATTAGCTACTTCAGTACAATTATTATGTTCTAATACCTTTACCACTATAGGTATTTTTCTACTTTATTTGCGATTCTCGAATTTTAATTGCAGTTCGTCGTTTAGTGCTTTCTTAAAGTCAGTTTTACATTTTATCAAGTTCCTCACTTTAGTGATAAAGTCCCACCCCCCTTTTAATTTCTCTCCTTAGTCCTGCTATTCCATAATCATCCACATATAATGAGGTCTTTAGATTCCCTTTTTTCGAATATTTTGTGTATAGTAAGGATAGACGCAAAAAAGGGAGATAGGAAAATGGACTCACTATTATTACTTTTTATTTTAGGAATCGGTGCAGCAGTAGTTGGAACATTAGCAGGTGGTGGAGGATTAATTACACTCCCGATGATGATTTTTCTTGGCATTCCTATACAAACGGGTATTGCCACAAATAAGTTTGCTTCAGGTTTGGGTTCGTTTAGTAGTATCCTTTATACAATTAAAAAGAAAGATTTTAAGGCCTCAGTCATTTTTCAATTTATATTCGTTTCGTTTATTGGTGGGGGAATTGGTGCATTTGTAACGAGCATGTTAGATGAACATGTAATGAATATTGTGGCATTAGTTTTATTAACTGGTTCATTATGGCTAACATTTGCAAGTAAAAAGTGGAACTATGAAACTACGAATAAAAGTGGTGTTGAAAAGCAAACATTGCTAGATAGGGGCATCTTAACAGGGATTGGTGTTTATGACGGAGGCTTCGGTCCAGGTTCTTCAACATTTGCAATCTTGTATTTTATTAAAAAAGGGTTTACTTATGTTAATGCAGTTCAGTTGGCTAGAGTATTAAATTTTGGGAGTTGTTTATCAGCATTTATCATATTTTATATGACAGGGCACTTCCAATGGAAAATTGCTGTGACCATGGCTGCTGCTTCAATTGTTGGTAATCAAGTAGGGTTAAGATTTGCAGAATTTGTTCCAATGAAGCTAGCTAGAATTCTATTAATTTCAGTTTCTGTTTTATTAATTGTTCAAGTAAGTTTAAAGTTATTTATATAAAAAAACTAGGTCTGTAGGTATATACAGGCCTTTATTATTTTACTTGGAGGTAATTTTTACCACTAGGTAGAATAGCTTAATTAATCAAAAGTGTAAGAGGTGAGTGTAGTGAATTTGAAGGAATATCAATGGGTAAAAGAAAATCGTGAAGCCTTGTTAAATTTTTGTGGTGAATTAAAGCCAGAGGATTTTACTCGTAAATTAGACGGGTTTGGTTTCCAAAGTGTTAGAGAAACGCTACTACATATAGCTGAATGTTATATTGCATGGGTTGGGTCTTTTATATTAGTGAAAACGAAAAAGCCAATTACGCCAAAGGAAAACGTTGTAAATCTTAGCCTTGATGATATTAAATCAAGATTTGAACAAGCTGATTTATTCGTGAGTGAATTATTGGATATGACAGTTGACCGTTTGAATAAACCAATTGTTAGAAAGATTCCATGGAGAGATCATAAGGAAGAAATATCTTTCACACCGATGAAATTGTTGGTACATACGATCACGCATGAATATCATCATAAAGGGCAAATTGTCGCGATGGCTAGACAGATGGGCTATATTCCACCTAATACTGATGTTTTAGGTACCGAGGATTAGGGGGGGATAAAATGAATACGAGATTGGCAGAAGTAAAAGATATTGAGCAGTTAATTAAGATGAGATGGGATATTACTTTGGAAGATTACGAGACTGGAAGAATTAAAGAGAGTGAATACAATAACTTTTCCAGTGAATGTCGTGATTTTTTACTAAATGCAATGAACAGTAAGCAGTGGTATATATGGGTTGCTGAAATAGAAGGTACAATTGTTTCCCATATTTATATTGAACTTATTCAAAAAGTACCTCGACCTGGTAGAGTGACTAATCCTTTTGCTTTCATGACGAATGTATATACATTAAAGGAGTATCGAGGGAAGGGGATTGGAGGAAAATTAATCTCCAAAGTAAATAAATGGGTAAGCGAAATGAAGTTCGAATTTGTTATTGTTTGGCCGAGCGAGCAAGGTGTTAATTTTTATAAGAGAAACGGTTATAATCAATGTATTGAAGCAATGGAGTATTTTCCAAATTTAGATAAATAATCTAGGAGAATGATTTATGAATCAATTAGATACAGCTTATATAGACACTCCGTTAGGTACTTTAAGGATTGTTGGAAATGAAAAAGGAGTAGCATATATTGATTTTGTCAAAGAAGAGAATGACGAAATTCAAAAAATAGTGCCACCTTCTTTGAAGGATGCAGGAAATGAATTGGTTGAATATTTCAGTGGATCTAGGAAGGAATTTAGTATTCAATCAATTGCAAAGGGAACTCCTTTTCAAGAAAGTGTGTGGCGGGAACTAGTTAAGATTAAATATGGAGAAACTGCTTCGTATGCAGATATTGCTACTCGAATAGGAAACCCCAAGGCAGTAAGAGCAGTTGCGAATGCAAATGCAAGAAATCCATTAAGTATCATCGTTCCATGCCATCGCATTATTGGGTCAAATGGGAAGCTAACAGGCTATGCTGGTGGCCTGTGGAGGAAAGAATGGCTATTAAATAGAGAGCAGGGAAGAGAGACTTTTAAATTTTAAAAAGAAAGAGCAGGAATAACGGAAGTGTTAAGAGTGAATATCACTCCAACTTCATTATTCTTGCTCTTATTTATTCTTTTTGATCGTTATCGTTGTTAATGTTTATTTCGATATTTGTTTCAGGATCGTCATCAATAATCTTATCCGCGAATTTCGCTTTTTTCCTTAAATTGATGATTCTAGTTATATTAACAATCACTACTTTACATATTGCGTATGTTGGCACAGCTAAAACCATACCAAGTACACCTGCAAAGTTACCAGCGAATAATAATAATAAAATAATCGTTAAAGGATGAATATTTAACTTTTTCCCCATGATATATGGTGAGATTAAGTTTGAATCAATTTGTTGAACAATTAAAATGATCAGTACAACGAATAAAGCTAATTTAGGAGAAATTAGAGCCGCAACGATCACTGCAGGAGCTCCACCAATAAACGGGCCAAAGTAAGGGATAATATTTGTAATAGCAGCTACTAACGCTAAAATTAAGGCATTAGGTATTCCGATAATACTATATCCAATAAATGTCCCAATTCCAACAAAAATACAAACAATCGTTTGACCCTGAATGTATGAAGCCAATGTTTCGCTTGTTTCATTTGCAATATGAATTGCTTCATTCCTTAAGCTTTGTGGTAAAAAACGAGACATCGCAGCTGGAAATTTATGACCATCTTTAAACATATAAAACAGTATAAATGGAACTGTTAATATGATTAACGTTACATTACTTAAAATATTGAAAAACGCACCAATTCCTCCAGTTATGCCCCCGATAAATACTAGGGCATAGTCTGCAACTTTCTTTTCTAAATCTTTAATTTCAACGTAATTTTGACTTCCTAACCACTTCTCTAATAGGCCAATCTTATTTGTTGCTTCATTTACAATTGTTGGCATATTATTTACTAAATCTTTAAATTGTTCAGTTAAGGTTGGGAATACATTAATGATAGATACTACAGCAATTAGGATTAATCCGAGATAGAGAAGAAGAATGCCTATTGAACGGGGCACTTTTTTTCGCTCTAAAAAATCAACTATTGGTGCAAATAGGAAATATAGAAAGATTGAGACAAGTATTGGCGCGAATAAAGTACTGATTAAAATAGCAATTGGTTGAAATAAGAATGATATTTTTGTTCCAACGAATAAGACTAAGAATAATAATAGTAGTTCGATCGTCCAAAATAATAACTTAGAGTTTTTATACAATTAATATCCTCCCACTATATTTTAATTAAAAAACTATGTATAAATACCATATTATAACAAAAAGAGATGCTTGTAAAAGCATCTCTCGGTGTATAAAACTAAAAATTTAATTACTAGACTGTGAGGTTCTTTTGAAGTACCTTTTACTGATTTGGTTCAGTTATTGTTTGCATTGTACCTGTTTTATGCTTGTTTCCACTGTAGAAACGGAATAGATCACCGTAAACAATATTATCTGATAGTGTTAGCTCTTTTTTTGCTTTATCAATTAATAGTTTCGCTTCTTGATCAGGAACTTCTACTTTTTCAGCAGTTAATCGATTATAAAATTCATTAGAGCCAGCTACATAATAATATTTATTTGTAACGAAGCTTCCATCACGGAAAACAATGAATTCCGAATAATCTGGGCTAAATAAATCTTTACCAAATTCAATATCTGTTTTTGTATCAACGCCTAACAGATGAAGAATTGTAGGTTTTACATCAATTTGACCAGCAACCTTTGAGATTGTTTGACCTTGTTTTTGCTTAGGTAAATGAATAATAAATGGCGTACGTTGTAAATCCATATGGTCATATGGAGTAATTTCGTCTTTACCTAAGAACTGAGCCATTGCACGATTGTGGTTTTCAGAAATACCATAATGATCACCATACATAACAAGAATTGTATTATCATATAGACCTGATTTTTTCAGACCTTCAATAAAGTGTTTAATTGATTCATCCATATATCGTACTGTTGTTACATAACGATCAAGTGTCTCGTCACCAGAATTATATTGATCAATGTATTGATCTTGTGGATCAAGTACGAAAGGATAGTGGTTTGATAAAGTTAAGAATCTAGTATAAAACGGTTGTTTCACTTGTGATAAAAGAGGAAGTGATTGTTCAAAGAAATCTTCATCCTTTAATCCCCAGTTTACTGAGTTTTCATCGGTAATATTATAATCTACTTCATTAAAGTAGCGATCGTAGCCTAAAGAAGGGTACATTACATTTCGATTCCAAAAGCTTTTATTATTTGCATGGAAAACAGCTGAATAATATCCTTGATCTTTTAAAATTTCAGGAGTAGCCATATATTCGTTATTTGCATGGGTAAAATAGACAGCACCGCGATCTAATGGATATAAAGAGTTATCAATAATGAACTCAGCATCAGATGTTTTTCCTTGACCAGTTTGGTGATAGAAGTGGTCAAAATAATAACTTTCTTTAATGTATTTATTTAAAAATGGAGTTATTTCTTTACCATTAACCTTTGCGCCAATTGTGAAATTTTGCATTGATTCTAAAGAAATAACAATAACATTTTTACCTTTATATTTACCGAAAAGCTTTGCATTTGCTTTTACGCCGTTACTATTTACATAGTTTTCAATTTCAGTTAATTTACTGCTATCCGCAAAGGCCTTTTGTGTTGAAGTCTTTGTTTGAAGTGATAAATCATAACCTTGGTAAACATATAATCCAAGATTTTTTACAAGCATTTCACGATCAAATGAACGAGTAAGCAATTCAGGTCTTTCCATTTCAGCTAAACCTAAGTTTAAAACTGCAATTGCAATCGTCATTAAATAATAAGTTGACTTCATAAATGAAGGTACTCGACCAGTGTTTGAAAATTTAGGAAATTTCTTTGAGATTAAATATAGGATAACAATATCAATAAACATAAAAAGAATTTTAAAGCTTGCTAGTTCTTTTACACTTGATCCTAAATCGCCCATATTACTAGTTTGGAACAGCACTGGTAATGTTATGAAGTCGTTAAAGAATCCGTAAAATAAAACGTTTCCACATAATAGCAAGGTTAAAATGAAATTAGTCAAAAGCGCGATTGTATTACGTTTTTTCCCTTTGAAAAAAAGTGCGATCCCTACAAGGAATAATGAGGATGCCAAAGGGCTAATAAATAATATTACATTTTGAAAGACTGTATCAATTTTTAAATCGAATCCAAACAGAGTAACAATATACGTTTTTAGCCAAACTACTAACGCAACCAGTAATACGAATCGTACACGTGAAAATGTTGCTTTAATTGAAGTAGGCATAGTCCTAATCCCCCTTAAATACAAAACAAACTAGCGGTCATTCACTAGCTTTTCTTTAAATATGCATCTCTCTAAGTCGTCAAAATTTATCGTACTCCGTTTAATTTTAAAAATCAATAGGAAATACGATTTCGTTATGTAAATCTGTTCGACAAAATATTCTAACTACCTATAAAATAAAAAAGAAATAGGCTACTAGTAAGCCTATTTCTTTTCATTTTATGGACAACTATCTTAATCTATGCTTCTTAATAGTAATTTTTTTAGCATTGGTTTTAATTGAAGTCTTAAATCCTCTGCATTTGAGGCGATTAAGTAATGGTGCTGATAAATATTTTTCATTAATTGTGAAGTTTCTTCTTGGTGTTCTTCTTCCTCAATGAAAGTACCGATTACCTCAATTCCAAGTTTTCTAGCTTGTTTAACTGCTTCATGCGTATCGATAATCCCATCCTGGAAATAATCTAATGCTGAAGGTTCGCCATCTGTAAATACGAGCAAAAATTTATGCTTTTCCGAACGTTTAGCGAGCTCTTCTGAAACAATTCGAATCATTAAGCCGTCACGATTATCCTCTTCTTCTTGAAGCTGCATGATATTTGGACCTACTGAAGGTGATAAAGAGCTTGAAAACGGAATGACTTGATGTAAAATATTTGGTTTGTTTTCTTTTGTAGCATTTGAAGCATCCTCCCAAAAGCCACTAATACTATGAGAGATTTTTAATTGTTTTAAAGTTTCATGGAATAGAATGACGCTTTTTTTCACTTCATCCATTTTATTAAACATCGATCCCGAGCAATCAACTAATAAGTAAAAAACAGCATCTAATTCTTTCGATTCAGTTTGTTTTTTATAAAACATTTTTGGATTTTCTTCAGTGAAAAGTCGAATCCATTTTTTATTTAACCTACCATAGTATTTATCAGTAGGTGCATTTTGTTTATTTTCTAATGATTTTTCTATCGTTTTTCTTAGTTCTTTAACATCTTTAGATACCATTGATGACAATGTAGAATACTGTTTCTTTTCGGTAACTGTTTGTCCAATTGCTTCTTTATATTTGATAGAAACATTACTATTGTATTTACCAAAAGGATTTTGCTGTGAAGAGGATGAATTCGTAGCCTCATAAGAATCAGTTTGTTTTGACTTTTTATTCTCTCCTTGTTTGGAGGAACCAAATGCATTTGCAATTGCCTGATCGCCGGCCTCTTCTTCTCGTGCAAAATTAGCTTTAATAGAAGTTTTTGTACCACTTTCAACTTCAAATCGTAAAAAATTATCATCTGTTTCATTATTTTTACTTTCTCTATGCCAGGTTGATAATCTTTCATCTTCGCTATTTCTTTCATCAAGACCCTCTTGCTGGTCGTCATTTTGAAGCTCTTTTACCTTACTATTACATAAAGCTAATTCGTTAATTTTATTTAACGGTAAATAGCCAAAATATGTGTGAATCATATCTTCCTTATACAGTGAGAGTAGTCTCTGCTGCACTCTAAATACAATGGAAGAAATATCACTTGTTTTCTTAGCTTCAAACGCTTGGAAGAGGATGGGTAAAATATCCTCGAGTTGTTCATTCGTTTGATAAGTTAATTGAGTAGAAGTAAGTGAAAGATAAATTAAACAAAATAATTGATCTAATTGGAAATTACGCATTTCATTTGCTTTGAATTGTGATTGAAAATAATGTCTATATATATTTCTTCTAGTAGAAAATAATTGTCTTGTACCTGATCTTTGATGAATAATTAACTCTTCAAGCCGGATATCCTCAAGAAGGACAAATAATTGTGTGAAAAAACTTTTTAAATGAGTTTCTTGTAATTCCTTTAGTGTCTCTTTAAATTCACTAAAATCTGAGTAATGTTTATTACCTAAAGCTTTTAAGTACACATCTGATTTCAAACCTTGTAACTGTGTACTATGCTCTTGTGTATCCCAAAAATGACTGACAGTAAATTTTTGTTCTTCATCGTCGTAATACGCCTGAAAATCAAATTCTAAAAATGAACTACGATCTTTCGAAAGAGAAATCGATAAATTTTCCATTTGAAGAAAAGTGGAAGCGTCGATTTTTTTATTGTTAAAAATGATTTGTTTCATATGTTAATCATCACTCATTTCAAGAAAGAAAATAACTTTCTGCTAGTTCTCTAACAGTCTCGCGCTCAATGTCATCACTTAATTTAGCGATAATTGTACGTTCAATTGCTCGAAGTACTGGTATATGAACAGATAAATCACATGCGTCAAGAACACCTCGAATACTTGCTGCATCTTCACTAATTCTGCCTTCACTTGCTAATGGAATTAAATCACTTGAAAAGCTTGTGAATTTCTTTAGTAGGTCTTCATCTTTAAGCTCAGATTCATCTTTTAATAACTGAAGTAATGATTCCCCGTTAATATATGGAACATCTATGATAATGAAGCGATTTTTTAAAGCTTCATTTAATTCGCTTGTTCCTACATATCCTTCATTTATTGCGGCGATTACTCTAAAGTTTTCGTCACCTTTTACTACTTCTTGAGTGAATGGATTTGTTATCATTTTTCGATAATCAAGTGCACCATGTAGTAATGGTAATGTTTCTGGTTTAGCCATGTTAATTTCATCAATATATAAAATATGACCTTTTTTCATTGCTTTCATTAAAGGTCCATCGATGAATACTACTTCAGATCCGTTCGTATTAGAGGTAATTGTGTTGTATCCAACAATACCTTCTATATCTAAATCGACTGAACAGTTTATGCTATGCATCGGTTGATAAAGCAATTTTGAAAGAGTCTCAGCTAAAACCGTTTTACCACTTCCTGTTGGACCTTTTAATAAAATATTTTTACCAAGAAGAAGGGCAGTAATAGCATCTTCTAAAATCGTTTTGTCTTGAGAAACATATTGTTTTGTGCCGATTAATAATTGCTCTTCTTTTAGAACTTTTTGAATTTGTTCATTATATATTAAATTTAATTTTTCATTAATCGAACTAGAAAGATTTAGTTTTGTATTCATAAATTACTCCTTTAAATAAACATTGTTCAATTGGATTATGCATTTGTGTATTAACCATTGTATTATCGCATAGTTGGATTGTGAATGTCTTGTCCACAAATTCACATGAAATTGCTAATACAGTTATTATCTTTTGAGTATAACAGTTTGTCGTTTAACAGGAAAGTTTTCAGAGTGAATTACTATATATATGAAGCAACTGTAATTTAGTGGAAAGAATTAAGTGTTTATATGAGTTAACTTTGCAACTAATTTGTTCAATGTTTCACAATATGTTCATAATACAAACGATTGTTTCAGTTCATCGTATGTTAAATTAGATACGTAATCTGTTATATACTTAATTAACTTTCTGTATTATATGCAAAAAGAGGAGGAGTAATACGATGGAACAATGGAGACAATTTGAAACTGGACGATGGGAACAAACGATTGATGTAAGGGACTTTATTCAAAAAAATGTTAAATCTTATGTTGGGGATGACTCATTTCTTTTAGGACCAACAGATGCAACTAATAAACTATGGGATATAGTACTTAAACTATCTAAAGAAGAACGCGAAAATGGCGGAGTTTTAGATATGGATACGAAAATTGTATCTACGATTACTTCACACGAACCAGGATACTTAGAGAAAGAATTAGAGCAAATTGTTGGATTCCAAACAGATAAACCGTTTAAAAGATCATTACAACCATTCGGTGGAATTCGAATGGCTGAAGCATCATGCGAGTCTTATGGATATAAAGTTGATGATGAAATAAGCAAAATATTTACAGAATATCGAAAAACACATAATCAAGGCGTATTTGATGCCTATACATCAGAAATGAAAGCAGCAAGAAGTTCTGGTGTTATTACAGGTCTACCTGATGCTTACGGGCGTGGAAGAATTATAGGTGACTATAGAAGGGTAGCTTTATATGGGGTAGATAGACTGATTAAAGATAAAATTGATACTTTAAATAAAACAACAAGTGTTATGTCAGAAGAAGTAATAAGAGATCGTGAAGAAATAAATGAACAAATCCGTGCATTAAATGAATTAAAACAAATGGCAACAAAACATGGGTTTGATATTGCTAGACCTGCAACAAACGCAAAAGAAGCTTTCCAATGGTTATATTTTGGCTATTTAGCAGCAATAAAAGAGCAAAATGGAGCAGCTATGAGCTTAGGGCGAGTTTCAACATTTTTGGATATTTATATAGAAAGAGATCTTGAAGAAAGTACTTTAACTGAACAAGACGCACAAGAATTAGTCGATCACTTTGTAATGAAACTGAGATTAGTCAAGTTTGCTCGTACGCCTGATTATAATGAATTATTTTCAGGCGATCCTACTTGGGTAACAGAGTCAATCGGTGGAATAGGAATAGATGGTCGTCCACTTGTAACAAAGAACTCATTCCGTTTTTTAAATACTTTAGATAATCTAGGACCAGCTCCAGAACCTAACTTAACTGTCTTATGGTCATCAAAACTACCAGATGGATTCAAACAATATTGTGCTAAAATGTCAATTAAAACTAGCTCAATTCAATATGAAAATGATGATATCATGCGTCCGGATTATGGTGATGATTATGGTATTGCATGTTGCGTTTCCGCTATGACAATCGGTAAACAAATGCAGTTCTTTGGCGCACGTGCAAATCTTGCTAAAGCATTGTTATACGCGATTAATGGTGGTAAAGACGAAAAGTCAAAAGCTCAAGTAGCACCTATGTATGCTCCGATTACATCTGAGTATCTGGACTATGAGGAAGTAAAGGTTAAGTTCGACGTTTTATTAGATTGGTTAGCAGACTTATATGTTAATACATTAAATTGTATCCACTTTATGCATGATAAATATAGCTATGAACGAATTGAAATGGCGTTACATGATGCAAATATAAAACGTACTATGGCAACAGGTATTGCAGGATTGTCAGTATGTGCTGATTCATTATCAGCTATTAAGCATGCAAATGTTAAAACAATTCGAGATGAGAATGGAATCGTTGTTGATTTTGAAATTGAGGGAGAGTATCCAAAATACGGGAACAACAATGATCTCGTAGATGATATTGCAGTTGAACTTGTTGAAAGCTTTATGGCAAAAGTAAGAAAGCATAAAACATATCGTAATTCAATTCATACAACATCAGTGCTAACGATTACGTCTAATGTTGTTTATGGTAAAAAGACAGGGAATACACCAGACGGAAGAAAAGCTGGAGAACCATTTGCTCCTGGTGCCAATCCGTTACATGGTCGCGATACAAATGGAGCTCTAGCATCATTAAATTCAGTAGCGAAATTACCTTACGAAGATGCACAAGATGGAATTTCAAATACTTTTTCAATCGTTCCAAAAGCTTTAGGTAAGGACGAGAGTACACAAATAGTAAACTTAGTAGCAATGTTAGATGGATATACAGAAAAAGGTGGTCATCACTTAAACGTAAATGTATTCAATCGAGAAACATTAATGGATGCAATGGAACATCCTGAAGAATATCCGCAATTAACGATTAGAGTTTCGGGTTATGCAGTTAACTTCATAAAACTAACTAGGGAACAACAAATTGACGTAATAAATAGAACTTTCCACGGTTCTATGTAATAATCTCTGTTTTTCAAGCCTAGTGGGGGACATGCTTCACTAGGCTTGAATGTTTTTACTAAATGAGGAGGAGAATGACAATGATTTCAGGAAATATACATTCAATTGAAACTTGTGGAACTGTCGATGGACCAGGTCTTAGATATGTAATCTTTACGCAAGGATGTTTATTAAGATGTCAATATTGTCATAACGCAGATACGTGGAAAATTGGAGCAGGCAAAGAAATGTCAGTTGATCAATTAATGAAGGATATCAAGACGTATATTCCATTTATGAGATCATCTGGAGGTGGTGTTACGGTTAGTGGTGGAGAACCATTATTACAATTAGACTTTCTATTAGAACTGTTTAAATCTTGTAGAAAAAGTGGGATTCATACAACGATTGATACATCGGGTGGATGTTTCAGCACTGAGCCAAACTTTCTTTTAAAATTAGACGAAGTATTAGAATACACTGATTTAGTATTATTAGATTTAAAGCATTTTGACGAAAAAAGACATATAAAACTTACGGGAAAATCAAATGAGCAAATTAAAAATTTTGCAAAATACTTGAGCAAGAAAAATATTCCGGTTTGGATTAGGCATGTCTTAGTTCCTGGGATCACCGACTCAGAAGATGATCTAATAAAACTAGGTAGTTTTATAAACACTTTAGGTAACGTGGAAAAAGTAGAAATTTTACCATATCATCAATTAGGAGTCTATAAATGGGAAGCATTAGGATTAAAATATCCTTTAAAAGATATTCAACCACCATCAAATGAAAGTGTTAATCATGCTTATCAACTATTAACTCATTAGAAAGAATTACAAACTTGTTTATAAAACTAATTACGTTGAACTGTCCTTTAAATGTTAGGCGTCTAACATTTAAAGGACAGTTTATTTAATAAGCTTTTTATTATTATTTAGACGATTGACTAAAATAAATTTGAGGTTAGTGAATATAATGAAAAATAGTTATTTATAGTTACTTATTTTAAAGGGTGAATTTTTATGAAGGAGTTTCGTTTTTCTTGGTATGTTTTACTAGATGATCAGAATGGAATCGAAGGGGGATCTTTTGTTCGAGGAGAAAAAATTGAAGATGAAATGCATCGAATAAAAGAAAAACTTAGTAAGGAATATTATGTTAGACCGTCATCTGTTTATATTATTGAATCAAGTGAAAATTAAATAAGATATTGTAAATTTTGAAAGTTGTTTATACAGAGTATTACAGTTTATAAAGTTATTCTAGAAAAACAAAAAAGGCTTCCTAAGAAAGCCTTTTTGAATAAAATTATTTGCCTACTCCATTAAAATTAGTATAACCTGCAGCACGATCAGCTTTCTTAAATTCCTTTGCATATAATACTTCTTGAGTAGAACTTAAATTACGTCTCGTTTTATCTTTTCGTTTATCCACAAAAAACACCTCGCTAAGTTATAAAATCCTTAGTAAGTCTCTCCATTTTTTGTGGCTGATATACTAAATTATGCTTCTTTTAAATGCGTAACTTCATGTTGTTGGTAATCTTCACGCATTGTATGCAATAAATAATTGTCTTTGGTAATTTCAAATAAATCGTAAATTTCTTCATTTTGATTAATTTCATCATATAAACATTTACGTGATTCATTTGCTAATGATGCGTATGGTAGTTTACTTGCAGCATAAAAAGAGCGTTTATTAACTTTACGAATACGCATAAAAATAGAGTTGATTCCTAAATCGTGAAATAACTCATGGAAGAAAGCGTCTTTTGCTGGTTTATTATAACCCATTCCGTGAAAAGGTTTGCCTAACCACGTTCCTAAAAAGCCATATCCATCTTCAATATCATGTAAAGAAATGTTACCAATAGGGTTACCCCACTCATCTAAGATTGTTCTTGATATCATTTTTCCTTGTTCTTCTAGTTCGATTGCCTGCTTTGTGATAAATAGAAATTCTTCGTACGAATTTGCTTTATGACGCACAAAGGGAAAGACATCATGATGCACCATAAGTTCAAAAAGTACAGAACAATCTTGTAAATCTCGCTGTTTCAGCATCTCTACTCCTCCTCATAATAAGGGTAGCGAAAGAAGGTTACGCCACCCGCGAAATTTTTGTGAGGACTAAACAATAAAATTTAAAGTCCTGTGAAGTGCATTAATTATGAATAAATTAAGAATAATTTTTTAATGCACCCTAAAATTTCGGGGTGGGAATCGAACCCACTAGGACCAGCGATTTACTGGTGGCTCACCATTTGCCTTTCCCGTTAAAATACTATATAAGAAAAGTGTTTTCACACTTTCTATTTAATTTACCGCAAACGTTCTTACTATACTATAATAAACGATTTTGTTCAAATTGCAAACTAAAATTATTCGATATTTTTATACACAATTCTACCATCTATGACAGTGAGTAATGGTTTAGCCATATAATGAAACGGATGATGGGACCATAATACTACATCACCATCTTTACCAATTTCTAAGCTACCAATTCTATGAGATAAATTAAGATTTTTTGCTGGATTAATAGTAATTGCTTTTAATGCTTCGAGCTCAGGTAAACCTTCTCGAACTGCGATAGCTGCACATACATTTAAATACTGAATTGGCGTATAAGGATGGTCAGTTGTAATTGAAACACTTACCCCAATATCAGCAAGAGCTTTGTATGTAGTCCAGGATTTATTTTTTAATTCGATTTTTGAACGTCTAGTTAATGTAGGACCAACAGATACTTGAAGGTTTCGATCCTTTAGATGGTCAATAATTAAATGACCTTCTGTACAATGTTCAATTCGTATATCTAAGTTAAATTCTTCACCAAAACGTAAAGCTGATAAAATATCATCTGCACGATGAGCATGAATTCGTACTGGAATTTCTCTATTTAAAGCTTTAATAATTGGTAAAATTCGAAAGTCATCTGGGTTATGCGAGTTTTTAGCTTCATAGAATGCTTCACGAAGCATTCCCATAATACCCATTCTAGTAATTGATTCTTTATTCCCGTTACTGTGAGTTCTTTTTGGATTTTCACCAAAAGCGATTTTCAATCCAGACGGTTCTTGAATAATCATTTTATCGACACTTTTACCATATGTTTTAATTGTACAAGTTGTTCCACCAATTACATTTCCACTACCAGGCATAATATGAGCTGTTGTAATTCCATGTTGGATCGCATCAGTAAAAGCAACATCAAGTGGCAATATTCCATCCATTGATCGAATATGTGGAGTCAATACTTCAATTGTTTCATTCGCATCATTTCCAGCCCAACCAGTTCCTTCGTCATATAGTCCTAGGTGAGTGTGTACATCAATAAAACCCGGAAAAAGCGGTTTTCCTGCACATTCTATGACAATTGTTTGATCTTCAATCGAAAAAATCTCAGGTGCAATTTCTTTAATTTTCCCATTTTCAATTAACAAGTCATGGTTATATAAAACTTGAGATGTAATAGGAAAAATGGTTGCATTTTTAAATAATAGATTCATGATAAATCCTTTCAAATACTAATTTAAAGTTAACAGTAAAGCTTCTTTTAAAGATGGGAATTGAAAGTTATAATTAGTTTGAATGGCTTTAGAAGGCATAACTTTTTGACCTTCTAAAACTAACATACTCATTTCACCTAGTAATAATTGAAGGGCAAAATTTGGAACTTTCAATATATTTGGCCGATGTAAAGCTGCTGAAAGGGATTTGCTAAACTCGTTCATTGTTACTGGATTAGGTGACACTAAATTGATTGGCCCTCTAATTTCGGTATTTTTTATCGAATGAAGTATTAGTCCAACAACATCCTTTTCATGAATCCAAGATATCCACTGGTTACCTTTTCCGATTGGACCACCAATAAATAATTTATAAGGCAAAATCATTTTTGGAAGTGCTCCACCATTTAACCCTAAAACAAGACCAAATCTAGCGAGAATAGTCCGAATTCCCAGTTCTTCAGCTTTTCTGGCAACAGTTTCCCATTCTCTTACAGTTGATGCTAAAAAATCATTTGAATTAGGCTTGTCATGTTCATTAAAAGTTATTGACCCGGAGGTTCCATAAAACCCTATTGCGCTAGCATTAATAAAAAGGTTTGGACGATGGGCTTGTCTTTCAAACCATGTAATTAGAATATTTGTTGATTTTATACGACTTTGTAGAATTTTGTCTTTTAATTGTTTAGTCCACCTACCGCTGTTTATTGATTCACCGGCTAAATTAATGACTACATCAATGGACTCCCCAAAAGAATTCGAGGTTAATTGATCCCAATTAATATAAGTAATAAATGGATTAGATGTTGTTCTTATATTTCTTGTGACAATATAACATTGAAATTCATGTCGAATAAATTCATTTATTAATTGAGATCCAATAAACCCTGTACCGCCTGTAAGAAGAATCTTCATCCACGCATCTCCTTAATTCATAATATGATATTATTATTTTTATGTGTACATAAAAACAAAATTTCTTTTGAGGTAAATTATGTCTATAATTACGAAAATTCAAGTTCAAAAATTAAATAAAGAACGATTTAATATTTATACAGATAGTGGTAATGGTGAAGAGTATTCGTTTAGTGTAGACGCTGATACTCTTGTTAAATTTAACATTAAAAAAGGACAATCATTTGAGCTATTTGAACTAGAAGAGATATTAAATGCCGATCAACTTAGAAAGGCATATCTTTCTAGCATTGTTTACTTATCTCGAATGATGAGAACAAAAAAAGAAATAGAACAATATTTAACAAAGCAAGAGTTCTTAATTGATACAATACAAACTACAATTATCCGACTTGTAGAAGAAGGGTATATTAATGAGGAAAAATACGCTGAAAGTTATGTCCGTACGTCTATTAATACGACATTGAAAGGTCCAACAATCATTAAGAATGATTTACTAGCAAAAGGGATTCACAATTCTGTAATCGAGAAAAGCTTAATTTTATTTTCAAAAGATAAACAAATTCAACATGCTATTTCACTCTGCCAAAAAAAAGTTTCTGCACTTTCGAAGTACTCAACAAATCAAAAAAAGGCAAAGCTTGAAGAACTTCTGAGAAGAAAAGGATATTCTGCAAACATCACTTCGATTGCAATTGAAGAAACACAATATGAAAGTGAAGAAGATGAAGAATTACAAGCTCTATTAATACATGCTAGAAAAGCGAAAAAGAAATATGAAAAATTAAGTGGCTGGGAATATACTCAAAAAATGAAAACAGTATTATTTCGAAAAGGTTTCCCAATTGATTTAATTGGAAAAGCAATTTTAATTTTAGAAGAGGAAGAATACTAAATTAATTGAGTATATGGACAAAGTTTAAAAAAATTGATTTTAAAGACTGATTGCAAGCGCTTGTCTGTCGAGGCGCGAATTTACCCTAGACGGAAATGAGCACCGCAGAAAGGCGAGCGTTTGTCGACAGTCTGAAACTAAATTAATTGGTTGTCTGTTATTAGCTTGATATAATAAAATATCTAAATGATTTAGAGGAGACTTAAAATGGAAATTCCAAAACGATATAGTGACTTAACGAAAGATGAATTAGTTCAAGAAATCAGCAATTTGAATCATCAAGCTAGAAAAGCTGAACAAATGGATATGATCAATGAACTTGAAGTTATACTTCGTAAAAAAACGATGGCTCAATCATATTTATTAGACGTAAGTCAATTTATTCCTGGCGAGCAATATGAATTAATTGAAGAACCTGGTGTATTATTTATGATCACATATATGAATGGTATATTTGCTTGGGGTCATAAAAGCACTAGTGAAGAAGAAATAGGAATCCCAATCGCATTATTAAAGAAACCAGGGATGTAAAAACCCTGGTTAAATTTCTATTCATCACGATTACTTTTTGCCATACGATCTTGTGGATTTGTATTAATGCTCCCATTTGGACGGATAGAGGCATTTTGTGATTTGTAATCTATATTACCATCAATAGCCATATCATGCTTTTGTTTTGAAAAACGTTCACTTTTTGTTGTCATCTTAAAAATCCCTCCTAGTGATTAATACTAATTGATGAAATAAACCATCATCAATATGATGACCATTTTGAATTTAGATATGATGATAATTAATGTTTAAAAATTGGAAGGTGTAATTTTATGGAGAAATATTTAGAGCAATTAACTGAGCTATTACTAAAAGAAAATAGTCATTTAACATACTCACAAGCAAAAATTTGGGTTGAATGGCTATGGGAAGATTTTGAAGCAACTTATGCTAAAGCTGGAGAATATTATGGAGAACAAATGTCTAAAAAAGTTGTTCAACAATTTATTTTCCAATATGGAAAATATTTGCATGAAACAGATATAAAAATTGCAAAGCCACCAGGATTAGAAATTATAGAAACGAAAGAAAAGGATAATCTTCTTCACTAATTAAATAACCCTTAGCAAAAAATTGCTAAGGGTTATTTTTGGGTTTTTCAAGATTCCGCCTTTAGTTTTTTCTGTAATTTTTTCTCACTAAAGATCCAGCCTGTGAAGGAACTGATAATATTATGTTCGTAGTCAAATTTGACTACTGCAACAAATGGGTAGTATGTTTCGGTCCTGTACCTTAGATCGATTAATCTTAATTCTTTATGGTCGTCATGTCCAATCAATTCCCAAATATAAACTGGTGAAAATGCAAGGAATGATTTAACGTTTTCATCCTTAAAGGCTGCTTTTACGTCTTCAATTACTGGTAACGGGATTCTTTTAAATACGTCGTGGATTTTAAAGATTCTTTTCTTTATTTTACCAACGTAATGATGAGAATCTGTACTTGCTACAATATGATAATGAGTGTATTTTATAGAAGGTGAAACATAGACACGTTTTACATCAGGTAATTTTTTTGTGACTGTTTGAATGACGATTTGTTTTTGTCGATATCTAAACGCATAGTAAAAAATCATAATGAAATAGAGCATGACACAGATTGGACCGGCTCTAAAATGAAAAATAACAAATGGAACTCCAACTAAATGGATTGCAAAAATAATTGGATCGAAAGTATTTATGATGCCAAAAGCAATCCAGCGTTTTGAAAAAGGCCTTAGTGCTTGGGTTCCGTAGGCATTAAATAAATCAACAAATACGTGTACACTTACTGCCAGGAAGGACCAGAATAAATAGAGTCCAAAGTGTTCTCTATTGTTAAATAATGTCATAAGTGCAGAAAGTGATAATGTCCATAAAATGACTGCTGGAATTGAGTGCGTAATTCCACGATGATGTTTTAAATATTTTGCGTTATTTCTTAATTTTAATATCGTGTCACTGTCTGGTAATTGTGATCCGATGATTGTTGTTAATAAGAGTGAGTTTGTCAAATGTGGGTCATGTAGGACAATTGGACTCAGGGTTGCTAATCCGCCAAGTGTAAATCCCATTACAAGATGAGTACCAGTATCCATTTAGTTCCTCCCTTTACTTACCCTTTTAATTTTTATAGTATTGACTATTAACAAAAACATATAGATGTTAGAGAAAGGTATAAGTTATGAATAATGATTTAAATACGACATTAGAAGTTTTCCCCAAAAATGACTTTAAAAATAATTTAGTTAATTGGTTTTTAGCAGAACAGAGAGATTTACCTTGGAGAAAGAATAAAGACCCATATCGAGTATGGGTTTCAGAAATAATGCTTCAACAAACACGTGTAGATACAGTAATCCCTTTTTATAATAAGTTTATGCAAAATTTCCCTACTATTACTGACTTGGCTAATGCCGAAGAAGAAAAAGTACTAAAAGCATGGGAAGGACTTGGTTATTATTCTAGAGCTAGAAATTTGCAATCGGCTGTACGTGAAGTCCATGAAGAGTATTCAGGAAAAGTACCAGATACGCCAGAATTAATTAGCAAATTAAAAGGTGTAGGACCATATACTGCTGGAGCGATCCTTAGTATTGCATACGGTAAACCAGAGCCAGCGGTTGATGGGAATGTAATGAGGGTATTATCTAGAATATTAACAATTTGGGAGGACATTGGTGTTCCTAAAAACCGAAAAATTTTTGAACAAGCTGTAAGAGCTTTAATAAGTCATGAAGATCCATCTGCCTTTAATCAAGGTTTGATGGAGTTAGGCGCATTAATATGCACGCCAACAAATCCAGCATGTTTACTTTGTCCTGTGAGGGAACAATGTTTAGCTTTTGAAACTGGAGTTGTTACTGAGTTACCGATAAAAAGTAAAAAGAAAGCACCTAAACCAGTTAATTTAGCAGTAGGTGTCATTAAGAATAAAAATAACCAATATTTAATTCAACAAAGACCTTCTAGTGGATTACTTGCTAATATGTGGGAGTTTCCAACTGCTGAATTACAATCAACGATGTTATCAAAAAGTGATACACTTAGCTTTTTCTTAAATCAAGAATCTCAATTAGTAGTTGAAGGGTTATCTTATCAATTTAATATTGAACATGTTTTTTCACATCTTGTATGGAAAATGGAGGTATATGTTGGAGAAGCAATAAATGAAGGTAGTTTATCAAGTAATCAGAAATGGGTAACATTAGATGAGTGTAAAGAGCTCCCGTTTCCGGTAGTTCATCAAAAAATATATCAGCAAATCGAAAAGCTTCAGTAATGAAACAAAAAACCCCAACAAAGAGTTGGGGTTTTTGTGCTTTAAGAGTCACTTTAGTCAAAAGTAGGGCGGGTACCACTAGCCCAGTCTGCTTCATTTCTATGAAGACCGCCACGTGATTCAATTTCTTTTATTATTTCTTTTTGCATTGTGCTACCTTCAATATTTAAATAACCAGTAATTTGCTGAAATGAATGATGATAGTACTCCAATTCACTATCTTTCCACTGAGTTTTTGGAGTCATTGATAATTCTGAAAGATCTCTGCCAACGTACATAAAAAACCTCCTCATAATTTCTTCTCATAGTTTTCCACTCGAACAGTTCATTAAACAAAAAAATAAAGTAAAGTTTTTTACATATTACTCCGACTAATGGACATCATATTATTCGTGGAGGTGATAAATCATGAACAACAACAACAATCAATTCAATGCTGGAAAAACAGCATCTGGAACTAACATTGGAAAAGTTAAACAACAAAACCAAAGTTTTGGGCAAGAGTTTTCAAGTGAAACTGATGCTCAAGCTGTAAGAGGAGCAAACGCACAATCTACTCAAAAAGCTGCTTCTAAAAACTTTGGACAACAAAACCAAAGTTTTGGACAAGAGTTTGCAAGTGAAACTGATGTTCAAGCTGTAAGAGAAGCTAATGCAAAATCTGCACAAAAATCTTCTTCTGGCAACTTTGGACAACAAAACCAACAATAATTAACTAAAGAGAAAATTACTAGAAGTGCGCTGTTGATGAGAGTTAGTGAGTAAAGTAATTTACTTTCTATATTCATCTTCCTGTCTGATGAGAGATCATGCAGTCTAGTTGTTATAAAGAACGTTCAAAAAGAGCACCCTTATATTAAGGGTGCTCTTTTACCTACGTGAAATTTAAGTCCAACATTTTAAATCCACATAGAATTATTAATTTCTTCTCAATAGTCAAATATCGTCAAATGTAGTCAAAGGGATTATGTTAGTTTTCAAGAAATAGTGTAATAATGAAATAAGGATGGTGAATGGTATGCAAGTATTCGATGAATTGGTAAGTCGTCAGCTTGAAACAATGGATCAGTTAATAAAGATTCAAGAAGAAATTGAACGATGTCAAGAAATTGAAAACCAACTATTTGAATTAGAGGATTTGTCAAAATTGTCTTCTATCCAAGATGAAATACATATAATGAGATCTGAATTAAAAGCTATCCAAGACACCTTTTTAATACAAACACAGCAAATTATTAAATCTTTCTCGGATGAGAGGAAAATTGCATTAAAATAAAAAACAATGGGGCATTTTACCAAATTAAACTCCCTTTTGTTTAAAAATGGATAAGAACTAGTTATAATAGAAGTGTAAAGTATAAATAAAGTGTTGAAATGCGTCCACACTAGAAAGAAGGGAGAAATAATGAACGTTCCCAAACCAGGAGAAAAAATACAGATACATAGTTACAAACATAATGGACATATTCATCGTATATGGGAAGAGACAACCATTTTAAAAGGGACGCAGCAGTTAGTAATTGGCGCAAATGATCGCACGCTTGTAACTGAATCGGACGGTAGAACATGGGTTACACGAGAGCCAGCAATTTGTTACTTTGATATGGATTATTGGTTTAATGTCATTGGAATGATTAGAGAAGATGGAGTTTATTATTACTGTAATATTAGCTCACCATTCGTCTTTGAAGATGGTGCCATTAAGTATATTGACTATGATCTAGATATTAAAGTTTTTCCAGACATGACTTACGTGCTGTTAGATGAAGATGAATATGAGAATCATCGACAAATAATGAATTATCCTCCTATTATTGACCCAATCTTAAAAAAGAACTTAGGTTATTTAAAGGAATTAATTCATCAACGAAAAGGGCCGTTTGCTACCGATTTTATTGATAATTGGTATGAACGATTCTTAATGTATCGTGATTAATCGAAACTGTTGAGCGGAATTAGTCTTTTGAGAATCAATCATCTCAAAAAGATTGCTCAACAGTTTCTTTTTGGATGATATGAAAGGATGAAAATATGGGAAGTATTAAACGTTATTTAAAATTTGTTAAACCATATCGATTTCATATTTTTTTAACGATTGCGGTCGGTATCGTTAAATTTGGAATCCCATTGATATTACCGTTTTTATTAAAATATGTAGTTGATAATATCATTAATTCATCAATACCAATTGCAACTAAAAGCTCACATCTTATTTACATCATGCTAATTGCAGTTGGAATTTTTGTTATTGTAAGACCACCTATTGAGTATTTCAGACAGTATTATGCTCAATATATCGGTAGTCGAATTTTATTTGATATTAGAGATCATTTATTTAAACATTTACAAAAACTCAGCTTAAAATATTATGCTAATGCTAAAACAGGTGAAGTCATTTCACGAGTAATAAATGATGTTGAATCTACTAAAGACTTTGTTATTACTGGGTTAATGAATGTTTGGTTAGATTTAATTACAATCTTAATCACAGTTACAATCATGTTAACAATGGATGTAAAGTTAACGCTTGTATCATTAATCGTTTTGCCATTTTATACATTAGCAGTAAAGTACTTTTTCGGTCGACTTCGATTTTTGACTCGTCAAAGATCTCAAGCTTTAGCTGTTTTACAAGGGTTCTTAACAGAAAGAATTCAGGGGATGCAAGTAACACGTAGTTTTGCCTTGGAAGATTATGAAAGCGGACTATTTAAAGAAAAAAATGGTGAGTTTTTAGATCGTGCTCTTAAACATACAGGCTGGAATGCGAGAACGTTTACAATTATTAATACATTAACTGATATTGGACCATTATTAATAATCGGTTTTTCTGCATATCAAGTCATACATGGTCACTTAACTCTTGGTGAGATGGTAGCATTCGTTGGCTATATTGATCGTTTATATGATCCACTTAGAAGATTAGCTAATTCTTCAACAGCATTGACACAATCGTTTGCGTCGATGGATCGTGTCTTTGAATTAATGGATGAAAAGTATGACATCGTTAACCGGGATAATCCAATTTATGCAAAGAAGTTAGATGGTCAAATACACTTTAATCACGTATCTTTTCAATATAATGCTGTTGATGATGAGGTCATTCAAGATGTAACTTTTCAAATTGAACCAGGTCAAAAGATTGCATTGGTTGGATCGAGCGGTGGTGGAAAGTCTTCGTTAGTTAGTTTAATACCACGTTTTTATGACGTAACAAAAGGGTCTATTAAAATTGACGGTGTCGACATAAGGGATTTTGATTTAAAAAGTATGCGTGAAAAAATCGGTATCGTTTTGCAAGACAATTTTCTATTTAGTGATACGGTAAAATCGAACATTCGTTATGGAAATCCGAGTGCTAGTGAAGAAGAAATTATTGCAGCTGCTAAAGCAGCAAATGCACATGATTTTATCATGAGTTTACCAGATGGATATGACACGCTTGTTGGGGAAAGAGGAGTAAAGCTTTCTGGTGGTCAAAAACAACGTGTAGCAATTGCCCGTGTATTTTTAAGAAATCCTACTATTCTAATATTTGATGAAGCTACTTCAGCTCTTGATTTAGAAAATGAAAGGTATATCCAAGACGCGATTCATGAACTAGCAATGAACCGTACAACAATATTTATTGCACATAGATTATCTACTATTACACATGTAGATAAAATCGTTTATATTGATCAAGGTCGTATTGTCGAAATTGGTTCGCATGAGGAATTAATGGCTAAAAAAGAAGCTTACTATCATTTGTTTGAAATTCAAAATTTAGAAACTAGCTCGAGTTCGGTATAGAGGATTAGCACAAAGAAATTCTTTGTGCTTTTTTTATTTGAAGAAGTAAGTGTAAATACGGCTTGTAAGGAGAAGAGTAGCGACAAATTAAATGGGTACTGCAAATAAGTGAAATAAGAATAAGAGTAGTTGCGAATAAATCTGTACTGCAAATAAGCATGAGGAGAACGCAAATAAGTGAATTAAGTGTGCAAATAAACAAGGACAAGTTGCAAATAAACAGCCAACTGCAAATAAAATTCGAAAATCGCAAATAAAATTGGCAGAACCGCAATTAAAATATGAAAACCGCAAATAAAATCAGCAAAACTGCAATTAAAATTCCAAGAATCGCAAATAAGATAAAAAATTACCCATACCGGTTAATGTATTTTAACGGAATGATCGCTCGAAAATAGATACTCTCTGTAGGGAAAATAGCAATATTGCCCTAATTTCTTTCCAATTGATCAAAAATCGGCTAATTATCTATGGCAAGGATTGAAAATTTCAGCATCAAATAAAGAACGCTGTCGAGATACCCTAATTACATATTTCCAAAATAAAAAGCCTCCACAATTCGGAGGCTTTTACATTGTTTCAACCTGTTCAACTTGAACTTGGTATTCTTTGTGATAAGTTTGATGGCTATCAACGAGTGTATTTAAATGTTGAACATTTTCGCTATATTCTAAAATGGCAGATACTACTTGGAATAAATGTAACCATGTTTTTTGTTTTTCTTCGTCATTAAGATCATGGTGGTCCAAGAATGCCTTTGTTAATTTATCTTTTAATATATTTTCTTCTTTATGAAGTGGAGCAGTTTGATCAAAGTTTACTTTTCCGATTAATTTCATTAAAGCATGTTCGTGAAATTGCATTAAGCATGTAAGTTCATTTTTTACTAAATCTTGGAACTCTTTCGGAGATGCGTTAATTTCATATTCTAATCGGTTTAAAGCTTTTAACGTATCAAATGCGTTATCGGCTGTGACAAGCATTTGTCTAAACAATACGATTTTACGAGCTTTTTCATGCTCTTTTTTCTTACGACCAACAAGAATGATTCGGTCTTCTTTGTATAAGCGATATATTTTCGTAACATTTCTCATGATTTCTTTTAATGAATAAATTTCATCTTTTAAACCATTATGGCTAACAGTTTTGTGTAGAGCCATCATCATTAATTTATTTGTTTGTTCAGTAATCGAAATCATGCCACGAGATAATTTTTTTTCATAATTTGGTGGCATTAAGAAAATATTTACAAATGATGCAGCTAAAACACCAATTGTTACTGCCAAAATACGATCGAAAGTAAAAATGGCAAAGTGTTCGGTACTTGTACTTACTTCCATAATAACGACTACAGTAACTAATGTTGTAGCAATTGTATTTTCGAGTTTTAGTTTTAATGTAATGAGAATCACGAGAATACATGTAAATCCTATAATTACTGGATTATTCCCTAGAGTAATCACTGCAATAATTGCCAGTATCGCACCAATCAAGTTAGCTTGAAGTTGTTCAATTAACGATTTATATGATTGGTTTACTGATGATTTTAATGCCGAAATAGCAGAGATACCTGCAATCGAAGCAGTTGATAAATCAAAAAACATCGCGCTATAAATGGCGAGCGTAATAGCTATACCAGTTTTTAGAACACGCGCTCCTAATCTCATTGTATTACTCCTTTTTGTTTGTCTAGCTTAAAGCTTGTAATGAAATATGAACGTTTAACTATATTACTACTAAACTACTATTTATTACATCGAGTGTTTTTCAAAATTGCTTCAATTTAAAGTAACTTTTATTATTTTCTCATGTAACATCCTGTAACTATACAATGAACTACACGCATTATCAATACAATTTTTTAAGAAATTTTGTTAATTATATGAATGAGGAAAAAGATTAAATTATTAGTTAAATTAAAAGATTTCGAACTTAAAAATGAAAGGGCTTTACTCCTAAATAATGAAAAAAGAAGCGAAATATTTCGCTTCTTTTTTATAAAATCATTCAGTTGAAACAGACGGATCCGCTTGTTCTTTTTTAGGTTTAATTTGTAAGAAGTTTAGTTCGACGTCGTCTAATAAACTTTGAACAAATTCAGCTTCGTCATTCTGATTATGCTGAGTTAAAAGTGAGATATATTGTTCTAACAGTTCATTTAGATCGTTTTTACCAGTTTCATCGATAGGTACAATACTTACGCTTGCACCTTTTGCGATTCGATTTTGGTAAGCTTCCTTAGTAAGGCCTAATTCAGATGAGTTTCGAACATAAATTACTCCGCCAGTCATACCAGCACACATCCATGGACCTGGATCTCCTAGAACAACTGCACGACCACCAGTCATATATTCAAAAGCAAAACCGTTTATATTTGCTTTTGCACCAAGGCGAGTTTTCTGTGAAATAGGTTGGCTAGATTGATTACGGCCACCAATTACAACATCTGCTCCTGATAAACGAATGCCTGCTCGCGAGTCAGCGTTACCTTGGATAAAGAATTGTCCTTTTTGTGCTCCATACGCAAAGCATTTTCCGACAGAACCACCAAAGTATTGTTCGTTAGCACCTAAAGCTTTACTAATAAAAATCGTTCCACCAAAAGCAGTTTTTGCTACACCATCTTGAGCTCCGCCTTGAACGAATACAGAATAATCTTCTACTGTATAGGTTCCTAAGCCATTTCCAGGAATGGATTGATCCTCGAAGCTAATCTCGACAGGGGAAGCTCCACCTTGCGTTTGTTTTTTTACTACTAGGTCATGGATTAGTAAACTGCCGGCATGGCGATATTCATTGTCAACCTTTGAATAAACTCCAACGTCATTACTTTGAAGTACTTTAGCAGATTCTCCATTCGAAAGTACATATTCTTTATCCTCAATTTTATTAGTAGATAATAAATTAGTTAAACTTAGCGTATCTAAAAATCTTGTTTGTTTTAAGAATTCAGTTTTACCAACAAGCTCTTGAGCATTTTTTACTCCTAATGAACCAACAATCACTTGCAATTCATCTTTGAATGCAGTGAAGAATTGTACTAAATTTGTTACTGCTGTTTCTAGTTGTCTAGGTGTGAATTTTCGTAAACCGTGACGCATTGCTTCAATTTCTGATTCGATTTGTGTTGCAATACCGACGTGGCATGTATCTAAATGACAACCACGACATGTCGTACAACCGATTGCAATCATTGATAAAGTTCCAAATCCGATTCGGTTTGCACCTAAAATCATCATTTTTACTACATCATTTACGCTTTTCATTCCGCCATCAGCCCAAATCTCGACAGAATTACGTAAACCAGATTCTAGTAGTGCATTGTGGGCTGCACGAACACCAATTTCAACTGGTAAACCTACATTTTGAATTGCATGAACACGGGCAGCACCAGTACCTCCATCAAAACCGCTAATATTGATAAAGTTTGCACCCGCTTTTGCAATACCAACAGCAATTGTGCCGATATTAGGAACAACAGGGACTTTTACAGCAACTTTTGCTTTTGGATTAACAGCTTTAATTTCACTAATCATTTGGGCTAAATCTTCAATTGAATAAATATCGTGATTATTTGAAGGTGAAATTAAATCAGAACCAAGTGTTGCATTTCTCGTTTCCGCAATTTTTTGTGTAACCTTTGAAGCAGGTAAATGACCACCTTCACCAGGTTTTGCACCTTGACCGATTTTAATTTCAATTAAGTTAGATGAGTGAAGTAAATTAGCATTAACTCCGAATCGACCTGAAGCAATCTGCTGTCCACGAGTGTTTGGATATTTTCCAATCATATCTTGGATTTCTCCACCCTCACCATTTAAGCTAATCATATTCAGTCGATTTGCACCTTCAGCATATGCCCTAAAAGCAACTTCATTTTGAGATCCGAATGACATTGAACTGATAATAAATGGTAGTGAGTGACTACCTATTTCTAATGAAACCTGACTTGAATCAACTGGTTTACTACTTTCCACTAAAGAAAGCGCATGACGTACTGTAGTTGGTCGTTCTTCTTCAATTTGATTTAATTTTTGACGGTATGTTTCATAACTACCTGTTTGTGCCGTTTCTCCAATAGCTTTCCAAATTCGAGGGAATACGTGGAAAGATTTTGGCATAGCTGCGTTATTTGCGTTGTAATCTTCAGATCGTTTTTTCGAATCAGCCTCTAATAATTTGAATCCAGAAACGGTTTGATCACCGAAGAAATTTATAACGCCTAAAGACGAAGCGATATCTTCTTGTAAACCAATACTACTGAACATTTTTGCATAGCCTCGTAGCTCATGCATACCTATTGTTGAAATAACTTTTTCGATACCTTTATTTAAAACATCATAAAGTTTTACTATTTTTTCAGGAGCTTCCAATTCTGAAATTGTTCCAAAAAGGAAATGAGGATTAATTGCATCCGCTCCTAAACCTTTCATTACCATTAAATCGTGAAGATTACGAACTGCAGCTGTCTTTAAGACAATCGAACAGTTTCTTCTTAACTTAGCATTCACAAGTCCATTATGGATTATTGCTGTAATGAGAGCCGGGTCAATCCAGTATTGATTATTTTTATGAGCTTCATCATCGGTAATAACAATACATTCTGCACCATTTTTTACAGCTTCTACTGCTTCGTATTTATATTGGGACAACGTTTCTTCTAAAGGTAAATTAGAAAATGTACTTTGAATTGTATGAAGTTTATTTTCTAATTGATATAGATTTAGAATTTCTTCATACGAAATTTGTTGACGACTAGCTTTTAACGTATTTCCTACAAAACCATCACCTAATATCGGAGAAGGGAGTTGTAGAACAATGCCTGAATCTTTCTTTGTAATGGATGGCCTTTTTCCTAATATGACAGAAATAGAGAAATGCTCTGTTTCACGATCACGATCGATCGCAGGGTTCGTTACTACTGCAACTGTTTCTTTCATAAAGTCAGAAAGATTTTTTCTAGCTTCATCTAAACATGCTAGTGGTGCGTCATGCCCTAATGAACGAATAGGTTCTGCACCTTTTTCTGCCATTTGTTCAACTAATTGGATTTGTTCCTTTTGCCATCCAAAAGCTCCATATTCAAACGGATGAATTGAAGGAGGTGAGTGTTCAACGTAATCAGCTGAACTTGCTTCTTTATTTGCTAGATTCATTGTTAATTTTTCGTTTAATTTCGTTGTAACGAAATGCGTTAATTCACGGTGTGTTAATAGTTGAGCACGGTCTTTTAATAAATTAATACCGACTTTTTCTCCAGGCGAAAGAGCATGTGGCTCAGATATAAATAATTCTGGAGAAAGGATGCCTTGCTCGGATGAAAATACATAATAATCAGTTGTTTCAAGTAACCAAACAGGACGTAAACCTAAAGCGTCCACACTAGCAACAAATTCATTTCCTTCTCTTGTAAGTACACCTGCGGGACCTTGACAATATGGACCGAATGTACTCCGAATCGTATTGTAAATGGAGTTTACTTCTGGATCTGCTTCATATTCTGCAGGTACAGGTGGGAATAACAGTTCCATTGCTTCTTTCAAAGAGTAGTTATATTTATAAATAAGTGTCTCAAGTGTTATATTTACATCTTGTGAATCACTATTTCCATGCTTAATATTTGCGCCAATTTGTTTTGCTTCAATTCTTAATTGTTCGATTGTATTAATTTCGCCATTATGTGCCAGCATGCTAAATGGTTGAACTCTTGAAAACGAAGAAGATGTGTTTGTTGAGTAGCGATTATGACCTACAACAACAGATGATTGAAAATTAGGCTGCTGTAAATCTGAATAGTATGACAATAAAGTATCGATTGTTCCCATTACTTTATAAACACAAGTTGATTGACTAAGAGAGACAACAGTTACGTTTGTTTTTTTGCTAATAATATTTGTTAAATCAAACAGAGTGGTACTTTGGTGATTTTTAATTGGGAGTAAAGCTACTTGTAAGAACTCAGGTTCTACTGCTTGAGCGATCGGACCAAGTGCTGAAGTAAAGGTTTGATTACAACTATGATATAAAGTTTCATAACCATTTTCTTCAAAAATTTGGAGCAATGTTTGTATTTCTGATTTTTCATCTAAGAAGAAATGTCCCACTATAAATGAAGGGTGTGAAACAACTTCTGGACTAATTCCTACAGATGTAAGTTTTTCTTGCCAAAGCAGAGTAGGGATGTCAGTCTGAATTCCTACACCATCACCTTCACCGTTCGTAAATCCCGCTCGATGATTCATCTTTCGTAAACTTTCGGCAGCAATATCGATCGTATCTCTTGTTTGAGTTATCGAACGATTGATAAAGGCAACGATCCCACATGCATCATGTTCGTTATTATAATAATCTCTAAATAAACCTGGTGACCATTCTGTTTTCGTTTGAAATTTCATTTAACTACCTCCTATTTTATGGTAAAAAAATTGATTATTCAGAATTAACTATGTATGAATAGAGGTCACTTCAAGTTGTAGTGACCTCAGATATATCATAGTTTAATCGTAGATAATTTTAGGAACGCGTTCCCAACAGCGTTAATAGTTTGATGAACATCTTGTTCAGTATGAGCTGTAGTTAAGAACCAAGCTTCATATTTTGATGGTGCTAGATTAATACCTTCTTCTAATAGAAGTTTAAAAAATCTACCGAAAACTTCTCCATCGGATTCTTTTGCTTCTTCATAATTCGTTACTTCGTCAACGTTGAAATAAACTGTTAAAGCACCTTTTAAGCGATTGATTTTTATATGGATGTTGTGCTCATCTGCTTTTTCTTGAATACCATTTTCAAGAATAGCACCTAGACGATCTAATTCTTCATAGACACCTTCTTGTTGTAATACTTCAAGACATGCAATACCAGCTGCAACTGATGCTGGATTACCTGCCATCGTACCAGCTTGATATGCAGGACCAAGTGGGGCAACTGTTTCCATAATTTCTTTTTTACCACCATAAGCTCCGATCGGTAATCCACCGCCTATAATCTTACCAAGAGCTGTTAAGTCTGGTTCAATTCCTAATAAGTTTTGTGCTCCTCCATACATAAATCTGAAGGCAGTAATTACTTCATCATAAATGACTAATGCACCATGATTGTGCGTAATTTCATTTACAGCTTCTAGGAATCCTTCTTGCGGTTCAACGATTCCGAAGTTACCGACGATTGGTTCAACAAGTACACCAGCTACTTCATGACCCCATTTTTCCATTGTTTCTGCATATGCCTCAATGTCATTAAATGGAACTGTAATCACTTCATTAGCTATACTTTGTGGTACACCAGCGGAATCAGGAGTACCAAGAGTAGATGGGCCAGAACCTGCAGCAACAAGTACTAAATCTGAATGACCATGATAGCACCCAGCAAATTTAACGATTTTAGTACGACCAGTGTATGCTCTCGCTACACGAATAGTTGTCATTACGGACTCAGTACCTGAATTTGTAAATCTGACTTTATCCATACTAGGAATCGCTTCTTTTAGCATTTTGGCAAATTGTACTTCAAGTTCATGAGGAGTACCGTATAGGACACCATTTTCTGCTGCTTTTGTGATTGCAGCTGTAATATGTGGGTGAGCGTGGCCAGTGATTATAGGACCGTATGCTGCTAAATAATCTATATATTGATTGCCATCAACATCCCAAAAATATGCGCCTTTTGCACGCTTCATTGTGACAGGAGCTCCGCCACCAACTGCTTTAAACGATCTTGAAGGACTGTTTACACCTCCAACGATGTGTTCTAAAGCTTCATTATGTATTTCAATTGACTTTTGATTATTCATGGAGTACCTCCCATTATTGATAAAAAAATGAAAGAATTTAACCGGCATCTTTACATTATTTATGTGGTTAAATTACATTCTAGCACGAAATTTTAGCGTGTGGTAAATGTAAGCCTTTACAAGTTGAAAAGAAATTTGAACATTTTGTAGAATCTATATTTTTCACAAAAATAGTCCGAAAAAAATTGGAAACTACTTTTTAGTACTTTTTTATTGTACTTAGTTCGTATTTCAAATACACTAAGCGACGGAATAAAAAATGGAGGCAATCTTATGGAAAACATAATTGAAGTTCAAAGCTTACACAAAGAATTTAAAACTTTCTTGAGTCGCTCTGGTGTAAAAGGTGCATTTAGAGATTTGTTTACAAGAAACTATAGAACAAAAAAAGCCGTTAATAATATAAGCTTTTCTGTAAAAAAAGGTGAAATGATGGCTTATATCGGGGAGAATGGTGCAGGCAAGTCGACTACAATTAAAATGTTGACGGGAATACTAACGCCTACTTCTGGAGATGTGACAGTTAATGGTTACCACCCTCAAAAGGATCGAGAGCGTTTTGTAAAATCAATAGGTGTCGTATTTGGGCAAAGATCTCAATTATGGTGGGATATTGCAGTACAAGAATCATTTCGATTACTAAAAAAGGTTTATCAAATACCAGATAAGCAATATGAAGAACATATGGGTTATATCATAAAGACTTTGGATATTGAGCCTTTATTAGATCAACCTGTAAGAAAGTTATCTTTAGGTCAAAGAATGAGATGTGAATTAGCAGCTGCGTTAATTCATAATCCACCTTTATTATTTTTAGATGAGCCAACAATTGGATTAGATGTATTAGTAAAATTAAAAATTCGCGAGTTTTTAAAAGAATTAAACCAAAAATATGGCACAACAATTCTTTTAACAACCCATGATATTTCTGATATAGAGGCATTATGTGATCGTGTAGTTATGTTAGATGAAGGAAAAATCATTTATGATGGAAAACTTGAACAGTTAAAAGGGCAATGGGGCGAAGAGAAAGAAATTCAATTCCAGTTTATTAAGCCAGTAAATCATACTACATTAAATGAATTAATCGGACGAACTGATGTAAAATGGAAAGAAGAAGAAGGCGAAAATATTTGGAGTGTTACATTACCGAATGATGAAACACTTATCTCTATGATTATTGCAAAAGTAGTTCAATCAAATCCCGTAAAAGATATGAAGATGTTAGAAATTTCTACAGAAGAAATTATACGAAATATCTACCAAGAAGGTATTAGTAATGAGTAAGTATATTGAAATCATTCGAATCCGTTTTTTAATGATGTTAGCATATCGTACAAATTATTACACCGGGATTGTTATTTATACAATTAATATAGGTGCTTATTTCTTTTTATGGAAAGCGATCTATGGTCACCAAGGATCAATTCAAGGTGTTTCAGTAAACCAGATGACTACTTATGTAGCAATTGCTTGGATGGCAAGGGCGTTTTATTTTAATAATCTTGACCGTGAAATTGCTGAAGAAATTGTAGAAGGTAAAGTAGCAATAGAACTTATTAGACCTTATAACTATTTACTTACTAAAGTGATGCAGGGGTTAGGTGAGGGGATTTTCAGATTCTTTTTCTTTTCAATTCCAGGCTTTATTATAGTTGCTTTAATTTTTCGTTTAGATGTTTCATTTAATTTAAAAACTTTAGGTTTATTTTTAATTGCTTCGATTTTCAGTTTTGCAATTAATACACAATTGAATTTATTAACAGGTTTAATGGCATTCTTCCTTCAAAATAATATGGGATTTATTCAAGCTAAACGTGTCATCATTGATTTATTTTCAGGCTTAACGATTCCGATCACATTCTTTCCGGTTTGGGCACAAGATGTAATGAAGTACTTACCATTTCAAGGGATCAGCTATATTCCTAGTATGATTTTTGCTCAAGGCATAAAAGGTGAATTGATTTTAAGAGGCCTTTTATTTCAAGTAATTTGGATCATTATTTTATGCATCCCTATTACTCTTATATGGTATAAAGCTAAAAAGCATCTTGTTATACAAGGAGGTTAAAGAATGTTTTATTTAAATATATTTCTTCAATATTCAGGTCAATATTTAAAAACGAAATTACAATATAGAGCAAACTTCTTTTTATCATTTTTATCAGATTTGATGGCTCAGGCTGTAAATTTAATTTTTATATTATTAGTTTTCAATCATACTTCACTTATTGAAGGATGGAACCGAGACGAAATTGTATTCATATATGGTTTCTTTTTAGTTCCGTTTGCTCTTTTTGGTTCTTTTTTTAATATATGGGATTTTAATGATCGTTACATTGTAAAGGGAGAGTTTGATCGTATTTTAACCCGACCAATTCATAGTCTTTTTCAAGTAGTTTTAGAGAAAATGGAGTTAGAATCGTTACTAGGTGCTATTACTGGATTGATTATTATGATCTATGCAGGTTTTAAATTAGGACTTTCAATCACTTGGTATGATCCATTTTTATTTCTATTAATGGCTTTTGGTGGAATGTTTGTTTATGCTGGAATCTTTATCGCATTAGCAAGTATCGGTTTTTGGTCAGATGCAAGAACTTCTATTATGCCGCTAATGTATAATATAGGAAACTATGGTCGTTATCCGATTAATATTTATCATCCAATCATTCGCTTTGTATTAACATGGATTTTACCATTTGCATTTGTTGGTGTTTATCCGGCTGCTTATTTTCTACGTAGAAGCGAATGGTATGTCTATTCATTCTTAACGCCTGTTATGGGATTAGTTGTTTTTGTTATATCTGTTCTAATTTGGAATCAAGGTGTAAAAAAATATAAAGGTGCGGGTAACTAAGCAGTATTCTATTTCAATAGCTTGTTTCATAAATTGAAATGAGGTGATTGGAATGGGAACTGCTTTTTTCTTTTTTATTTCTATATTTGCGATTTTGTATAGTCTAGTGTATTTATGGAATACTTCAACTACAAAAGTTAATAAAAGTCTTATTTCAATTAATAATTACATTCTTTTATTTTTAATATATGGAACGGTACTTATAGGCTTTAGCGCAGTGTATTTTATACTAGAGCGAGGGCCACATCCAATTTTAATTGAGCATTCTATTCCTATTGAAGGGACTAATTACAATATAATGGGGTTATGCTTATATTTTAGCGCAATCACCCTTTTGTCTGTAGGCTATGGGGATATTGTACCAGTGGGGATCGGAAGATGGGTTGCTATGGTTGAAGCGCTCATCGGTTATACGATGCCAGCGGCTTTTGTTTTACAAGTATTTAAAGAAGAACGTTAATATTTATGATTAAGGAGATTATTATGACTGTTGAAATTGGAATCAAAGCACCGGAATTTACTTTACCAGCAAGTAATGGAGAAGATGTAACTTTATCAGACTTTAGAGGTAAAAAAGTAGTTCTATATTTTTACCCAAAGGATATGACACCAGGTTGTACTACGGAAGCTTGTGACTTTAGAGATTCATATGAAAGGTTTATGAATAGTGGAACTGTCATTTTAGGAATAAGTCCTGATCCTATAAAAAGACATGAAAAATTTATAGAAAAACATCAGCTACCATTTTTATTACTTTCAGACGAAAATACTGAAGTTGCAAAGTTATATGATGTATGGAAATTAAAGAATAATTTTGGTAAGGAATATATGGGGATAGAACGTACAACATTTTTAATTGATGAAGAAGGTTGTATCGAAAATGTATGGCAAAAGGTTAGAGTAAAGAATCACGTTGAAGATGTTTATAGTGTAATTAGTCGATCTTAAAATTGTACAAACTATTTGGATCAATTAACTTGATTTATGTTAAGTTTTTTTGAGAAAGAATCGTTTTATCTAAAATAATCGAGCTTTTCGTCTATACCTATATTGCTTTAGAGAATATATTGAAGTATAGGGCATACCTCCTCAGATGATAGCATATTGAAGTGCGAGAGAATTCTCGCACATTTTTTTTGTTTTGGTATATGGAATACAAGCAGTGACTAATTTTTTTAAGAAATTCTTAAAAAGTTGACAAATATTCTTGCAGTTGAATAAACTAATAATAAGTAATTAATTTTGGAACTATTTATAGAAACGGGGAGAGCGGCGTTGCATAAGGAAAATATTCAAGATGCAATTTTACATTTAAAGAATAGCGGCGTACGTATTACACCTCAGAGGCATGCAATTATAGAATATTTAATAGGAAGTGGAACACATCCAACTGCTGATGAAATCTATAAAGCACTTGAGGGAAAATTTCCAAATATGAGTGTGGCAACAGTTTACAATAATCTCAGAGTATTACGTGAAGTAGGAATGGTTAAAGAATTAAACTTTGGTGATTCTTCTAGTCGTTTTGATTATATAACAACTGATCATTATCATATTATTTGTGAAAAATGTGGTGAAATGAATGACTTTCATTACGACGGATTAGAAGGAATCAATCTTTATGTTGAAAAGGAAACGGGATTTGAAGTAACCAATCATAGAATGGAAGTATACGGTATTTGTCCTAAATGTAAAGAAAAAACATTATCATAATAAAGCACATTACATAATTGTAATGTGCTTTATTTATTATGCTATTGTTTAGCATCTCGTTTGCTATTATATTTTTCATTAAATTCTTTTCCTTCTAATGAAGGATCTAATGTAAGTGGCTCATTACAATACATACAGATGTCAACTTTACCAAGCATTTTAGTCGTTTTGTTACAATTCGGACAGATGACTTGAATTGTTTTTGTAGACAGCATTCCGATCCAAAAATAAACAACTGTACTACCAATAATCGCTAAAAATCCTACAAGCATAAATATCGTCATGACAATCTTATGCTCTCTGAAAAATACACCACCATACATAATGATGAAGCCAATAAATAATAATGAAAGTGCAAACGTTCTTATATTATTAATTTTACTACTTTTCTTTTTTGCCACTTTGTCCACCCCATTCATTGTAAATATAGCATAAATGAGATAGGAAATGTTAGTGCTAACATGGAAAACAATTCGAACTTATTTAATGCTATTGATGAATACTGAACTTAAGTTAAATACAGGACATTCACACATTAATTAATTGATAGTATGATCAGATGGTACTGGGTTTATCTTCAGCTTTTTGTTAAAAAAATGAATTGGGAGATATAAAATCAAAAAATAGGGGATAAGAATTAAGCCTAATACAATTAAGTAATATGGCCATGGCCCAAAAAAGTCTAGCAAGTTTGCCCCAGCGGGTTTAGCCCTTAAAAATAAGTAGTTTCCTTTTATGACATAATCCAGTAAATAAATAGGTATAGCCAATAAAATTATATAGTGGAAGGACTTTAGTATTGAACGGAGAGTTGGAGTATATCCAAAGATAAATGTCATATAACAAATAGAAATAATGATTCCTCCGTGAGTAGTGAAAAATTGTATATATTTAAAATGAGGAAAGCTATATTTAATATCTGGAGTAAGTACAGCTTGGATAGCCCCAGCTAATCCCCAAAAATAGATGATCTCATAAACTTTATAATTTTTTGTAATGAGTGTATAACAGCATAGATACATACTTATTCCGCATAGTTGGAGAGGTAATGAATCGCCCCAATCCCACTGGTTCGTTTTAATAAGCCATCCATATAGTAGAAATTCAACTGTAAGCATAGAGACGATTAATAGAGTGCGGATGAATAAATCTACTTTTTTCTTATTGTTTATTAAATTTCTGAAGTAAAACAAACAGATAAGAAGGAGGAGAATGATTAATAATGTAATAATATGTTGCTTTGAAAACAATACGAAACCATTCATTAATTACACCTCTCTCAAATCGGATAGATGATATTGAACAATTCGCTACTGTTAGGATCCTTTTATTGTACTTTTTTAAGTTTATTCAGCTTGTTTGTATTAAAGTATTATGACTTAATTTTTATATGTCCAAATACATGTGTGTTCTTTTTAGAAAAGTGTTTTCATCTTTTTTGCAAAAAACTTTTAAAAAGTGTTGACGCTGTGATTTATCGATGTTATATTATTCTATGTCGCCAAGAGATAACGGCGTCGAAAGAAAAAAGATTTCAAAAAATGTTGACAGGCTCTTATGAGAATGTTAATATGAATAAGTTGCTAATGACGCGACGAAGTGAACTTTGAAAACTA
>NZ_NUHI01000022.1:0-140949 GCF_002575105.1 Bacillus sp. AFS053548 | reverse complement strand
TAAATCAATTTATTTAATATACACATTTAATAATTTAATTAAAATATAATTTTTTATAAATATATTTAAATTTTTGTTTGAAAAATTAAATATATAGTGTATGATATGATTAAATAAAAGAAAGGAGAACAGTATGTCGTATCCTTTGCTCACTAATTGTCCTGTTTGCAGCAAGTCACTTAAAATTACTAAGCTACATTGTAATCATTGTCAGACAACGATCGAAAATGAATTTGAAGTATCAAGATTAGCTGCTCTAGGTCAAGAACAACTTCATTTTATTGAGATTTTTCTTAAATGCCGTGGAAATATCAAAGAGGTCGAAAAGGAGTTAGGAATTTCTTATCCGACTGTCAGAGGAAAATTAGATGAAATTATCTCTACTCTCGGATATTCCACTCAAAAGAAACCAGAAATAGATAAATCAAAAATTGTAACGTTATTGGAAAAAGGCGAAATTACGGCTGAGAAAGCCATACAATTATTAAAAGAGGGGGACTTATAATGAAAGACGAGATTTCAAGAATCTTAACGTTGATGGAAGAAGGAAAGATTGATAAGGATAAAGCAAGTGAATTAATTAATATCTTACAAGATAAAGATCAGCCAGAACGCGTTTCTTTAAAAAAAGAACCATATGGAAATAAAATATTAAAAATTCGTGTGAACTCTGAAGTAGGTGACAATGTTAATGTTAATGTGCCAATTAATCTTGTGAAGGCTGTTTTAAAAGTAGGTACAAATATTGCAGAAAAAATTCCTGAGGCTGAAAAATATGTAAAAGATATTAACGTTGATCTTCTAATCGAAGCAATCGAAAACGAAATGGTCGGACAAATCGTTGACATCACTTCATCTAACGGTGATAAAGTTTTTGTTGTAATTGAGTAGATTATGATAAAGGTCAAGTTGAAAATAGAAGGAAAGCGTTTCTCCATTCCTGTTCCTTATGCAGTTTTAAATTTAGCTAGTGTGATCATCACATCAAAATTGCTTAATCGTTTAATTAATAAAGCAATTAATAAAAATGGCAGTAAATTCAATTTACCTGAAATTGATAGAAAAGATTTGAAGCCTTTACTACAGGGGCTTTCAAAAAATAGTGGACTAATCCTTGTTGATACGAAATTAAAAGATGGAACAGAAGTAGTAGTAAAGCTTTAATGTACAATCTTTTAGATACTAACTTATATTTTCGCAAATTGTTCTATATAATTACTTATAATAATATTATGTAAACTAATATTATTATAAAAAGAAACCCCTTTTTAAAAAAATGGGGTTTTTCTTATTAATAATCATCATCATCCCAAACATTACTTGCATTTTGAGTTCGATTCATCATTTTTGCTAAATAAAGTTCAGTCGTTTGAATACTTTCGTGACCTAAACTTCGACTAACTTGATAAATGCTTGCACCTTTCTCAATTGAACGACATGCATAATGATGTCGGAAGAAGTGAGGACTAATATTGTTCGTTCGATTATGTTCTTTTACAAAAGGCAACTCAGAATCTTTTATCATTTCAATTACATATTTTGATAAATATTTATACGAATAATGTTGATTCAGTTTATTTGGAAAGAATGGACTTGAATCTGTTTTTGAAATGAGATTAGATAGACCACGTCTACTCCTTAGTTTACATAAATCTACAAATACATGATTTAATAATTTAACTTCACGTTTTTTATTTCCTTTTCCAATAATTTCGAGCCAATAACCGTTTGAATCCTTTGTAACTTTACCCCAATTTGCCTCTGCTAGTTCCCGAATTCTCATGCCAGTTGTAGCTAATAATTTGATTATAGTCGTTTTTAAAATATTTCCATTATAAAAATTCAATAACGCTTTAACTTCACTTTCTTCTAAATCGCGATTTGGTAAGTCATCTTTTGTAATTTTTGCATTCAATATTCGAGTATATAAAGGTATTTGAACATAATGACTATCAAATAAAAACTTAAAAAAACTTTTTAATATGACAAGTTTTCTTGAAAGAGTAGTAACACGATATTGTTGCTTGTTCGAACCGTATTGATAAGTAGATAGCCATTGTTGATAGGAATCAATATGTCTTTGTTTTAAATTTTTGAAAAATGAAGTCTCTATATAAGATTCTACATCCTGACGCAAAAATTCTTCACTCTTCATCAAGTATCGAAAAAACTGCATTAGCTCTCGTATGTATTCCATCTTTGTACTATCTTTTCGTTGTTTTGATTTTTGAATATCTTTTCTTTGATGGACAAAGTAATAGATCATATCTAAATCAGAAAAACCTTCATAGATCATACGATGATTTTTTTCATTTTCAAACTTTGTTTGTAGAAGAATAGGGAAGTATGTTTCATCTATTAAATACTCAATTATGTTGGATTCATTTAAATTCGTAGTTGGTAAATGCACTGAATTTGTAATAAGTAGGCTTGATTTTACTAACATACTACTCACCTCATAATCTATTATACATAAATTATGCTATTTATAGTATTAATTCGGATATTTTTTCCATTTAAATAATTAACTTCAATATTTTAAAAATATTTAAATGCATGAAATGATTAAGGTAGAAAAATACACTATTATTCTACTTTAAACAAACTTTGTATAATTATTTATTTATAAATAAATTGATTTAATTGTATCTATTTAATTGCTTTTTAACAATTTGTTGGAAATAATTATGATATAATGAGTCTATAAAACAATGAAAAAGGAAGAATTCAAATGTTAGAACAAGATCATAAAATGAAAGAGATTGTTACAACAAATGAGGCTGTAGAACTGTTAGGTGTATCGAAACAAACGATTTACAATTATGTAAAGGCTGGAAAACTTAATCTTGTTTATGAAGATTGGCAAATCGATGGGACGATGAGGTTTTACCTAGAGGATCTTAATCAGTTAAAGTCCCAAACTGTAAAACCGTTAGGACTAACTGTTCTTGAAACAGCTAATTTATTAGGAGTATCGAAAGCAACAATCCATCAATATATAAAAAATGGGAAAATTAACGCATGTAAAGTAAATTTTAAAGGTAGACTAACTGTATTTATTCAAGAAGAAGAAATTGAAAATCTAAAATTCTCACAAAAAAATGCATCCAGAAAAAAGTCTTTTTTTACAAAGGACTTAGAATTTTACTTATTCGGATTATATGAAATTCCAAACTCGAACGAAAAAGCCCGTATCATTGAGCTTAATGAGAACACTGAGATTGTAGCAAAAACGAATATGGGTGAACTTTTAAATAAAGAAGAACTTACAAGCCGCGGTTTTAGAAAAGCTTATGATATGAAGAAAGCCAGTCATAGTACAAAAAGAGGTATGATTTCATTTCAATTTCCAATACCACAGTCAATTAGTGCCCCGATTTTTGGCATTATTGATTCATTTTATAAACATATTGGACATCAAAATATGAATCTTTATATAATGAACAACTCAATTAAAGTCGAAATAAAACCAATTAAACTACCTTATCTTGATGCCAAAATTGAACAAGATTTTGAAATTTTACAAAACTGTTTAATTGATGGTAAGCTTTCTACTAGACCAGGTTTTATTGTGTTTACGAGTAATCAAGAACAACTAACTATTTTTGTGAAAGATTCAATAAAAGAAAAGATTAAACAAATTGCACTAGAACATCATACTGGAATTGAGGATATTACTGAGAAGGTTTTGCTTATGGGTTTAAAGGAATTTGAAAAAAACAACTCATTTAATGAATAAAATCACCCGCCAATTTCCGACAATGAGATGGATACTTGTATTATAAATCAAATCTCGATGCGTCTATTAAACTAGTTTAGATAATTCTGAAAATAGTAAAAAGGGGAATGGAAATGAAGTTTATCGATTTAAGAAGTGACACTGTAACCAATCCTACAGATGAAATGAGACAAGCCATGTTTTTAGCCGAAGTCGGCGATGATGTTTATGGGGATGATCCAACTGTACAAAAATTAGAAATTCTAGCTGCTTCTATGATTGGAAAAGAAGCTGCTTTATTTATACCAAGTGGAACATTTGGTAATCAGCTTGCATTGTTTACACATTGTGATCGAGGTACTGAAGTCATTCTTGGAGAGGATTGTCATATATTCGAACATGAAGTAGGTGCTGCATCAATCATTGCAGGAGTTCACTTAAGAACATTACAAACAACTCATGGCAAAATGGATATTAATCGAATTAAACATTCTATCCGACCAGATGACATCCATTATCCAGAAACTTCATTAATCTGTTTAGAAAATGCCTATTCAAATGGATCAGTAGTTGATATCGACTATATGAAGCAAGTCTATAGCATTGCAAAAGATGCAAATATTCCTCTGCATTTAGATGGCGCAAGAATTTTTAATGCTGCTACTTATTTAAAAACGGACGTTAAAGAATTATCTCAATATAGTGACTCAGTAATGTTTTGTTTATCAAAAGGACTTTGTGCCCCAGTAGGTTCAATACTTGCTGGAAGTAAAGAATTTATTGAAAAAGCGAAAAAGAAACGTAAATTACTAGGTGGCGGCTGGAGACAATCTGGATTTTTAGCAGCCGCTGGTATAATCGCATTAGAAAAAATGACAAAACGATTACATGAAGATCATGAAAATGCCGAATATTTAGCTAATAAACTATCTGAAATCCCAGGAATTAATGTTGACACATCTCAACTTCATATCAATTTAGTATTCTTCCAAATGAAAGATCTGAGAAGAAGTCCTGAAGAAATTGAACAAATTTTTAAAGAGAACGGAATTATTATTTTTGCGCCGGATGAAGATGGTATGATGCGTTTTGCTACTCATTACTGGATTACGAAAAATGATATTGATAAAGTAATTGAAGTGATGAAAACAATCTAATTTTGGGCGTGAAATTTTAAAAAAGAGGAAAATTCCTCTTTTTTATTTTGAGGACATTTAAATTAGATGGTGAACTTTTTATTCAACTAGTTGACAGTTTAGTAGATTAAGAAATTTTCAAATAAAGGATATAATTTTTATTATACATAACATTATATAAGTGGGGGAAATGTTTTTGAATAATTTTTATGTCTGAGCTAAAACCTACTGTGTCGGTACAGAAAGTTGAGTACATGAATTATATTACATCTCTTTATAAAACTTTAAACGGTAATAACTGTTATATCCAAGGAAAAACAAATATGCAATAACTAATAGCAACAACTTTTTAAAATCAAGATCCATCAATGAAAATGCTAAAATTAAAGCTCCAAACACGATAACCATCATGTCATATGCTTTCGCCTTTGCTTGATTGGCGATTGGCAAATTACGCTCATCTTTCTTGTTAATCTCTATCTGCTTTGCTGCGACAGCATTATTTTTCATAACCAATCGGATCAATATTTCTCCTATACCGTGACTAAAAAAACTACAACCAAGACCAAAACAAATATAAGGCAACACTTGCTGCAAACCTTGTGGATTTTCATTTGTTTTGATGAAGTATATACCACCTAATAGTAGTGCTAAGGCTACTACGGTAAGATAATAAATCGAATTAGTTTTTTTCATTAACTTCATCCTCCTCATAAATAAAAATTTCTTCGATACTCATACCAAAAAAACGAGCAATCTTGAACGCTAAAAGGATAGATGGGTTATAACGCCCGTTTTCTAGTGAACCGATCGTTTGCCTTGACACTTCAAGAGCTGTTGCTAATTCCTCTTGTTTTATTCCGCGTTGTTTACGGATTTCTTCTAAACGGTTTAACAACGTGTTCCCCCCTTTGTTATGGAAAGTTAACTTTCCGTAGAGTAAGTTTATCGTGCAACAAGTGTAATGTCAAGCGTACTTTCCATGAGGACAGCTTTGTGCAAACTCGCAGTTTACTTTAAGAGGGAAAAATGTTTGAATATAGAATTCATCATATAGAAACTATTATTCCAATTAGTAAGGAGATGGATTTAATGACGGGGAGTTTTTTTAAAGTACAGGACGTTCTTGAAAATTATAAATCAGCAGTTTACGAAAAAGATGTTGAAAGATTCATATCTTTGTATGCTCCCGATATACATATTTATGATTGCTGGGGGAATTGGGAGTGCAAGGGTATTTCCTCATGGAAGGAAGATGTGGAAGATTGGTTTAATGGATTGAGTGTGGATGGTGTTTTACTTAAAGTAGATTTTAATGACTTAGTAGTTGAAGAAGATTCGAATCTCGCATTTGTTCATTGTGCTGTAACATTTGCTGCTCATCATGAAGAATCTGGAGAGAAACTTCGTCAAATGACAAATCGGTTCACATATGGTTTAAAGAAAGTGAACGAATCTTGGGTTATAGCTCATCAACATTCATCATTGCCTATAAATATGGAAACTGGTAAGGGGAGTTTAAGGACGGGCTAAAAAAACTGCACTAAATGACAATATAGTTATATAAGATTTAAGAATAATGTAGAAGTTCAAACGCGAAGAAATATATTATTATTTAGATATTAAGTTTTATAATTTTTAAGTTCAAGCAACTATACATGTCAGAGGAGTTCATCAATTGAAAAATACAGAGGATTTATATTTAGAGATGACTGATAAAATTATTGAAAAAGAAAGTGTACATGGAATTGAGGTACTAAGTCAAAATGAAAGAAATTTTTATTTAGTCGATCGTCTCTTAATGGAATTGAATAACGGTGGATTTGATCAATATTTCTTAAATTGGACTGGTGAGCATTGGCAAGAAACTGTTTCGATCTTAGATAATTTAGGAATTAGTTTCTTATCTAATTTAGTTAAAAAAGCTAATGAAATCTATCGAAGTGATAAATCAGAAGATGATATTCTTGATGAACTTAGTGAAGTAGATAATGAATTTTATAATAATTTGAACTATGAAGATACATATGAAAAAGTAATGAAATTGTTCAACTAATGTTTGAATAAATGACGTTTTACCGCTAGTAGTTCCCCTTGTAAACTATTCTTCATTATCGATAGTTAGTTAATTTTAAACTTGTAAAATATTACTCTACATTAAAAGTATAGTTAATATTAACGGAATTATCAGGAAACTATTGTGGATTAGAAAAACCTTGTATATATTTAAAGTACAATATGGCCGAACGATTGCTCATATGTATGATGGTTTTATTTAAAAAGTTATTAAGGAGGATGAATGATGGAAGAAGTAATTGAAAAAGCAATTCAAGATATCTACCCAGATGATTTCGCTTGGTGTTATGGATGTGGTCGATTAAATAAAGATGGTCATCATCTTCGCACTGGTTGGCAAGGTGATAAAACTGTTACGATCTTTATACCGGAATCAAAGTATATGGGAATTCCAGGTTTTATTTATGGTGGATTAATAGCTTCGTTAATTGATTGTCATGGGACAGGCTCTGCCTCACTTGCTTTACACCGTAAGAATGGAAACGAAATAGGAGATGGCTCAGTACCACCTAGATTTGTAACTGCTGCCCTCAATGTGGAATACCTTAAACCAACTCCACAAGATGTTCCACTAAAAGCAGTTGGAACTGTTGAAGAAATCCATCCTAAAAAATGGAAGGTTCATACAGAATTATTCGCGAATGAAATTCTTTGTGCTCGTGGTGAGGTAGTTCTTGTTGTAATGCCTAGTACATTTTTAAAATAAAAACCCTTATAAATTCTCGTTTTTTTGAAAATGTAGGTGCCTCACTCACTGTAAAAACTATAAGTGATTTAGTGGATTATGTAGAACAAATACTTGAAAAGCCATATTATTTATATAAAGGTTTTAGTTCTCAGTTAATCGTAAACGATATTTTTATAGGAAGATCATAATATCAGTAAAATGAAAAAGAGAGAGTAAAGGTACTCTCTCTTTTTCGTTTGGATAATGAAAGAATACCTTCATCAATCCGAACAAATTTTAAATTTCTTTTTTTAAAATAAGTAACAAAACCTTCAAGCGCAATGTTTTCGTTCATATTGCTTTTCTTTATAACGCTGATAATACCAAATTGCAGTACTAATCCAAAATCCTCCAGTAAAGTAACCAGCAATTACATCGCTTGGAAAATGAACACCTAAATAAATTCTGCTTATACCAATTAAAAGAATCATAATTAAACTTATTATTATTAATAGAGAACGCCCAAATTTTGTACGAATATTTCTCCACAATATAAATGCTAAGATTCCATAAACTGTCATAGCGTTAGTTGCATGCCCACTCGGAAAACTATATCCACTTATTTCAATTAAACGGTGTAATTCAGGTCTCGCCCTATGAAAGAAGAGTTTTAATAAAATACAAAGAATATTTGAGCCAATAAGAGCAGCAATAAATAATATTAATTCAGAACGGTGATCTAAAACTTTATAAAGAAAATATAGAATACTAATAGAAAGTACAATAATAAATACGCTTGAACCTAAAAAAGTTATTATTTTCATAAAAGATGTCATAACCGGAGATTCAAGTCCTTGTATAAAGTTAATAACTGTACTATCAAAATGATAAAAACTATGATTGCTCACTAGTAAAGCCATGAGTCCGAAACCAAAAAGTGACAAAAGACTAATTAAAAAAGCAATCGACAAAAAATATTTTAAATTCATTTAAAAAACCTCAAATTTACAAAGTTGAAATTGGATCTTACTAACTATAAAGGAAAACATTTGGAGATCTTTTAATACTCCTTGATTTTAAATAAATTAATGTCTAAATGGCGCCTTTGTTTGGAAATGTCTTATATTGTTGTATGAGACGTAGTATTTCAAGTAGTAATAAGTTTAAAAATAACCATGCAGCTCCATATGTGTATCCTGCTATAATATCACTTGGAATTTGAATTGAGAAATATATATTTGCTACTCCAATTAATATTAAAAGAAATAAAACGATAATTGGAATGATCAATTTGATTCGAGTAAAGATATCGTTTTTTATCGTTTTTTAAATGGCGTAACAATACAAAAACAAAAAAACCATAGACGACAATTGACATAAAAGATTGTTCATTTGGAAACTCAAAATGTAATAAAGAGCCGGAATTAGGTTTTAAATAATGAAATATATGTGTAATTATTTCTTTGAATATCACACCACCAACAATAGATGTTATAAAAAATAAGAATTCCAATATTAAATTTCTCTTATTAACAAATAGTAAGATTAAAGAAACCATTGAAATAATAAGCAAAATTAAAGGTATTTGAAGAACAAGTAATCCCTTCATTATGAAAGTCCAGTTGTCTCCAAAGAGTTCGTTTATGATATATATACTAACTTCATTTAACTCTTTAAAATCATTGTGTAAATATTGTTCACCCAATCCTAAAGTAAAAATAAGCATACTTAAAAACAAAACAGAAAGGCATATAATAAAAATTTTCATTCTTTTTAATGATAAAAAAAAACGAGTTGAAAATGAAGTTATATAATTATTTAAAAAGTATTTAAAAGATGTTTTGTATCTCCTTAACAAGAATAAAATTACAATAAAAATTAGAAGACCAACTATTCCTATTCCAAGGTATTTACTTGCAGAATGATGAAATTTTTCCCACTGAGGACCAAGAACCTTACCAAGAGTGACAAAGGTAATAGACCAAAGAAACGCACCAATATATGCATTTCGTGCAAATATTTTAAAAGGTAATCGGGATATCCCACTAAAATACCCAGTAAAATGGCGAATTCCAGGTATAAAAAAAGCGAATACCAAGAGTTTATTACCATGATAATCAAACCATTTTGCCGTTTTATTATATCTTTCAGGACCAAAATGTATATATTTTCCGTACTTTAAAATAAGATTATAACCGAATCTATTACCAATTAAATAAGATACAGTAATTCCAATAATAGCACCCAATGTTGCTAAGAAAATAGAAAGTATATAACTCATTTTACCCTGGTATATTAGATACCCCGTATAACTCATAGTGATTTCTCCTGAAATAGGTAATGCAATAAGTTCAAGTAGATTCACTGCAAATAATAAAAGATAACGATGGTGTTTTATTAATGTAAGAAGTATGGACAAAGTATTTTTCCCTTTCTAATTACATAAGTATTTATTTGAATTCGTTGTTATATAGAAGTTCTTGATTATTAGAAACTATACAAATATTAGAAATGAAAATTATATTTTGTTTTGGATTACTAGCATCCTCATTTTAGTAAGTATGCTTTGTTCCCAAGAATCTCCCACTTCAAACAACCTGTAAGGGTGTTAAGTGGTGAGTAGTTCAATGCAACTATCTTAGTATGGTAAAGATATAAGTTAAAGTTCTTGGTATCTAAATTTAGGTTAACCAAAATGAGATATCAAATGTACTAGGTTTTATTAGTATTTGCATTTACTGTAAATATTGGTATATATGTGATTTAGAGCAACTGTTTTCAGTTGCTTATTTTTTATAAATGAAAGTAAAAGATATCTTACTAAAAAAAACATAAAATGTATGATTTGTACTCAAAAAAAATCTAAATATCTCTATTTATTCAATTTCAATTGTGTTAATAAAAAGTATATGGTAAATTTAGGTCATTAACTTATTAAAGACAATTAATAAGTTTTTTAAGGTGGTGAATTTAGTGAATGAATTTTTAGCAACTCCTAGCAATATGAAGAAAATGGTTCTTCGTGGTATTCGTACAACGCTTTTAAAACTAGGAAGTGCAACTAAAGTTGAATTAAGTCAAAGGCTAGAAATTAGTTTTCCTACAATTAGTAAGTTTCTAACAGAAATGGAAAAAGAAGGAGAAATTCTTTTAGTTGGTTTAGATAACTCTAGTGGTGGAAGAAGAGCAAAAAGATATTCTTATAATCCTGAACATATGTTAGGATTGGTAGTATTTTTAGAAAAAACAGAAACGAATTATAAAATTTTTAATTGTGTCGGTGAAATAAAGGAAACAGGCAAAGTGCCCAGTGCATTAATAGATAATAGTTTACATTTTTTAACAACGACCATTGAAAATATAATAAGTAAATATCCAAAAATCAGTTCAATGTCTATTGGAGTTCCCGCAGCGGTTAATAATGGAAAAATGTTTTATATTCCAGGATATGAACAGTTTCAAAACATTAATTTAAAAGAATATTATGAGGAACATTTTTCGATCCCTGTCATAGTTGAGAACGATATGAATGCAGCTGTTTTGGGTTTTCACAATAATAGAGGGGTAAAAGATAAACAATCTCTTGTTTATTTGTATTCAGGACAAAACGGTCCAGGTGCAGGAATTATGGTAAACGGTGATGTGGTTAGAGGTAGTACTTTTTTCTCTGGAGAGGTTTCATTTGTGCCTCAGTATGATGAAAGAAATTTCGGGCAGGCGTTAGTAAATGGAAAAGGACATAAAAACCTAATCATAAGTGAGGATTATGAAATTGATGCAATCAGTAGGCTAGTTGCCTCATTTGTAGCGATTATTAACCCTCATATCATCATTTTTTGTAAGAATGAAGTTGAAAACGTAATATTAGATAAAATTAGAATGGCTAGCTCAAATTATATTCCGTCTGAACATCTTCCTGCACTTACGACGAGTGATTGGAAACAAGACTATTTAGTTGGCTTACAAAGTCTTTGCCTAAAACTTATGATTGATTGACTAATGAAAAGATATTCATATAAGGTGTTGATCCTCATTTAATACTAAAATTTTTAAATAATAATATAGGGGAGTGATAAATAAATGAAAATTGAACATGTTGCTATATGGGTTAAGGACTTGGAAGGTATGAGGGAATTTTATGAAACTTTTTTTAATTGTAAGTCAAACAATAAATATCATAATAGTGTAAAGAAATTTGAATCTTATTTTCTTACTTTTGAATCTGGTGCACGATTAGAAATTATGCGTAAAGAGGGTATTGTTAAGACGAATCCCCCATGATCAAATTGGTTGGGCTCATATTGCCATTTCCTTAGGAAGTGAAGACGCCGTCAATCAGATGAGTGGCAAATCAAATTTAAAAATAGCGGTTATCCTTTTATTAATGGTCCACGTATGACTGGTGATGGGTACTATGAGAGTGTTATTAAAGATCCTGAAGGGAATCTTATTAAATTGACTGTTTAACTTATTAAAGATGTTAAATAAGCAATTGATTCGGCACTTTTTAAACAAGTTTAATAAGTTTGTTTATTTCATTCTTTTTAACCGCGTTTAAAAAGTTTTTAATTTAATAATAGGAGGTTAAGTATGGATACTTCATTAAATAGCCGCCAAATTCAATTATGGCGGGTCGCAATTTATTTCATTTTTGCACTGACTGGATTTGCATTCGCATCATGGGTATCTCGCACGCCAGCAATTAGGGATGCTTTAGGATCTACAACAGCAGAGATGGGTGTAATCATATTTGGGCTTTCCGTAGGATCGATAATTGGATTGATAAGTGCCAGTATTCTTATTGCTCAAAAAGGCGGACGTTTTGTCATGTTTTTTGGTCTATTAGTGGTTTCAATTGGACTCTTAGTTGTTGGAATCAGCGGTTCATGGCTGACAAATAGTATTTTAGTATTTTTAGGACTAATCGTTTTTGGTTTTGGGCAAGGAATATGTGATGTAGCGATGAATGTAGAGGGAACTGCAGTTGAGAGAGCTGCACAAAAGTCGCTCTTAACGGGTTTTCATGCTGCATTTAGCTTGGGTACGCTTCTTGGAGCACTGGTTGGTTCGACAATGACTAAGTCAGGAATCTCTGTACCTATTCACTTGTCAATTACTGCCTTAGTTATCGTTTTGACTGTTTTCTATTTATACCCTTTCATACCTGCCGACACAGGTAAAGAAGTTGCTAGTGACTCTGATAAAGTAAACCGAGCGAAAGAATATATAACTGTATGGAAAGAGCGACGCACAGTAATGATTGGTATCATAGTACTTGGAATGGCTTTCGTTGAAGGTTCTGCTAATGACTGGCTACCACTTATTATGGTTGATGGCTACAATGTTACGCCAGCTATGGGTTCCATTGCATATGGTATTTTTGTCGGTTCAATGACTATTGGACGTGCAATAGGTGATAAAATATTAGATCGTTTCGGTCGAGTTATCGTTTTGCGTGCATCAGCACTTTTGGCTTTTGTAGGACTGATTATTGTTATAATGAGCCATAGTTTCGTGGTAGCAACGATTGGTATTGTTTTCTGGGGACTCGGGGCAGCATTTGGCTTTCCAGTTGGACTGTCCGCTGCAGGAGACGATCCTCATAGAGTAGCTGCAAGAGTAAGTGCAGTATCGACGGCTGGTTACCTAGCATTCCTAGTAGGACCACCATTTTTAGGCATTATTGGTGAACATGTAGGACTACTTCGCGCTCTGATTTTCGTTCTTATTGCTGTAACGATCTCTGGACTGCTTTCAAAAGCTGCGAAACCGATTGGGAGACAAAATAAATTGGAAATGGATTAGAAAGTATCTAACTCTATAAAATTGTAGTTTGAAAGTATTGCTCCTGGAGTCTTAACATATTTAAACAACGAATAGAGGATTATCGTTTAACGATTTTCTTTTAGTAGAAATTTGTATATCCATTTTTTATAGGCTATAATACATTAAACCATTTCTTTACCTGAGCTCCACGTTTAAATCCCCTCTATTCTTATATGAATAGGGGGTTTTGTTTTTATTAAATAAAAAAAGTCAGATTCTACTATGAGAATCCGACTTTTAATTTTTTTAATTATGCTTTTTTAACGTTAGTTGCTTGAGGTCCGCGTTGTCCTTGTTCTACATCAAATGTAACTGCTTGACCTTCATCTAATGATTTAAATCCGTCAGTTTGAATTGCTGAGAAGTGAACGAACACATCATCACCATTTTCACGCTCGATGAATCCAAAACCTTTTTCTGCATTAAACCATTTTACTTTACCTTGTTCCATTTTCATTTCCTCCTAGTGCGCTTTACACACGTTGTTATAATTCAATCTTAACATTAAATGTAAAAATAAGCAAGTTCACCTAAATATTGGTGAAATTACATATTTTATATGATCAATTTTCACTTAATTCTTAGACATTAATTTTAAAAATAAAAACACTAGCTAAAAAAATTCATTTACTTATTGACATATCTTATTTAATATTGATAAAATATTTATTTTGACAAAAAAATAATTAATGTTATGCTTATATAGGTTCATAATTAAATGGGGGTGTAGATAATGTTTGAAGTTGGTGATAACATTTTTTATCCAATGCAAGGAGCAGGTGTAATCGAATCTATTCAAGAAAAAGAAGTACAAGGTGAAATACAGCATTATTTTATTATTAGACTACTAATTAAAAAGATGGAAGTAATGATTCCAATTTCAAAAATGAGTAATTCAAGAATTCGAATGGTCGTTGATTCTAATACACTCGACAATATATTAATAAATTTTCATAATGGAGAATCTGATCGTTCTCTATCATACAAACAAAGATTTAAGCTAAATAGTGAGAAAATGAAAACAGGTAATATTGAAGAAGGCGCAGAAGTAGTACGTGATTTAATGCGTATAGATAAAGAAAAATCTCTTAATTCAAGTGAAAAACAAATGTTAGGTAACGCAAGTAAAATTTTTATAAGCGAACTTGAATTAGTTAAAGGGATATCAGAAAGCCAAGCCAAAGAACTATTATTCGGGTAAAAAATCTTCAACTCAACTTACGAAGGAAAATTACAGAAATTCAAATTTTCAAATCGTGTATGAAACGAAACCCCTTTTATAAGACATTAGCTCCATTCACTTTATGCTAGTGTTCCTACTTTTAAATTCCATTTAGAATATAATGTTGCTAATTTAAAAATTAATCCATTATATATTGAATAACTGAAATCGAGTATCTATTTCATATTTAACTTGTTCAACAATAAAAAAACATCCAATTTATTTGGATGCATATTTAAGTATTCCGCTTAAAAAAAGTGAATCTTCTAACAGTGTACACTCTTTTAGTTTGATTAATCCATCTAGTTCTAGTTCCTTAGCTAGTTTTTCAATCATATTTGTATCATTTTCCAAGGAATTTTTTATGTTGAATATAAAGAAATTTCCTCTTGTTGCAAGTCGAAGGTTCTTTAATAGATTTTCCTTACTCATTTTCACATCTCCCTTCTAAATTATATAATTCGACACAGAAGAGGTGTTGTCCTGTAAATTCAATTAAATTACAAATTATTTGTAGGATGATTATTTTATGTTCAGATTATAACGCTAATAATTCTCATACACTTTCAATATACAAATACACATAGTATTGTGAATAAAATTAACTTAATGAAGGTATAAAATGAATGTTGTGTAATCATTTTTTATAGGCTATAATACTTTAAACCATTTCTTTACCCGATCTCCACGTTTGAATTTCCCCCTATTCTTAAATGAATAGGGGGTTTTTATTATTATTAGATAAAAAAAAGTCAGATTCTATAAATAGAATCCGACTTTTTAACTTTTTAAATTATGCTTTTTTAACGTTAGTAGCTTGTGGTCCGCGTTGTCCTTTTTCTACATTAAATGTAACTGCTTGACCTTCATCTAATGATTTGAATCCTTCAGATTGAATTGCTGAGAAGTGAACGAATACATCATCACCATTTTCACGCTCGATGAATCCAAAACCTTTTTCTGCATTAAACCATTTTACTTTACCATGTTCCATTTTTTGTTTCCTCCTTATGTGCTTGAACACATTTAATGTTTATATAATAACAATTTAATGTAAGATAATCAAATTGTCTTACGAAAAAAATAGGTCTTTTCACTTATTTAATTGGAAATTAAAGGATTTTCTTTAATTTTCAATTAGAAATCATTGGATATTAGTAGCTATTTTCGATGATTAGTTAAGGATTAAGATAGGCAACCGCCCTTCATGTTCTTCATATGATACTGAGTAAAAATTAAAAAGTATGAAGAGAGTGATGAATATGTCAACTTGTCAAAAACTTGCAGATATGATTGGAGGAGAAGTTGTTCAAGCTACACCTGTATGTGTAATTATGCGTCTACGTGATATTAATGCAACTATTTTAGGTCGTTGAACTCGTTCTCCATTAGCACTTCCATTCATGTCATCTTTTGAAGATAATGGTTTAAACCTTGGCGAATCTGTTGTACGTCAGAAAGAGATTAACCCATTAATGTCAGCATTACGAAAAAGAGGAATTATCGTGACAGCAGTTCATAACCATTGGCTGTTTGATAAACCACGTTTAATGTATATGAATTGGGAGAATGTTAATTTGGATCCAGTTGAATTTACAAGAGTTAGTTTTGAAGCAGCAAAAGAGGCAGGTCTTTTTTAAGGATACTTATTTTAAATTGAGTGACTAAAATTTATAGAGTATGTAATCAATAAATGAAAAAAAAAGCAAATGGACAGTTCACCACTGATCCATTTGCTTTTTTTAATTTAGTTCAATTTTTTCAACAACTACATCATGAATTTTGTTTAGGGAGTACTGCGAGCATCGGATAATATTCCGTAGTCATAATCCCAGCAATTACGGCTGGATCTTTTTCGATTAGTTTTGGGACTTGAGCTTCATTTTCAACTTCAATTATTGCAATTCCATGAGGTGAAGAAGGATTTCGAACCGGACCGAACACTAGAGCAATTCCCTGGTTTTGTTTTTCTGTCCAATAAGCAATATGTTTTCCCACAATATTCCGTTCTTCATCTGTCATGTCATGTTGAAAGGTTGTTCTTGGGGGAAGAGATATTAGTATAAAATGCATCTTTACTGAATCATTAATTACTGAGTTATCTGCCATCCTTAATTTTCCTCCATTCATTCTTACGATCTTTACCTTCAATTATTTCACAAATCCATATTGAATACGCTTCACAATATAAGATAAATCTAATCAGAATAATTTAAGAAATGCAGTAGAAAATATCCTATTGTCTTTTTTATTAATAATTTTTAATTGTACAAATGAACAATAAAGTTTTATTATTAGTTTACAATGTAAACAGTTCATAAAGTAAACTAATGTAAGGGGTGATATGATGCCAGATTTTCAACAAGCAATAGATTTAACAAATTCGTTTGTTTCAATTGCGCGCCAACTAAAAAGAATAAATATACAAACTGCAACTAAACTTGGGATAACCTTCCAACAGTTAATTATCCTCAATTCGATTCGAAATAATGAAGGGCTATCACAAAAAGAACTAACTGAACGAATAAGAACTGCTAAAAGCAGAGTAAGTCTTAGTATTGATGAGTTAGAGAAGAAAAATTATGTAAAAAGAGAAACGTCAGTTATCGATCGCCGAGAAACTCAATTATATTTAACGCCCGATGGTGAAGCATTATGTCAACGTTATCGCGAAGAATCAGAAGCATATAAGAGTTTAGCAAATTCACTGGAACAATTTTCACAGGATGAGCTTAATATATTTATAGACATGCAAAAAAAAATTTTAGCTGATTTATTAAATGAACAATCTAATTGTTCGAAATAAGGAGGACGTTTAATTATGTCAGGATGGGGTGGTGGACCTCCGATGGGTCCCCATGGTTTTGGGCGAATGAAATTTGATAAAAACGCACAAAAACCAAATATAACAAAGGCAATACTACTTAGAATTGCAAAATATTTTATTCCGTATTGGAAGCAAACAACACTTGTCGTGCTTATTTTATTAGTTACTTCAGTACTAGGCATTTTACCGCCTATCATCATTCAACATATTGTTGATACAGCCTTACCAAATAAAGATTTAAGTCTCCTAATCTATCTCGTACTTGCCTCACTTAGTACTACGATTATTTCAGAGTTATTGGGTGTTTGGCAAAATTATTTAAATGCATATGTTGCCCAAAAAATTATTTACGATATGAGAAACCAAATGTATCTTCATTTACAACAAATGCCATACCAATTTTATTCGAACGTTAAGCAAGGTGAAGTGATCACCCGAATGACGGCTGATATTTCTGGTGTTAAAGCTGTTTTTGATAGTACGATTGTGAGTTTCGCTAATAATCTATTCATTCTTATTTCTACCGCTACCACATTGTTAATAGTGAACTGGAGGCTTGGAATACTAGGATTAATCATTGTACCATTATTTATTCTACCTACTCGTAAAATGGGGAATGTTCGTTGGAGTATTGCAAAACAGACACAGGAAAAAACAAGTGAGCAAAATCATATTATACAAGAAACATTAAATATTAGTGGTTATTTATTAATGAAGCTTTTTACAAAAGAACAAAAGGAATTTAAAAATTTTGATGATATTAATGTACAGGCTACTAATCTTAAAATAAAGGAATCTATGGCAGGCCGCTGGTTTATGATGATTTTATCAACCTTTACTAGCATCGGCCCAATGCTCATCTATTTATATGGTGGATATTTATTTATTCACGGTCAGATTACAATTGGGGCTATTATTAGCTTTGTTGCTTTACTTGGTCGTTTATACGGGCCAGTTGGACAATTAACAAATCTTTATGTAAATATTACAAGTTCGGTCGCTTTATTCGAACGTATTTTTGAATATTTTGATATGAAACTAACGATTAAAGATCGTGATGATGCGACTGAAATGAATGTTACTCATTTAGATATTGAATTTAACGATGTTTCATTTTCTTATCAGAAAGATAAAACAGCATTGCAAAATATTTCCTTTATTGCTCCATCCGGTACAATGACTGCTTTAGTTGGACCTAGTGGCGCTGGTAAAACAACAATTACCAATTTAATTCCTCGTTTATATGATTTTACATCAGGTTCAATCAAAATTGGCGGTCGCGATATTAGGGAATTCACGCTAGAATCATTACGGTCTCATATTGGACTTGTTACACAGGATAGCTATTTATTTAATGGAACGATTAAAGAAAATTTATTATATGCAAGCCCTGATGCATCAGATGAAGAAATTACGAATGCTTGTAAGGCTGCATATATTCATGATTTCATTATGGACTTACCAAATGGTTATGAGACAATTGTTGGGAATCGAGGAATCAAACTTTCAGGAGGCGAAAAACAAAGAATTTCAATCGCTCGTGTATTATTGAAAAATCCTGAAATCATTATTCTTGATGAAGCAACTTCTTCATTAGATACTTTATCTGAATTTTATATTCAAAGTGCGATACAAGGATTATTAAAAAATAAAACGTCCATTGTTATTGCTCATCGACTTTCAACCATTATGGCCGCGGATCACATCATTGTGTTAAAGGATGGTCAAATTGTTGAGGAAGGCAAAAATGAAGAGTTGCTAATGCAAAATGGTTTATATAAAGAATTATACAATAAACAATTTGGTAGAAAAGCAATCGCATCAATTGAATAGAAAAAAGCACAGATTAATTTCTGTGCTTTTTCTCATTATGTATAGTAGTTAATTCATTTGTTGTTGATTCGATTTTTGTTACATACTCTTCCTGCTTTAATTATACCATAAAAAAAATGGCCAAAATAGACTTTATCTTCTTATTTTCTACTGATAAAATCAATAGACATTAAACTTTAGGAGAGATGTGGAATGAATTCTTTAGTTCTCGATTTCCAGGAGATTGATAAAAACCAACTTTTACTCGTTGGCGGAAAAGGGTTAAATTTAGGTGAATTATCAAAAATTCCAAATATTAAAGTACCAGAAGGATTTTGTATTACAACAGCGGGGTTTCAAAAAGCTATCGAACAAAACGAATCCTATCATGCTTTATTGGATCAATTAAAAATGCTTAATGTAAAAGATCGAGATCAAATTAGTGAGATTAGCAGGAAGATTCGAGACATTATTTTGGAAGTAGCCATCCCTTCTGATGTTGTAAATTCAGTTTCTACCTATCTCTCCAAATTCGGCGAGGAACTTGCATACGCTGTGCGTTCAAGTGCAACTGCTGAAGATTTGCCACATGCCTCTTTTGCTGGCCAACAAGACACCTATTTAAATATTATTGGTAAAGAAAATATCTTACAACATATCAGTAAATGTTGGGCTTCTTTATTTACGGATCGTGCGGTTATCTACCGTATGCAAAATGATTTTGACCACAGTCAAGTATATTTATCCGTTGTTATTCAAAAAATGGTTTCCCCACAAGCTTCAGGGATATTATTTACCGCTGATCCTGTTACTTCCAATCGAAAGGTACTATCAATCGATGGAAGTTTTGGGCTTGGAGAAGCTCTAGTTTCTGGTTTAGTATCGGCCGATTGTTATAAGGTACAAGATAATGAAATCATCGATAAGAGAATCGCAACAAAAAAATTGGCTATTTATGGTCGAAAAGAAGGCGGAACAAAATTACAGCAGATTGATCCTCAAAAACAAACTACTCAAACACTTACTGAACAACAAATTTTGCAACTAGCACATATTGGTAGACAAATAGAAGCTTATTTCCGTTATCCACAAGATATCGAATGGTGTTTAGTAGAAGATACATTTTATATTGTCCAAAGTCGTCCAATCACAACTCTATTCCCGATTCCTGAAGTGGATGATCAAGAAAAACATGTCTATCTATCTGTTGGTCATCAACAAATGATGACTGATCCAATCAAACCATTAGGATTGTCGTTTTGGATGTTAACATCTAGGGCACCTATGCGTAAAGCTGGAGGTAGATTATTTGTTGATATCTCACAAAATCTCGCTTCACCTGAAAGAAGAAAAATATTTATAGAGGCTATAGGAAAATCCGATCCGCTTTTAAAAGACGCTCTATTAAAGGTTGTAACACGAGAAGATTTTACAGAATCATCACCTGAGAAAGCACCGAGCCCAACTAAAAATGATCAATCACAACCGTCGTCGAGTTTTAAAGCACTGATTGAAAACGATCCAACAATTGTATCTGATTTGATTAAGAAAAACGAAACGTCAATCGAGGAATTAAAACAAAACATACGAATGAAATCAGGATCAGATTTAATGGATTTTATTTTAGAAGATCTTCAAAAATTACGAGAGTTATTATTTGACCCGCGAAGTTCGGCAGTGTTTATGTCTGCTATGAATGCTACAGAATGGATTAATGAAAAAATATACGAGTGGTTAGATGAAAAGAATGTAGGAGATACCATTACGCAATCTGTACCAAATAATATTACTTCGGAAATGGGTCTAGCACTAATGGATGTCGCCGATGTAATTCGTCCTTATCCAGAAGTAATCGATTATTTGCATCATGTAGAAGATGCTAACTTTTTGGATAAATTGATTAAATTTGAGGGTGGACAGGAAACTAAAAACGCAATTGATGATTATCTGAAAAAATATGGAATGCGATGTACTGGTGAAATTGATCTTACTAGAACTCGTTGGAGCGAAAAACCTTCTACACTCGTACCAATGATTCTTAGTAACATCAAAAACTTTGAGCCACACGAAAGTAGACGGAAATTTGAACAAGGGCTAGAAAAAGCATTGCAAAAAGAACAAGAGCTTTTAGAACGATTGTTGCAATTACCAGATGGTAAACAAAAAGCAGAAGATATAAAGGAAGTTATTAGTCTAATCAGGAATTTCATTGGATATCGTGAATATCCAAAGTATGGAATGATTAGTCGCTATTTTGTGTATAAGCTAGCTTTATTGAAGGAAGCTGAACAACTCGTTAAAACGAATGTCATTTCTGAAGTAGAAGATATCTTCTATCTTACATTTGAAGAACTTAACGAAGTCGTTCGCACAAAAAAACTAGATTACCAAATCATAAACAAACGAAAAGACGAGTACAAATTATATACAAAACTAACACCTCCACGAGTTTTAACATCTGATGGTGAAATCATTGTCGGTGAATATAAACGGGAAAATCTTCCACCTAAAGCGATTGTAGGTCTAGCTGTTTCTTCAGGTGTCATCGAAGGAAGAGCACGTGTTATTTTAAATATGGAGGATGCAAACTTAGAAGAGGGTGACATATTAGTTACTTCATTTACTGACCCAAGCTGGACACCATTGTTTGTTGCAATAAAAGGACTGGTCACTGAAGTTGGTGGACTGATGACACACGGAGCGGTCATCGCAAGAGAATATGGCTTACCAGCAGTGGTAGGTGTAGAGAATGCTACCAAACTGATAAAAGACGGGCAAAAAATCCGTGTTCATGGTACAGAAGGATATATTGAAATAGTATAATTATTGAATGTATATGCCGTTTTTCCAAATGTGAAAAGCGGCTTATTTTTTTATTGAAATAAATAACAATTTAGGCAATTACTGCAAAATTATGTTGTATAATAGTCTAAATATAAGGTAACGAGAGGAGATGGTCGTCATGCTATCATTTATTTTAGTTGTATTAATGTTATTTTTAATACCAGGACCGGCTGTACTTTTAACATTATCCCAAACAATGAAAGGTGGGAAATGGAATGGCATCTTAACAGGTGTTGGGATTGCTGTCGGTGATTTAATTCATACATGTGCATCCGTATTTGGACTTTCTGCAATTTTAATGACTTCTGCATTTGCATTTGAAATCGTTAAATATTTAGGTGCAGCTTATTTATTTTATTTAGGAATCACTGCAATCATTAAAAAATCGAAAAACAGTAAAAAATCAACTGAACAAAAAGAAGTAAATAGTAAACTTTCCTTTCGTCAAGCAGTGCTGATCGAAGTATTAAACCCTAAAACCGCACTTTTTTTCTTAGCACTTTTACCTCAATTTGTTCAACATAATGGTCATCCAGTATTCATTCAACTTTTAACTCTTGGTTTAACATTTGTATTACTTAGTATTTTGTACACAACTTTACTAGTGCTTTTATCAAGTGTAATTGGCAAAAAAATATTTAGTAAAAAAACAAAAGGAACAAAATGGATGGGCAAAGCGATTGGTTTAGTCTATATTGGATTAGGTTTAAGAGTTGCTCTACAAACACAATCATAACAGATTAATATCACTTATAAAAAAGGAGGCCTACTGCCATCCTTTTTCTTTTAAGCAACTTTCTGAACATCCTAAAAGCATAATACTTTTTTCAGCCAAATTGCTATCTGAAGCACAAGTGAAATTTAATCAATTCGTTCAAAATGTTATTTTAAAATACCGTACTAAAAAGCATGGGAAGAAAGAAGAAAACTACGATTAAAAATGGAACAAAATTTTAAACAATCAATCTTACAAATAATAGATGAAAAAGTAAAAAGCGGTAAGATAACTGAAGATGAAGCTTCAATATTAAGGGAAATAAACAAAAATTAAACAAAAATTAAACAAAAATAAGGAGCTGAATATTCAGCTCCTTAAACATAAATTAATAGAGTAGTTAAATTCACTCAAAATACAAATGGTAATGGTTTTTGCACCCTGGATTAAAATCGGATTCACATTTAGGACATATGTAGTTACAATCTTGATATTCTTGAATTGTTAATTCCTCATGACAGCTACCACAAAGAATTGCTTTTGTTTGCCATTCATCTTTGCCCCAGACTTTTGGTTCATGATTAGCACTTACCTCATGGCAATAATAACAACCATAGTACGTATCACAGCACTTGAATTTGATGGCAATGATATCTCTTGCTGTATGGTAATGTTTACAGCGTGTATGAAGATCAATTGAACCGATTACTTTCATATATTTACCTCTCTTTATACTTCTTACTAATTCATGATTTTTTAATTTTATTTTACGACCTCGAATAAGACAGCTAATCCGATTCCACCACCACTTCCAATTGCAGCAACTACATAATTTGATTCTAAGTTTTTTCTTCTTTGTACTTCATAAAAAAGTCTCGTGACCATGATGCTACCAGATGCTCCATATGGATGACCGATCGTTAATGCACCACCACGACTATTTAACTTGGAAGTGGGGATGGAAAGTTCCTTAGAACAGGCTATTACTTTTGAAGAAAAAGCCTCATTTATTTCATAAAGTTCAATATCTGCAACTGTTAATTTGTTTCTACTTAATAATTCTTGAATAGCAGGGATCGGTGCTGCACCTGGATAATTAGGATGAACACCAGAAACTTGACTATCCACAAATCGTAAAACTGGTTTTAAACCTTTTTTTATCGCTTCATTTTCTTCCATAATTAGAACAGCGGAGGCTCCATCATGGATTAAACAACTATTTGCTGCAGTGACAGTACCATTCTTTTTAAAAACAGGTTTTGCTCTTTTTAAAAGTTCTTCCATCTTTCTATTTTTGAAAAATACTTCATCTCGGTCGACATCACCAACTGGAATAATTTCTTCATTGAAGTGTCCATTATGATGAGATTCCCAGCTTCGTGTGTAACTTAATAATGCATATTGATCTTGTGCTTCTCTTGAGATACCGTATTTTTCAGCAACATTTTCCGCTGCAATCCCCATATCAGGATCACCAATTTTGTCAGGTGAAAACCTAGCTCTAGCAGGAAATGGGGAGGTACTAGTACTTTCAACTCCTCCAGCAAGATAACAATTTCCAGCACCACCTTGAACTAAGTAACAAGCCATTCGAATCGCTTCTAATCCTGCGCTACATTGACGATCAATTGTGATTCCTGGGACTGTAAGAGAAAGTTCCGCTTCCAATGCAGAAACTCGAGCGACATTTCCGCCTGGGCCAACAACATTTCCTAAAATGATGTCATCAATCTTTTCATCTAATTCAATTGCCAAATACTTGAGCAATGGGGCAGCAAGCTCATGTGGTTGAAAATCGCGTAAAATTCCACCTTTTTTTCCAATAGGAGTTCGCTTTGCTTTGACAATGACAGCTCTTTTAATTGTTAATCACCTGCATTTCGATTTGTTTAATTAACTCTGCACGTGCGATCTTTCCGCTAGTTGTATACGGCATCTCATTTTGAAAAAACCATTTACGAGGTACTTTATAAGCTGATAAGTGTGTCTTACAAAATCTTTTTAACTCAAACGAATTAGATTTGCCTTTGATCACTGCAGCAACAATCTGACCCCAATACGGGTTTGAAAGGCCAACGACTGCAACTTCCTCAACATCCGGATGAAGAGAAATAACTTTTTCGATTTCTTCAGGAAATATATTAATACCTCCGTATAGAATCATATTTTTTTCACGTCCGTTAATTGTTAAAAAACCGTCTTCATCAATAAAGCCCATATCATGAACAGTAGCCCAGCCATCATCATCTTGAATAGAATGAATGGTTCTTTCATTTTCCTCAAAATACCCATTTATTAAATATTTACTTTTCACATATATTTTTCCAGTTTCATTCGGTTTAGCTAACTCTTGGTCTGGTCGACGAATTTGTAACTCCACACCATAACAAGGTTTCCCAACCGTTTTTGCCTTATCAACACCATCTCGATCCGACAAAACGGTAATGAAGCTTAGCTCACTAGCGCCAAAAAATTCGTAGATCGTCATAGCAGGAAACAAATGACGAAATTCAATTTTAGATTTTTCAGTCCACTTTGCACCGGACGAAAGTATTTTCATCGCTTGATCGACTTGAATACCTTCTTTTATTAATGCTTCGATCATTGTCGGAACAACATAAACTGTCGTAATAGGAAAAGAATTGATTCGTGATATTACATTTAAAGGAGAAAACTTTTCTAAAAGAATAACTGTTCCACCTAAATATAAGGTACTGATGGCACCATATAGAAAATGAGAATGGATTAAAGCTCCAGGTATAAGAGTTTGATCCGCTTCATCTAATCCAAAGTCAAAGCGATTGCAATCAAAGCTAGCAACCCATGAATCTTGAGAACGGATAAATGCTTTCGGGCTCCCAGTTGTACCTGAAGTAAATCCCACATAGAAAGGTAAGTTTTCATTTATTTCCATAGAAGAGAAGGAATCAAATTGAGCAATTTCTAATAAGATTTCATCTAAAACCTTCACATTTGGAAGGAGTGAATGAATCTTATTGTACATATCTTTTGTTGTAACAATGATCGAAGGATTCGAAAGTTTTACCCTTTTTTCCAAATCAGCTAGATTCCATTTCATATCATACGGAACAGCGATCCAACCCGCTTTAGACGCTCCTGAAAACATCTGTAAGAAAGAGGTACCATTCGGTAAAAGAATACCAATTGTTTTGGAATTTGATCGAAAAGAGTGTAGCCAATTAGCCGTTTGATTAATTAATTGATTCCATTCCTTATAACTGATTTGTTGATTACTCGTATGGATTGCAATTTTGTCAGGGGACAATATAGCGTTTTTCTGATAGGTTTCTGTAATATTTGCCATTTATAATCACCTCTATAAAAAAGAGACACAACAAGCGTGTCCCAAAGATTTACATATTTTCAGTTGATTGTTTTGAATAGTTTTTTGTCAATGAGCTTGAAAAAACTGGTTGTTGTCTTAGTTTGAATACTAATATTGAAGCAAGAATCGCTTTTAATACATCTCCTGGAATATAAACTAAACTTAATTTAACCGCTGTCATAACTGGAATTCCCATCATAACCGCTTGAATTGGGATACCGATTAAGTAGATTAATAGAATTCCAACAGTCAAGTTAATGAATAAGACATGTTTTAATTTTAACGCTTTAAAACGAGATAATAAATACCCAATTACAAAAGCCGTAATAGGCCATGAAATTAAATAACCAACACTTGGTCCTGCAAATACACTAAAACCACCACGACCACCGGATAGAAGCGGCATTCCAACTGCAACTAGTAATAAAAAGATGGTTTGGCTTAGTGCACCTAATCTTGCACCTAAAACACCACCAGTTAGAAGAACACCAAGTGTTTGTAAAGTAATTGGAACTGGTGTAAAGGATAACATAATCGGAGGAACTTGTCCAAGGACACCCATAACTGCTGCAAACATTGCTACAAATGTAATTTCTTTGATTTTCATTTTAATTCTCCTAATGTCAGTTTTCTGATAACTATTATCATATTAATGAAACTTGAAATATATGTCAACTAAATATTTATTTTGGTTAACATATATTATATTAAGATAGAAAACTTAAAAAATATAAGAAGACAGAATTAAAGTTGTAAGTAGGAATTGGAAGATTATATATAACGGTGGACAAAGTAAAATTATAGTAATTGGTTCAGGTGGAGCGGGTAAAGATTTAATTTGATAATAGCCTAGAATGTATTTACCTACATTCTAAAGGCGTTCACTTTAGATGTTGACCCCTAAAGCAATCTAGTTGAAATCGAAAAGACAGCCAGCTAGTAATAGCCAACTGTCTTTTAAGTTTTTATTATATTAATTTTTTACTGAGTTATTCAATCGTTCAATATCCAGGAATATTTACTTTCTGACCAATTCGCTCAATTACATCATCCAATTCGTCCGGCTTCAAAAACTCAATCGGAGAAAATCCTTTCTCAAATTGCAATGTATCAGCTTCTAAAATTACGACATATCGACCGTTTACTTTCGCAATATGGAGGTTATCACCGAAATCAGCTAGTAATCCTTTAATAGAAAAATGATCCGCTTTAAATGATAATTCAATTTCTGGTGTATGTTCCACAATTTGTGCCGCTGCTTCGATTACTTCATTGGGTGTAAAATGCTCTTGAATTTCACGTTTAGGACTTGCTGCCCATACTTCCATTGCTGCATCGAATTGTTGTCTTTCAACACTTTCCTCTTCAAATACATCTTCAATTTTGTCATAAACCATTTCCATTACTTGAGTTTTTACAATTTCAGGCATTGATTCAGAATAGGAAACAAATTTTAAAAAGTCTTCAAAATATCTTGCGTGTGATGCTTGATGGATTTTTAATTCACTTTCTGAGATCATCCCTAATTCTTCCATATAAGGGTATTGAATTGATTTCATATTTTTTGTTGTAATCGCCATTTCAACAGTTTTAATGAGAGTGGATTCATCTGAAATGGAGGCTACTTTTGGTTCAAAATCGCATTTTAATACAAATAAGAATGGATCATCAAAATATTTTCTTAGTTTCGCTTGAATAACTAAAAATGCTCCTCCGCGAACTGCACTAGTATCAATGTAATTAATGACTAAAGTCTCATTTTCAGCTTTAAAATCTTCAATTGATTTTGCATCTATTATTCGCTGGAATAAATTATAATTTGGATTTGAGTCTAGAGAGTGGCCTTCTTCGACGATAAAGTGACCTAATTTTGTAGGTACAGAATCAGATTTTGGATGTTTTTCAACTTTTCGATTTACAATTCGTTCAAGTTCACCTTCTAAAAAGCCTTTCAATGCGCTTTCTTCAAACATTGATTCATCTAATGTTTGGAAATGTTTATATCGTTTATCGGATTGTTCACCTTTACCTTCAACAGTAACAACATAAAACGATAAATATGTAATTTCAAAATCCATCCAATCACCTTTTCCTATTTTTCTGTATTTAAGTATATGGATGAGGATTCGTTGAGTCAATCATGAACTAATCAAGCTTTGGACAAAATTTCCATAAAAACTATCATAAGATAGAGAAATTTTACAGTTATGAGACAAATTCATTACACACTATGATAAAATAAAGATATAATTAAATGTGGAACCAATAAAAATTAAAGTACTTGGATGTGGTAATTTCACATCTTTTTTTACGTTAAGTAGGAATAAATTGGTAGTAATGAAGTAAATTCAACGTAGTCGCCAATTAGGCTCGTCAATCTACGAGTTTTCTTTACTTGCAATTTTATGGGACCAACTATATGGAGAGGGATGAGAGACCTGAGAATAGATAGAATAGCTACCATCTCATTAATTATCGTAACATTACTTTGGGGCACAACATTTGTAGTAGTCCAAAATGCGATTGCATACGTTGAACCGTTTGCATTTAACGCATTTCGATTTATCCTCGCAACTTTAGTCCTTTTGCCATTTTTAGTTAAAAGAAAACAAAAAACTAAATTAACGGTTAAACAAATCGTTATAACTAGTGGTATTGGATTCATGTTGTTTTTAGGGTATTTACTTCAAACATTTGGATTGAAGTATACAACTTCATCAAAATCAGGTTTTATTACTGGTCTATGTGTTGTATTAGTACCTGTTCTTTTATATTTAGTCTATAAAGAACGTTCTAACTGGTCTACCGTAATCGCGTGTTTAATTGCATTACTAGGACTAAGTTTCTTAACGTTAGGTGACTCATTCTCTGTAAATCTTGGAGATGTACTAACACTAATTGGGTCGGTTGCATTTGCTTTCCATATTATTTTATCAGGAAAGTATACGAAGCAAATGGATCCAATCACCTTTACAACGATTCAACTAGCAACAGTTGGCATTAGTAGTACGATTTTTTCTCTAATTTTTGAAGATACTTCCGTTTCATTTTCTAAAGAACTTTGGGTCAACCCGACATTCATTTTTGCAGTGATTGTCACTGCAGTATTCTGTACGAGTATCGCATTTTGGGTTCAAATGTTTGCTCAACAACATATTTCATCAACGAAAGCAGCATTAATTTTTATTTTTGAACCTGTTTTTGCCGCATTTACAGCAGTACTTTTTGCAAATGAAACATTATCAATCCAAACAATTATCGGTGGGACTTTTATTGTAGGTGGCATGCTGCTATCTGAAGTACCTTTACCAAAGAAACGAACAAAAGAAGTAAAAAATGAGGCAATATAGTAAGAAATGTAAGAAATTTTAAAAAAATGGGTATAATACACATTGACAGATACAATTAGTTCACGTATTATAACTTTAAATTAATAAACGACTTAGAAAAGGAATAGTAAGTTTATAAGCTTTTTAGAGAGGGAATGGTCGGTGCAAATTCCTAAAGCAAGTATTCTGAACCAGCCTTGGAGTCTCTGTACCGAAATAAAAGTAGGCTACAGCGGTTTTCCCGTTAAAGATGTTAAGAGATTATGTAGAGCTTTTACATAATAAGTAGGGTGGTAACGCCATGAATGGTCCCTTTTGATCATTCATGGCGTTTTTTGTTTATCATCTGCTTATTTCGTATTTTCTATATAATAATTAGGGTGGTAACGCCGAGAATGGTCCCTTATAGATTATTCTCGCGCGTTTTTTATTTTCTAAAAATTGATTAGGAGTAGAGAAAATGACTACAAAAAAATTTGTTGAAGCAATTACAGATATGGATGTTGATTTTGCACAATGGTACACAGATATCGTAAAAAAGGCAGAATTAGTCGATTACTCAAGTGTAAAAGGTTGTATGATTATAAGACCTTATGGTTATGCACTATGGGAAAATATCCAAAAAGAATTAGATTTTCAATTTAAACAAACAGATCATGAAAATGTATATATGCCATTATTTATCCCTAAATCTTTATTACAAAAAGAAGCTGATCATGTAGAAGGATTTGCACCTGAAGTTGCATGGGTAACGCATGGTGGTCATGATGAATTAGCTGAACCATTAGCAGTTCGTCCTACATCAGAAACACTATTTTGTGAGCATTTTTCAAAAACAGTTGAAAGCTATAATGACTTACCAAAATTATATAATCAATGGTGCTCAGTTGTTCGCTGGGAAAAAACAACAAGACCATTTTTAAGAACGACTGAATTCTTATGGCAAGAAGGTCATACAGCACATGCAACCGCTGAAGAAGCACAAAAAGAAACAATTCAAATGCTAAATGTTTATGCTAATTTCTTAGAAGACTTCTTAGCAATTCCTGTTATTAAAGGTCAAAAAACAGAAAAAGAAAAATTCGCAGGTGCAAAAGCTACTTATACAATTGAAAGCTTAATGCACGATGGGAAGGCATTACAAAGTGGTACATCTCATAACTTTGGAGATGGATTTGCAAAAGCATTTGATATTCAATACACAGACAAAAACTCTAAAAGACAATATGTACACCAAACTTCTTGGGGTATGACAACAAGAGTAATCGGTGCTTTAATTATGGTTCACGGTGATAACAGCGGTTTAGTATTACCTCCAAAAGTGGCTCCAACTCAAGTCATGGTGATTCCAATTGCTCAACATAAAGAAGGCGTTATCCAAAAGGCAACTGAATTAAAAAATCGTATTTCAAAGATTGCTCGAGTAAAAATTGATACTTCTGATAAAATGCCAGGTTGGAAATTTAACGAATATGAGATGAAAGGAATTCCAGTTCGTGTTGAAATTGGGCCAAAAGATATTGAAAAAAATCAAGCAGTTTTAGTAAGACGTGACACCCGAGAAAAAACGATTGTTTCATTAGACGCTTTAGAAGAAAATATTACAAAATTACTTGAAGAAATCCAAGCATCTCTTTACGAAAAAGCATTAAACAATCGTACAGAAAAAACATATGAAGCGACTTCAATGGATGAGCTAAAACAAAACAGTGAAGAAAAACAAGGCTTTATTAAAGCAATGTGGTGTCAGGATCTAGCTTGTGAAGAACAAATTAAAGAAGAAGCTGGCTTAACTTCAAGATGTATTCCATTTGAACAAGAACAACTTGCTGACACATGTGTCTGCTGTGGAAAGAAAACAGATGTAATGGTCTATTGGGGTAAAGCTTACTAATTAATATTAATCTAAATAAATCGAAGAAGGTGAATGAATAATGGAAGGATTACATTTTTTAAAAGAACATCTTTGTATGTTAGAAGAAAAATTACTTAAACCAGAAATTCGCACCTCACAAATTGAACTTAAAATTCTACTAGCCGATGAATTTTTTGAATTCGGGAGTTCAGGTAGAGTTTTATATAAAGATGATCAATTAGAAAATGGCATTGGAATCGTAAAAATGACATTAAGTGATTTTGAAATTCATCCATTATCAGACGACATTACTCTAGTGACCTATCGAATATTTAATGAAATAAAAAAACAACATTCCTTACGTAGTTCAATTTGGAAGTTTAAAGACGGTCAATGGAAAATGTATTTTCACCAGGGCACACCAACAGAGTTCTAGGTAATTGTATATGAATAACAAACAAAAAAACTTTCAAAATTTATAGTAAGATAATGTACGAATGAGTAGGTAAGGAGAACAAAATGTATTTAACAATTAAAGAAACAGCGGAATACTTAGATCTTGATGAATCTTATATTAAACAATTGATTCAAGAACAAAAAATTAGAGTAGTCCATGACGGTGAACAATATTTAATCTACAAAGAGCAATTTAACAATCACTTAGAACAAATGGAAAAAGCAAAAAAAATGATTGCTGATTACTATACCGAACCAATTCCTGAAGACATAGATGTAAAGGACGAAGACTAAAATATAATCAGATTGTAAGAGGTTGCTAAAACGGGGGGATAAAATGGATACGCAAGTACTAATATCAATTTCTATTTACTTTATTTTTATGTTAGTTATAGGTTTTTACGCTTACAAAAAATCTACTGATAGTTTATCTGAGTATATGCTTGGTGATCGTGGTCTTGGACCTGCAGTAACTGCTCTTTCAGCTGGTGCAGCCGATATGAGCGGATGGATGTTAATGGGATTACCTGGTGCAATGTACGCGACTGGTATCTCATCTGCATGGATTGCTATTGGATTAACGATTGGAGCCTATTTAAACTATTTACTTTTAGCACCTCGACTACGTGTATTTACTGAAGTAGCCGATAATTCAATTACAATACCTAATTTCTTTGAAAAAAGATTCCAAGATTCAACTCGAATTTTAAGAATTACTTCAGCTGTTGTTATTATCATTTTCTTTACACTTTATTGCTCAGCTGGTTTTGTATCTGGAGGTACATTATTTGAGTCAGCTTTCGGAATCGATTATAAGGTAGGATTAATTGTTACAGCTGCTGTTGTAATTGCCTATACATTATTTGGTGGGTTCTTAGCTGTAAGTTTAACAGATTTCGTTCAAGGTCTAATTATGTTTATTGCATTAATTTTGGTACCACTTGTTGCTTTTACAGATGTAGGTGGAGTAAAGCCTGCTTTCGATGAAATTAAAAATATAGACCCTAAGTTATTAAATATCTTTACTGGAACGTCATTTATTGGAATTGTTTCTTTACTTGCTTGGGGATTAGGTTATTTTGGACAACCTCATATTATCGTTCGATTTATGGCGATTTCAACTGTAAAGGAATTAAAGCCAGCACGTCGTATTGGAATGGGATGGATGATTTTTACGATTGTTGGTGCAACATTAACAGGACTAGTTGGAATTACATACATTTCAGTTAACAACTTAACATTAGATGATCCAGAAACAATTTTTATCTTTTTCTCAAAAACATTATTTCATCCACTAATTACGGGATTCTTGTTATCTGCTATACTTGCAGCGATTATGAGTACTATTTCATCTCAACTTTTAGTAACTGCAAGTGCTTTAACGGAAGATCTTTATCGTATCTTTGGTAAAAAGAATGCATCTGATAAAGAGCTTGTTCGTATTGGTAGACTAGCTGTATTAATCGTTGCGATTGTATCATTACTATTATCGTTAACACCTAATGATACGATTCTAAATCTTGTTGGTAATGCCTGGGCAGGCTTCGGTGCTGCATTTGGACCAGCTATATTATTAAGTTTATTCTGGAAAAGAATGACTAGCTGGGGTGCACTTGCAGGCATGGTAGTAGGGGCAGCAACTGTTATCATTTGGATCAGCTTGGATGCGATTAAAGAAGCGATTAACTTATATGAAATGGTTCCAGGTTTCTTTTTCAGTTTATTAGCAGTTATTATAGTTAGTCTATTAACTTCAAATTCAAATCCAAAAGTAGAAAAGCAATTTGAGGAAATGGAAAAACGACTAGCATAAAATAAAAGGATATTTTCAAAATGTTTAATCAGTAGAAATAGGGGCGTGCTATGCACACTCCTATTTTTTTTTTTGATTCTTCTTGGAAATAATTCACAATTGAATAAAACGTACACTTTGTATACAATTTCTATATAAGTCAGAAAATTAAAATTCAAAATGGACTTTAAGGGGTGTTGTTTATATGAAAAAGGAAGTAATGATTATAGTCCCCATCCTTATTATAATATCAGTTGCATTAAGCATGAATAACGCTTATCACGAAATGGTTTTTACAGGTGTAGGAGATGGTTTTACTGATTTTGTGAAATATATTGTTCAAGGACTTTTCTAATAATTTTTATAAATCGTAAAAAATCCCTGTCTCCTTTATTGGATACAGGGTTATTTTTTTATTAATTATCCTTAATTTACTAGTCTCAAATAGTTGTTATGACAATCGCTACCTTTAATACCTTTACCGTTTATTCAAATTCTCCTGCGCCATTCTAACTAATTCTTTCACCATATTCCCGCCGATCCGTCCACCAACTTTACCGTTTTCATGAGACGTTAAATTGCCATTATAACCTTTCGTTAAAGGAACTCCAACTTCCTCAGCAGCTTCGAATTTAGCATCTTCAGGATTAGTTGTATGCATTACTTTAGCTTTTAAAGCATCTAGTGCTTTTCTAGATTCAGGAACTAAGATTTTATTTTTTCTACTCATCAAACCCACTCCTTTTAGTCGTAGATTTCCCGTTTATCGATTTTTTTAATTATGGAAATAATTGCTATAAAATAGGGAATGTTACATAATGAAGACATGCGTTGATTAATCGATCTAAAAGGAGAATGATGATGAAATCTTTTAATGTAACTTTTCACAAAGAAGATAATGTAGATAATATGTTAATCCAAAAATTGAATGACGAGGAATACCATAAATCTACTGAAGGTGGCACTAGACATTTATTCGAAATCGATACGAATATAGGCTTTTTTGTGTTTTTAGATTCAGAGGATAATGAAGGTAATGTATCTCATTTAGTCCTTCAATATAATGAAGAAGATGAAGATCCAGTTGCATGCTATTCTTTTGCAATGAAAGATTTTTATGAATTCATGGCTTTATATTTAAATGATTTAGAATTCGTTGATGAAACTTCTGAAGAAGAGGAAGTTGAACTGGATGCTTCTAGTTCAATTCATCATTTAGTTCATTTATTATTCCATGTAATTGAAGAAGGCGAAGATTTAGAAGTATAAACTTCCAAATAAATGTATATTCTTCCGAAAAATACGGAGTTTATATATTTAAAATTGGTTATTTATGCAAAAAAATTGAAGTTCCACAAATTTGTTTTGGTTATTAATATAATTCAATGATTTCAAACAAGCTCTTGATATTTTTATCGAGAGCTTGTTTTATTATAAAGTTTCTACTTTGACTATCATAAATAACTTTCGACTCAATAGAATTTATACAAGGATATTTACAGAGGAGAAAGGTGCTTGTTAAAGAAAATAAAAAGTAGAATAGGAGTCGATCATATTGAACCTGCCACAGTCTGTGTATTTAAAAGAAATTGGACCTCGTATTAATTTTCAATATGGATCACGATTATCTATTGACCAAAAATTAAAATGGATTAACCATCTGATTGCTAGTGGAATAAATCATATCGAAGTATCCACTTTAATGAATTATCCGAATAAACAACAGTTTAGTGAAGCTACCGAATTAGTATTAAAGCTAAAACGAGATCCTCATATAACATATGGAGTATTAGTACCAAATAAAAGAAGTCTAATGAGAGCATTTGTTGTAGATGCAGATGAAATTAACTTTTTTATCTCAACAAGTGAGTCATATAATGCTAAAGTTAAAAATTGCTCGATCACTCAATCTTTGAAAGATATAAAGGAGATGACAAAAGTAACGAAAGATTATGAAAAGCTTACGCGTGCTTATATTACGACAGTATTTGGCTGTCACGACGAAAAAGTAAGTCATCAAAAAGCAATCGACCTGGCATTGCAATTATTAGATGATGGAGTGGAGGCTTTATCATTTGTTGATACGGTAGGCAAAGTAACACCTCTTCAAGTTAAGTTATTTTTAGAGGATTTATTGATAAAAATACCTAAAGAGCGTTGCTCGATGCAATTTTATAATACTTATGGGAATGGCATTTCAAACATCTTTACTTCACTTTCGTATGGGATTCAGCGGTTTGAATCAGCTAATGGAGGGTTCGGAGGTTGTTTTCCATCAAATGAGCAAAATAGAATGATTGAAACGGAAGATTTAATTTCATTTTTACATCGACTTGATATTCCAACTGATGTCGACGAAGTAAAACTACTAGACGCTACAAATTATATTTCAACCCAATTAAATGAAGAGCCTACTAGTAAATTATTTTCAAGATTACCATCCAAAAAGCATCTAACATGATGCTTTTTTATATTGTTTTTAATAATTTGGACAAGAATTGAATTTTTTTTGCATATAATTTACTAATTTGAATGAAAGGAGAATTGATTATGTCTAACTTTGAAGCAATTATATTAGGCATCATTCAAGGGTTAACTGAATTTCTCCCAATCAGTAGTACCGGTCATTTATATATTGGTAGACATTTATTTGGATTAGATGAGGCAGGCTTATTACTAGATACGTTAATGCATATTGGTACTTTATTAGCGGTGTTTGTATTTTACAGTAAAGAATGGAAAGGTTTGATAAAAAAACCTTTTTCAAAATTAACTTTATTACTATTTGTAGGTACTTTACCCGCGGTAATTGTAGGATTATTATTTAAAGATTTTTTCGATGAAATATCAGTTTCGGGTAAAACGATTGGATGGGAATTTATTTTTACTGGTATTATTTTATTTATTGCTGATAAAAGGAGAAAAGGGAAGAAAACGATGGAGGAGCTAACATGGGTTGATGCCTTATTCATCGGCTCATTTCAAGCACTTGCTATATTTCCAGCAGTTTCTCGCTCAGGATTAACGATCGCTGCAGCATTATTTAAAGGAATGGAACGAAAAAGCGCTGCTTATTTTTCCTTCTTACTATCTACCCCTGCAATTTTAGGTGGAATCGTATTCCAAGGAAAAGATCTTCTTGGCGGAAACGCGGAGCAAATTGCGTTTTTCCCACTATTTCTAGGAACATTAGCCGCAGCCTTATTCGGTTATTTAGCAATCAGTTGGATGATCAATTTATTAAAAAAACAATCACTGAATATTTTTGGTTATTATGTTATTTTTTTAGGGGTTAGTATCGTAGTTCTTCAATATTTGAAGATATTTTAATGTAAATCGATAAAAATTGATACAAAATGATAACTAGTCGTTTTGTATACAAAAAAGCACAGGGAGTGATCAACCTGTGCTTTTTTTATTACTCAAAGTTTTTTAACTTTCTCTTCATCACCAGTCGTAGCATTTATAAAGATATCATATGTATCGTGATTATATGTACCTAAAAATTCATAAGTGAGAACTTCTTTATTAAAATCGTTTAAGATGACAGCTAATCGTTCTTCTTCAACTTTAACATTTTTATTAAGCTTTGCTTTTGCTTGCTCAAGCGTAAGCTTAGGAGTAGGGATTTTTCGTACATGGTTTGAAGTAATATAGTTTTTAGCATTAAATCCGATTATTTGACCGTTATCTAATGCAACTTTTAATTGAATTGCTTCTGGATAGATGCGTACGTCATCAATTGATTTAACCATTTGGAGTACACCAATCGTATCGTATTGTGAACTATCATATAATTCCATGTTTTTATAGTTTTTTGAATTTAAATAACTTAAACCTTTTTTCACTGCATCGTCTAAACTGATTTGCTGTTTAGCTATTGGTCTATTTGTAATAAAGAAGATCGGCAAGCCAGCAGTTTCAGTTATTTCCATATACGTATCAGCTACTGGGTTATTGTGAGCCATAGAAACTGAGTAAAAAGGTTCAAATCGATCATTATCGGTTTTACTTCTAGTCACTTGAATTTTAGTAACATTTTTGAGCGGTACAGCGTCTTCAGCAATTTTTTTAGCTTCATTTTCATCAATTTTTTTACCAGTTAGTTTTTTTAAGCCTTTAGATTCTTCTTGACCATTTGAAAACGTTGGACCAAAATCATTGTCTGTAGTCGCTTTTACTTGTTCAATATGTTTAAAACCATCTATGATACTATTGTCACGAGGTGCTTCTTTTTCTTCAGACATTTGGCCAACGTCAATCCAACTTAAGTTTTTATTCATGATGTTTGTTTGTACATTCCGTAGACCATCTTGAATTTTTTCAGCTGTTGAATAAATATTACGTAAAGAATTATATTCCTTTGCAGTTAAAGGTTCTTTATTTAAATCTCGAACCGCTGTTTTATAACTAAAGTTTGCAACTCCAGTTAAAAAGGCCTGCGTTTTATCAAAAGGCACAAATTTTAATGGAAGTTGTGCAATATCTGATTTAGATTGAATCGAAAGACGCCAAACATCTGCTAAAGCAGGGGAGAGAGACGTTCTTGAATTCATTGCTAATGTCGTACCGATTTTATCGTGTAATAAATCCATATCAAATGTTAGTTCATTAAAAGCTCTTTGATAATTATTTTCGGCTTTTAAATTCATTTCTTTCAGATCGCGATTTTGCGTATATCCCCAATAACCAGTTCCGATTAGAGCGGCTGCTAAAGCACCTGCAACAATCCAACTACCTTTCATAATTACACCTCACTACAGTTATTTACAAAAAATATGTTGACCAATTGTAAGAATAATAGGGCGGCCACGAATCCATTGGTTAGTGGCTGTTTTAGGATTGTAATAGTAAATACAACCGGTCGTTGGATCCCAGCCATTTATTGCATCAATTACTGCTTTTTTAGCTTGAGCATTAGGTGTTAAATTAATTTGACCGTCAGCAACTGCCGTAAAAGCACCTGGTTGATAAATAACACCTGCTATTGAATTAGGAAATGATGCATTTGTTAAACGGTTTAAAATGACTGCAGCAACGGCAACTTGTCCAATATATGGCTCACCACGTGATTCTCCATATACAGCATTTGCCATTAATTTAATGTCATTATCTGTATAACCGTTTGGTGCGTTTGCAATCGGTTTATTATTTGGTTTTGCATTCGAATTATTAGGTTTATTTGTATTCGGTTTAGCCGGCTTATTGTTAGATGCGTTATTATTAGAAGTATTATTATTTGCTGTATTGTTGGCCGTACTACCTTTATAATTCTTAGTTGCTTTTGTCAGCTTTTCTTTTAATTTTGTTCCTGCGATACCATCAACCTTCATACCAAATTCCTTTTGAAAATTACGAAGAGCCCAGTAAGTATTCCAGCCGAAAACGCCATCAGGTTTATCATCAAGAAATCCTATAAATATAAGGCGTTCTTGAAGCTCTTTAACATCTTGGCCTGTTGAACCACGGCTGAGCACTTGACTACTAAAAGCATCAACTTGTTTTTTAGGTAAGTAAATATTTAAAGTAATCAGTGAAATACATATTATGCATAAGATAATAAATGCAGTTTTAAAGTGAAAATTCTTTTGCAAAATAAATCCTCCTTAATCAAATACATATAGGATTACTATTTGTAAAAAATTTCTTTTTATTAGTAAAAAGCGTAAAAACTGATATAAATTGCACAAACAAGAAACGGATAGATAGAGAAGAGAGGTCGAATAGTAAGGATAGGAGCAAAAAGGAGGAGGTATTATGAAAAGAACAATTAGAGCCATTTTCATTTTCTCATTCTTATTTTGTATTTTTTGCAAAGTAAACCCAGCTGCTGCAGAACCTGTTTATGAGCCTCCATATGCTAAATGGGGGAAAATTGCAGTTGAAAAAACAATCCAAAGATACCCGCAATCGGATGTAATAGATTATTTACACATAGGAAGAGAACAAAAAACACCAACAGTCTCAGTAGAAAAATTCAAGTTATGGTTAAGATTAAAAGATGGAAGCAGGGAATTCGGCGTATATGTAAATGTAGAATTTGAACCAAGAACAGAAAGATACTTAGGAATTACATATACTGAAACGGATCGATAAGTAACTAACAATAAAAAACATCGCTTAAACGTGATGTTTTTTATTGAAACACGTATTGTGAGAGAAATCACATGAAGAAATTTTAAAGGGGAGTATTAGTTAGAATAAAGGATATATTTATTTAATAATAGAAAAAATTGAGAGTTCAAATAAAGATCTTAATGATGGAACGGTTATTGAAATCAAATAAAAATTAATACAATCAGTGAGTGCAAATAAACAAATAAACAATAAAAAGTTTGAATTATTGTAGAAACTTAAACACATTAACTTAATTTATATTTTTTTATTAAAGAATTTTTTTTTATTAATTATTTTAACTCAAGTTTTAAATGATTAAATTACTATAGAATTTTGGTTTTATAAATTAGTTAATATTTAAACTGAATTGATTTTTTTGATCTGATTATTCAAATTGATGATTTTTTCTGTTTCATCTCAAAACACTAAGAATACTTGCTATTTGAGATGGATTATAGTGTTTTTACTTCAACTTCCTATAATATATATTATGTAAACTAGAAAAATAAAATAAAATACTCAGCCTATTTATGGTGTCATAACAGTACCAATCTGAATAGCGTTATATTCTTGAACCTTCATCTTGTTAATCGAAGCATTAGCAATAACTAAATCCTCTTTAACATACGAATAACAAACATACCTATCCGTCCAAAATCCTTTTTCATACCAATCGTTAAAATCAATACCAAAAGTTTGTTTGGCTAACTTAATAAAGCTATTCCTATACATACTAATATGTTTATAATCACTAATTAATTGAAATTCACTCATACTATTACCTCAACATTTTATCAATTTTGTTTGTTGTAATAATACTAGTACTTAATAAGTTTCATCATTATGTTCAACCTCTTTTTTCTGAATATTTAAAACAAACAATTCTCATTATACCACAGAGCCAACAAAAAAAGCGCTTAACACAAAGGTTAAGCGCTTTTTTTCATTAATTGACCGGTTTTCCCATCTTTAAGTGATACTCACAGTTTAGCTGAACGGATGATGGACCATCCACTATATATTTTTTTCGTTCCCACTACTTTGTAAACCCTCACCTTGTAGTAATACGTTGAGCCCCTTTTTAATTTCGAGTTTGTTACCTGGTAAGCTGTTGTTGATTTAATTAGCATATAGGTACCACTACTTTTGCTCGCTCGATAGAGTTCGTAGCCTGAAGCACCTGACACCTTACTCCAAGCGATTTTGAGACTGGTCGAACTTGATTTGGTCACAGTAATACTTTTTGGTGCAGTTGGTGGTGTAATAATCCATTTCGCATACAGTGTTGTATTTGTCGTGACTTTATCACTTGAAAAACGCCATGGTGTTTTCAAACTTGCCTCTTTGTACCACCCACCAAATGTATACCCTGTTCGTTTTGGTGCTGTTGGTACTGTGATGATGGTGTTGTAGTTTGTTGTTTTCGCACTAACTTTACTTCCACCATTACTATTAAAATTCACTGTGTACTGATTAATACGCCATTTTGCATACAATGTTGTGTTCGATGTAACTTTGTCACTCGCAAAAATCCAAGGCGTTTTCCCACTTGAATCTTTGGTCCACCCCACAAAAGTATAGCCTGTTCGTTTAGGTGGTGTTGGTTCCGGTATCAGTTTGTATTCATTCACAAAGATTGTATTACTTTGACTTCCGTTCTTAGGATAAAAATCCACTCGGTACGATCGAATATTCCATTTCGCATATAACGTTGTTTCTGATTCGACTCGGTCACTCGATTCATACCATGGTTTTGTAAGGTTTTCATCCTTATACCATCCACCAAATACATACCCAGTCTTCGTCGGCTGCGGTATATCTAGTCGATCAAAGAGACTGCCTTCTTCATAATACCTGTCTGAAACGAAAGAGCCCCCATTGCTATTGAAGCTCACTTTGTGATATGGAAGAGAGACGACAACGAGCACTTTTGATTTGTACCCACCAACCTCTGAGGTAGCTGTCACCGCAACCTTTCCTCTTTGAATCGCTGTTACATTCCCATCTGAATCAACAGTTGCAACCGAAGGATTACTCGATGACCAATGGATGGTTTGATTGGGTGCATCAACTGGTGTCACTTCTGCGGTTAGTTTTCCTTTTGTGTTGATTGTCAAAAACAGTGTATCCTGAGGCAATGTAACTTTGACATATTCGTTTACAACGGTTGGAATTGTCAGTTTCTCTTCATTATTTTTCGTGGATACCCCTTCTAATACCGCTGAACCGGGACCTATCACACTAACTCCCCCGTTATAATATGAATAGACTATTGACTGATTCGAACTGGTCCAATGAAAGGTTTCACTTGCATCCGCCGGATTAACGGTAACTAACTGGAAATCCGTACCGTAATCGAGTGTTAGTTGTTGAATTTGATTAAGTGAACGAAGGTCAAGTATGATGGCATAATCATCAGACGCAGCAGAACCGACCGCTAGAATTCCGTGTTCATTTGTTGTGACACCGTTAAACTCATCATAAACCGATCCACCGATGGTTTTTTTCCAAGCAACGTTTCCATCACGGTCATATTGAACGAGCAGTGCATCTTCTCCATCACTATTGAGATGGTCCAAATCACCATCATTCGAGAACGCACCACCCGCAGCTAGAAACCCATCACTTGTTGGTGTGACTGCGTTAAAACCATCTGATCCACTCCCCCCGAACGTTTTCTTCCATTCAACGTTTCCGTTTACATCATATTTTATAATTAATGCATCAGACGAAGCTTTTCCTGCGATGATAACTCCATCATCTGTTGTTATGATGCTATTGTACGAAGAAAAAAGGCGACCACCATATGCTTTTTTCCAAACGACATTCCCTTCTACGTCGTATTTCACGATGAATCCAGTCGGAAATCCTTCGGTCAGACCTGTTACATCTCCATCTTCAGAATATGTTTCACCTGTCGCGAGGTAGCCATCGTTTGTTGCGATAACCGAACGATAATGATCCGATTCACTACCACCAAATTTTTTTAGCCATATTTGGTTCCCATTTGTATCAAATTTCACGATTACTGCATCATTAGCTGATTCACCTACCGCTACATACCCATCACTTGTTGTCGTGACAGAGTTGAAAGAAAATACACTATTATCCCCTTTTATTTCTTTTTTCCACTCGACATTCCCATCGTGGTCATATTTCACGATGATCGCGTTATGGTATCCATCTTGTAGTTCTAAATCACCATCATGCGAATTGGAAAAGCCAACCGCTACCGTACTATCTCCAGATGTTGTGACACCCTTGAATTCATCAGCACCACTACCGCCAAATGTTTTCGTCCACTTGATGTTTCCATTTGGACCATATTTCACAATGATGGCATCATAATACCCTTTGTTGATGCCCAGTAATTCCTCATCTGTTGAGTCCGAATAACCTACTGCCACATGATCATCACCCGTTACGGTGATGGCATTGAAAGTATCATATTCATTACCACCAAACGTATCTAGTTTACCAAACATTCTTGACGGTTCATTCGCTGCTTTAACAGTTGGAATGAAAGAAGTTACGTTACTGGTTGAAAAAAACAATAAGCAGATAAGGACAATATTAAAAGTAGTCTTCATAATTTACACACCTTTTCAAATTTATCAACGTTGTCATCGATTTTCTACTAATTAATTATATAATTATTCAGACTATCCTAAAAGATTTTTTCTCCCTCTTCCTTCCTTTTTTATGTGGAATATACCCATTACCTTTTGCCATTATCGACCCATTTTAGTAATAACTTATGCATTAGCTCATCTAGCAATTGATTTTATAAAAAAACAAAATGAAGTAAATAATTATCTAAATTAAGAAAGATCTTTTTAAATTGTATTGACTATGTATAGCAATTCACCTAAATCATCAATCGTATGTTCAATTGTATATGTGCCACTCCAAAATGTATCTTTCTTCCATACAGCGTTCATTACAACATTTTGCGCACCCCATACGTCATTTTCTGGATGGTCTCCTACATATAAACTTTCTTCTGGAGTAACACCTAATTTCTCTAATGCCCTTAAAAATATTTCAGGTTGGGGCTTTTTAATCTCTTCTTGCTCTGATATTAATATAGTATCTATGTATTTATGTATTCCTAAAGCTTGGAGGTTTAAGGTTTGAAATTTAATAAATCCATTGGTTATCATCCCTAACAGTAGTCCACTATTTTTAAGTTCTTGTAGGATATACTCCATATTTTGAAATGGAATACAACTATATTGAAATGAACTTATGTAATCTTCTAGAAGTTGTTCCCAAGTTAATTTAGTAATGCCATATTCTTGAACCAACTGCTGATATACTTTGTCTTTCCAAACATACCCCTACTTGTCTAATTCAATGAATCGTTCGGTATAAAGTTGTTCGGGTATAAGGTTTAAATCATATATGTACTTTTTATACTGATTCTTAATAAAGAGTTTTAACGAACTATCTCGATCTAACAAAGTTCCATCTAAATCAAAAATCACAGCCTTAATCATTTATCTTCCTCCTTTTTCCAACTTGGATTACCTTCAGATTAGCAAATCTTTTTGAATGAGAATGTTAGGTATCTCACTCACTTTTACTTGAAAACTTCTTTTAAAATGTTAAGACCAACTCAATTAAGTCGGTCTTCGTTCTTGCTGATTACACTGTTATTTAGTTCAATTCGTGCTATTTTTTCAGATGAATTTCTTTATTTATATTTTCTTTGATATTTAATACCATATTTATCTATATATTTATAAACAGTTCTTTCATGTATTTTCAATGCTTTTGCAACCTCTTTTATTTTTTGGGTTTCCAACAATTTTCTAAATTTTCTTTCCCAAATTTCCCCAAACTCTATTACTTTATTAAACTCATATTCATTTTGTGTCATAAAACGCGAATAAATATAACCACATTTACACTTGAATATTCCTGTTCAAAGACAACAATTTGTTTACTTTTATGACACAAATTTAATACCTTTTACAAATATTGGATATTCGTTAAGTGATTACCGCTCAAATCCGAACAATTAATCCATATTCATTTACTTTAGTATTTCTAAGTTTATATTTTATTTAAGCTTTTCTTCTTCATACGACACAAATTTGATTACTTGGAGAAATAAAACGTCAAAAATACGATTACTTCATTGAAACTTCGACACAAATACATTCCCTTCCGAGACTTTTACGACACTAATTTAATTACTAAACAGGTTTATATACAAATAGCAAGTAAACACTTGCTATTTGTACCTTTTCGTCTTACTACACCACAATTTAGGTTTTTGTATTCTTTTATTAAAACTAATATACGTTACTTGATTATTTTTTAAATTACTAAAGTCAATAAATACTTGATTTATTAAATCTTCAAGATCTATTGGAAAGATAAAATATTGAGTAACCTCTTGTTCTACCAAATTAAAGTTACGAGCAAATGCTGAAATAAGGCGATAGTTATCAAGTAAACATTGGTTGCTTCGGAAGTAAGTGTCAGTAATAATGCGATGCTCAAAGCCTCTTTCTTCACACCACATTTTTTGTATATTTATTTGTCGCATAGTTTCATTATATTTAATGTGCTCTTTTTGAAGCGTATCATCGTACTTTATTTCACGAAACTCTTCACGGCCGTCTAGATATTTTATCCACATATCAAATATTGAGGTTCTTCTGATACCTTCAAATTCGAATTCTAATTCAAGTTTTAACGGTTGTTCACAGAAATCTACAATTTCAGAATCACACTCAACAAATAAGAAATTATCGTAATCTAAATCACTAAATAACTCTTCAGATCGATTTATTTTATAACTAGCACTTTTCCAATAATTGTTTCCATATCAGAAAAACTTCTTCCACCAAGAAGACAAATCGAAGTTCAAGTAACAATCTCATTGTGTAACTAAAGCATCCGTTTTTCCCGAAGACATTTCAATTGAAAGACCATTAACGAATTATATTGGATTCAGTTCCTACCGCAATGACAAACTGTCCCGTACTTAATGCGATTTGGCATAAATCTTTTAAATCATCAACAAATTCTCTTACTTTCCGATCATCTCGTTCATCTTCTGTATGCGTATGGAGTAAATTTTCACAGACGTGTATTAATGTATTTATTACTTGAACTTTGTATTTCTTTTTCGAATAGTTCTCTAATTGAAGCAGCAAATTAACATGTTGATCATCCATTGGTGATTCACGACGAGAACGATAGTATTCCATCACACTGATATGATGGCGCGGATTGTCTTCCAATAGAATATATTCATCCGATTTAGACAATTCTTGAAACGTATTGGCCACAAAGAAATAAACTCCTATCGGGTCACAACCTTGTGCGCTTCTTAGATGCTGCTCGCACACCTTTGCCTTTCTCCAAAGTGCTTTATAGGTTATAAGGTCGGTTTTATATTTTTCACATTCGTGATAGGCGCTGATTAACGCTTTTTTCGCTTCAATTTCCTTAGGGGTTTGCCTATTGATAATTCTTTTTTCACTATACATAATGTAATACTTGTTAAAATTTCTTCTTGATTCGGCTAAACCAGAATTGCCATTTGGATCGACATCTTCAAAACGATCAAAACTATCACCAAACGGCAAATCTTCCCAATTGCAAAGCATACAGATATCGCAAGCAGCACGCTCCTCTAATGTTGGGTAACCACAGCAAGGACAAATTCCACGATTCATGTAACACCCTCCTCATCATTTCATCTACTACTTCTCTTGGACTGATTCGACCTAAAGTACAATAAAGACCAGTCCATTTTTTAAAAGAACTGGGACCATCTGTAGTGTAATTGCATTTTCGAGCTACTATATAAACTGGGAAAACAAGTTGCTCGTATCAATCTTCACTTATTAAAACTAACAATCTTTTAAACTAATAAAAAAGTGCAAGAAATTTTTACATCCCTACACTTTTCTTAATTGATTAATTATTTTTGTGATACAGTTATTGTTTTTGGACTTATCGTAACTTTAAAGCCTTGTTTACTAACCACTTCGGCTGATACTGTGTTCGTACCATTAGAGTGGTATTGTAAAAGGCTACCTTTTTTTACACATATTAGGCTTTTATTTTTGATGAAGATTCATATAAATCTACCGCTTCATTTACTGTGAATCCTTTATGAACGATAGAATGTATCGCTTGGATCATTGCAAGAGGATGCTGAGATTGCCAAATATTTCTTCCCATATCCACACCAGCTGCACCTTGCTCCATCGCATTATACGTAATTTCTAGTGCTTCACGAATTGTATCAAATTTTGGGCCACCTGCAATAACTATTGGAACCGGGCACTTATTCGTTACCTGTTCAAAGTCGTCACAGTAATAAGTCTTAACAATATCGGTTCCCATTTCAGCTAGAACTCTTGAAGCTAATGCTAAGAACCTGGCATCCCGTTTTTCAAGCTCTTTTCCGACTGCGGTAATTCCAAGTACAGGTATTCCGTAATCATGTGCATCAGTTACAACATGAGCTAGATTCGTTACTGTTTGAGTTTCATAGTCAGAACCGATAAATACCGAAACCCCTACACCAACAACATTATGACGAATTGCTTCTTTTATTGAAGTAACAATCCTTTCATTCGCTAGATCCTTCCCTAACGTTGTAGGACCGCCTGAAACACGAAGTACCATTGGTTTTTCCGTATTTTTCGGAATACATGCTGCAAGTGTACCTCTTGTTAAATATAGCGAATCCGTGTATGGAAGTAAGTCTCTGACAGTTTCCTCAGGCTTTTCTAAACCTCTTATTGGCCCTAAGAAATAGCCATGATCTATCGCAAGCATTACTGCCCTCTTATTTGGTAATATTTTGTTTAATCGATTTTGAAATCCCCAGCTCACTATCTATTCACTCCTTAACTTGATTTCTGGATTCTTTATATTCACAACATCTCTTTCCAAAATATGCGGAGATTTAATGAAGAGGGCTTTAAAGGTTTTGTCAGTTTGATTGATAAGGTAATGAGCATCGCCTGGTCGGCATTGAATCATATCACCTGGTATTGTAGGAAATTTATTACCATTAATATAGAAATCTATCTGCCCTTCGAGGATATAGAAAATTTCTTCGCAAACTGTATGATAGTGGTTTTGGAAGTCTTGACCTGGTTTCAATACAACCACACCAAGATCTATGTTCGGACCTTTTGTTAAATATTTCGGCCCGTTGTCGCCAAACCGATAATCGAATTCATTTTCGTGAACTTTCTTCATCCCTTCACTTCCTTTCACATTTTTCTAGACCAGGTGCCTTCCACATATGAGTCGTTAAACCACGATCAGCAAGTTGAAGCTGTTCTATATATACACTTCTCCATTTTTCATAGATTTCTAGGTATTGCTCATGGTTTTCATTGTTAGGTAGATGTGTCCTCTCCCACTTTACAACTTGGTTAACTGCTTGATGGATATTCTCATAAATTCCTATGCCAATCCCCGCAAATAATGCGGTGCCCAGTGCTGCTGTTTCTTTAACTACAGGTACTTTCACTGGTACTCCAAGGACATCTGCAAGGGTTTGACTCCAAAGCTTGCCTTTCGAAGCACCACCTGTGAAAATAACTTCACTTGGATAATAACCAGTTTCTTCTTCTATAATCTTTAAGTTTCCTAGTGTAATAAGTGCAGCATTTTCTTGAATAGATTTAAACATTTCTTTTTTACCAGTCATTAGTGGGTCTAGAGTGAGGTTAATAAAAGCTGGAGATGCGTGGCGCCAAGCGCTATAATTCATCGTATCTGAAAATATAGGAATAATCCCATTTGCCCCGATTGGAACATTTTTTGACTTTTCCTCTAAAATTTCATACGGGTCTCTACCGGTCACTATTGCCTCTGCTTTTTCCAAATCACAAAATGCATCACGAAACCATCTCATTACAAGCCCAGGGAAAAAAGCAATGGTTTCTAGCTGCCATAATTCAGGAACGGCATGGCAGTTAACCCGGATACGGCCACTTTTGTCAACTAAAGGCTGTCTCACATTAACTTCCTGCTGCCAAAATGATCCACCTGACACAACGGCTTGCCCTGCTTTTACCGCACCGACACCAACAGAAGCCATTTGAGCATCTCCGCCTCCACAAATAACCGGAGTTCCTGAATTCAAACCTGTATACGTTGCTACTCCATCCGTCACGTAACCGATAACGGTACCAGCTTCATTTACCGGTGGAAATAAACTATTTTTTAGTCCGCACATTTTTGCTACATCACTTTCCCATTTCCTTTTCTGAATATCAAATATCCCTGTAGTACATCCATTTGAAGGATCCACTTGTAGTTTCCCTGACAATTTATAAAGAATCCAATCATTAATCATAGTCATGTCAGTAGCTTTTTCATAAATACCCGGTAAATGATTTTTTATCCACAAAAGCCTAGGCAATGCCCCTAATGCAAACATTTGACCTGATAACCTATAAATCTTGTATTCTAATTCAGGATCTAGTTCCTTTAAAGCTTTGACCTCATCCGAAGCTCGAGCATCTACATTTGCACAAGCCCAGATCTCCTTACCCGTTTCATCATAAAGGACAATTCCTTCCCTCATACTCGTAGCACTTATCGCTTTTATTTTTTTTGCGTCAACTCCTGTTTCTTCAATAACAGACTTTACACACTGAACGACTAACCTCCAGTTTGTTTCCCAATCAAAATCCATAGATCCTGGATACTTTTCATTTGAAAAATGGTTCCATTCTATTTGTGAAAAACCAACTTGATTTCCTAATTGATCAAACAAAACAGCGCGAATACTACCAGTACCAGCATCAAATGCTAGAATGTACGCCATTAATTTATTTCACCTCCATATTGAGTAATGAAATAGCTGTAGCTTCATCTGTTATTAACGTCGTAATATACTTACCTTTTAAAGCTCCGTAGATGGCATCAATTTTTTTCTCTCCACCGGCCATGGCTATAACATTTAAGGCCCTTAGACTCTTCAAGTCCGTTCCGATTAACCTTTTATGGTGTGGCAAATCAATAATTTTGCCATTTCGATCGTAAAATTGACCTAAAATATCGCCGACTGCATTCTGATGTTTTATAAATGTCAGTTCATTCATGGTCATTTTTTCTTCCTGAATAATTGTGGCATCTGGATAAATACCACCAATTCCAACAATGATTTATTTTGTAAATTTAGCCAGCTTGAGAACTTCCTTTATTGAAGGTTCAGATAAAAATTTTCCTGCCATTTCTTCAGTTGAAGCTAAAAATGGAGCAGGAATTACATGTATATCCTGGAACTTTTCCAAACCGCCCTCTTTTTGGCGACGATTATGGAGATAGTAATGAATTCCCCCAGTTAAGGTCACAACTGAAATATGACTAATGGGTTCAATTGTCAAGTATTCAATCGTTTTGGAAACGGCTCTTCCCCAACCTAAGCCAACCATATCATTCGGCTGCAATTTGTTTTGTAAATACTGAGCCGCTGCCTTTGATAAAGAAACGCTCAAATCCACTTTATTTAGAGGGGTTGGTATAATATAGGCGTTTTTTAGATAAAAAGCTTCTATGAATTCTTTTTCGATACTTAAACCATTTTTACCAATCCCTTTAATTTGGAATTGTACAATTCCTTCAGACCTGGCCCGCTCCAGCATTCTAACAACCTTGGCCCTTGACAATTCTAGTAAATCAGCTATCTCATTTTGAGTTAAGTTCTCTTTATAGTAAGTAGTACCAGGCTACTTTCATCAGCATATTTTCCGTATAATGATCTTGGCTCATCTACTACTACACCCCTTAACAAAAGTTCCCCATGAAAAAAATTGTTCACCTTCATATTAGAAATATATCCGTAATTTAAATAATAAGACCTGACAAAATAAGTTTCCGAACATTCAAAATTTCATTTCCGACTGGTAATACTTATGTAATTTTTACTGTAATAATTTACTACAGTTGTCTTCAAATACTGAAGAATTAAATCGTAATTTTTTTCGGATAGTTTGTAAGCGTTTCTGAACTTTTTATTGGGGTGGTGACAAAAGTCCAATGAATCGCACCGAAGTGACTCTACTAGAAATAGATCCGGTATGGAAACGATCTCTGGAATTCCTGTTTTAAGGGGGGGGTACCATGTCCTTACAAAAAGGGGGAGATTCACGCAATTGTAGGTGGAAATGAAGCAGAAAAATCAACTTTAATGAAAACATTACTGGTCATTACAAGGTACCAAAAAAGGGATTACGATCTATATCAAGAATAGTGAATTTCCTACTTCCGTTGGTGTAGAAAACATCACTTCTATATCCTCTACTTTATCTTTTAATTGCTCCTAAAGTATTTGGCAATCCCTGTTCAACTAAATAGCCCAAGAATAAAAAAGTAGGATATAACTGCTTCTTTTGTCTATTTTTTGGTGAGATTAGGAACAATAATAACGAAAGGAGGAAGGAAAATGGAACATTACGAAGGATTTTTACGTAGCAAGAATTGGATCGATAATGATTTGGATGCAAGATACATAAATATAAACCACCCTTAATATTCATACAAAAATAGAAATAGCGAAAACAAAGAAAAAGCCCAAACACTTGGTACAATAAGGTTTGATCTTCTCTAAAAGTATTATCTAAAACTGGTTCGAACCGTTGACCCCTACCCTGTCAATTACAGAGTGTGAGGATTATTCAGTAATACTGAATATTTTGGGTCAATTAAGTCTATTAAATCAAATGGTCAATGTAATTTTATGCAAAGCCTTTCTGTTATTTCTATTGTTTCTAGTAAGTCTGTGCAATTTTTGTGCAATTTAAAAATGCTATACTATTATGAGGTAGGGTGTCTTGTTTAAATTGGAAATTGTTTATTCAAATGATATAAAGGACATATTAACGACCACTCATAAGGATCCACTGTTTATTTCCAAAATAGTTATCCTACTCGATATTTTCACTCATTTAAAAGCTTAATTTTTAACACTAATTGCTAATTGTTTTTCTATTCACTGTTTTCTTATTCAACAGAACTGCCATATATATTTAAAATGGAATCAATCAATAGGCTCGATTCTTTGTTTAACTAAACCATATGTTTTTTCTATAAGATTTTATTATTCTGGTTAATATTAATAAGCGGAAGCTACAGCATCTGGCAACTCAGTATTAAAAGACAGCGAAAAAAACGTTTTCTGTGTTCCTTCTATTGCTATTTCAACTACTCTTGACTGTTGAATTAGTAAAGAATCACTTCCTAAAATCCGAACAGTTTGTGAACTTTGCTTGAAATAGATTAATGTGAATCGAATAGTTTTATAAAAGCTTAAAAATTAATATACTTTGCTGGATTAACAGCGTTTGATTTTGCTTCATTCCATTGTCCATCATGTAATTCAAAGTGAAGATGTTGACCAAAAGAATGTCCGGTATTGCCCATCGTTCCGATTTTTTGTCCTTTTGAAACAGTTTGCCCTGTTGAGACTTGATACTTTTGCATGTGAGCATAAACTGATGTAAATACTTTTCCTTTAATATTATGTGTAATAAAGACAACATTACCATAACTAGATGAATGGTAAGCTCGTATTACAACGCCATTTGCTACTGAGACAATCGGTGTGCTTCCATTTTTAGCAATATCTACGCCATAATGCGTTTCATGATCAAATGATCGATATCCGAAACCTGAAGATACATACCCTTCTGCTGGTCTTGTAAAATTACTACCTGAATTACTTGAAGCAGCTTTTATTGCTTTTTCTTGTTCTTTTAATAGGTTTTCTTGTTCTTCTAAACTCAAAATATCCTTTTCTTTTTCATTTACATCATCCTTAAGTTTGCTAAGTATTGCTTTCATTTGAGTTTCTTGATTAACAAGTGTACGTTCTATATTTTGAAGATCTTTTTTATCATTTTCTAACTTATTTTGGGTTAACATAAAGTCTTTCTTTTTTAATTCAACTTTTTCAAGGTCGTTCTTTTGTTCCTTAACAATGTCCTGATCAGCATTCATAAATTTACCAATTGCATTTATACGTTGAACTAAATCACCAATACTTTTTGCATCAAAAATAACGTCTAAATATGAGTTATTTCCACCCGATTTTTGTATTGTAATTAAACGATTATTTATGATTACTTGACGCTGATCTAAACGTTTTTGAAATTCTTCTATATCATCTTGTAATATTTCTATTTCTTTTTTACCATTTACTATCTCTGCTTCTTTTTGGCTCATCTTTATTTTTGCATTCTCAATTGATGAGCTAATTGTATCTAAAGAGTCTAATAACAATTTTTGTTGATCTTTTAATTGATCCATCTCATTTTTCGCTTTTTGTGCTTCTTCTTGAACTTTTACTCGTTTATCTTGAATACTCTTAATCTTTGTATCTGGTAAAGTCTCTGCAAGTACACCTTTTGGAAGTATAGTAAATGATAAACTTGCAGCTACTAATAGTAGTTTATTAATAATTCTTTTCATCGTTATCTCCCTAAGCTTGACATATACTTATATATGTTAACTTAGAAATGTAACAATTTTATGCAAATTAGACTACACTTTTTTTACAAGTTTTTTACAAGCCCTTTTCAACACTTAAAAAAAGAATCAGTAGAATAATTTATTTGAACTTCCAAAAGCCATCTAACATTTCAAAAAAATGAATTTGATTCGTGTCTGTAAGGCTCACTAAAAAAGGTGTCTCCCCTTTTTCTTTTAATACCTTAGCAGCCGGACCATCACCAATTGGTGTACAAAATAATAAATTAGTTCCGTTCAATTTTAATATTCTACAACGTGCATTGATTTCGGAATCAGTGAACTCTTCTCCTTGTTTAAGGCCAAACAAATTCTCCCAAATTTCTAATGTCTTATCTAAATTATCTACGACAAAACCAATGCTTTCCAATTTGGGTTGACCTACTAAATGTGATCCGATAAATCCTTGATCCTCTAATTCCGAATACCTTTCTTCATCTGATTTTTGCCATTCAATAAAAAATGGTAACTTAACATTTTTTTCCGGATATTCAGGGAATAACAATGACCATCTGATTATTTGTCCATCAGCACGAACTCTCTCCCCAGTAAGCGGTCCATATACTGTAAGTCCCTTTACTTTCAGTTTAATTGCTAGTTCTTCAATTTGATTGGTTCGGATCGCTATTGTCGCAGGACCTTCCCGACTTTCTTTTGCTAGCTGTTCTACGATTTGCGTAATTAATCGATTTTCATCGTGCTTTTCAGCTATTGATAAATGTTCAATTCCTAAAAATTCAATATAACTTAAGCCAAAATAAGTTAGGGTATTATATGTTCCCCAAGATTCATGACGTCCTCCCTTCACAACATGAATTCCTCTTTGCTTTAAAGGTAACATTGCTTTCTCTGGTTTCTTAAAGAACCAAACAAGGTGATCAAAATATAAATCCATTATTGTACTCCTTTCAATCGATAGTTAATGATTTCAGCAACCGCCTTTTCAGCTGATCGAAGGGCACCTTCAAGATGTCCACTATAATCTGAATTCGTCTCTGTACCAGCAAATATAATTTTCTTTCCCCACATGCCTTCTACTGGGAGTGGACCATAGCTTTGGTAATTTTTAAGAGGACTTAAGTCCTCCTCAACAGTGGTTTCAGAATCTGTGGACCAATCTTTGTAAAAAATAGCTTTTACGTCTTTAGCTTCACTTCCAAAAAGCTTAACTAATTGGTCAACAACCAATTTTAAAACTTTATCCTGACCCATTTTTTCACGTGCTTCTGGTGGCATTCCAAAGAAACCAAATAATGCACCATAGCCTTTAATAGGAGAGGCATCATATATTTCTTCTAAGGGACCAACTGCACTTAATACATATCCAGAAAGTCCTAATTCTCTCCAGAATGGACGATCAAAGACTGCTACTACCTTGGCCTGTCCCGCCATCCACGTTGGTTTTTTTACGATATCAGTAATAAGATTTGGATGGAGTGAAGGTGAAAATTCAATGTGTTTCGCCACAAGACGTGGTGGCAATGCCAAAATAACAGCATCTGTAGAAAATTTTTTTCTCATCCCATTCGAAAGCTCTGCTTCAACCGTGATATCACCAGATTCATTCAGTTGAATTTTCTTAACTCGTGTTTCCAACTCAACTATTTCTGAGGGAATAGTCTCTGTTAGAGCATCGATAAGAGACTGCACACCTCCAGTCAATCGAAGCCATTTTTCGTCTGAATTTTCTTTCAGCACACAGCGTTCTGGTGGCTTTATTTGAAAACGTTCTATTAATATTTCGCCTTTCATATATTGTTCAAATGTTTCTAAATTTAGTTCTTTTACAAGGTTAGCTATATGATTCTCATACTGTGGCCAAAACCACGTAGGACCAAGATCAAATTTACCTAAATCAGGTCTAATTGAATCAGAAGTACTCAAAACCCTACCACCAATCCTATCTCTTGCCTCTAGAACTCTACATTTAATACCTTTTTCAGTAAGTAGTGATGCAGCACGTAGACCACTTAAACCTGCACCAACAATAATTACAGGATTGTTCATATATTGTCCTCCCTCTGACAACGTCAATGTTGTATAAACGTAATTTAATCATAATTCAAAAACTATTAATCTCTAACTCGTAACACGTACAATCCACTTTCTAGAAAACTAATTCTTGTTAATAATTCTATTTTTCAAACATCTTAACACGCACAAAAAAACCATACAACATTATAATTGTGTGGCAAACAATTTAATAAGTGTATGGTAATTAATACTACTTAAGATCTTTTAGTAATCGTTCAAGAATCATCAATCCCTGCTCAAGCTCTTCAAGTGTTTCTGGTGCACAGACGGAAACTCTAACAGCCCGCTCTGGACAACTTTTTCCAACCACAAAACGTTCCGCAGCATACACTTGTACCCCTTGTTGTACAGCCAAATTTTCAAAATCAGCACCCGTGACTTTTCCTGGTAATAGTAACCAACGAAATATTCCTCTTTCACTACCTAAACAGGTATAGTCTGACAAATATTTATTTACGACTTCGTTTCTACGAATGGTTTCTTCACGATGAACCTTAATTATATTTTCAAATTGATTCGATACAATCGTACGTGCCGCTAGTTCTGAAAATAATGGGGAAACTGATATATTCAGATTATAAAGTGCCTTTGATATTGCCTCCTTGAATCGAATAGGCATAGCAACATAAGCTAGCCGTAACCCCGGTGCTATTGATTTTGATAAACTCGCAATATAGATACTGTGTTCTGGTGCAAAAGATGCTACTGCTGGAATTGTTTTTTCATTAAGGAGATTATATGTCGCATCTTCAATAATGAACTGATTATACTTTTTAGCAATTGATGCAATCTTTTTACGATTCTCAACAGACAAACAAGAAGCTGTAGGATTATGATAATCCGGAATCAAATAGATGCCTTTAATGTTGTCATTTTTACAAGCATATTCATAAGCAGTTGGACTCATTTCATAATTCTCTGACTTAATTGGTACGATTTGCACACTGAGCATCGCTGCAATCGTTTTTAAGCCAGGGTAAGTATGATGGTCAGCACCAATGCGGTCTCCGGGCTTACAAAGACTTGCAAGTGTAGCTGCAATCGCATTTTGCCCCCCACTTGCAAATAAAATATGATCGACTGTTGTTTCAAATCCACCTCTTAGGATTAGCTTTATAGCTGCATCCTTTTGCCACAAGCTTTCCCCTGCTCTTCCGTATCCAAACCACTTTTCATAATCTGACTCTTGCAGCATGTTTTTCAGTTGATGTAATAATGGCTCATAGGAAGCATTATCTGGAAGTGTCGCACCCATCTCAATTAAATGCTTCGGCTTAGTATCTTCAAGTAAATACGCATTGGATAAGGCATCATAAGATACAAATGTCCCACTTCCCACTGTTGCACTTAACAATCCCTTTAACTCGCATACTTTAAACGCTTTTGAAATGGTACTAAGATTTAAATCTAAATAATCAGCCAGTTCACGCTGTGGGGGAAGTTTAGTCCCAGGTAATAAAATTCCATTTAAAATATCTTTTTCCAATTGCTCTGCGATTGCCTGATAGATGGGCTTTTTATTTTTATCAATCGATGGCTTCCAACTCATCGGATAGTTTTCGAAAGAATTAATTGACATAATATGCATCCTTTTTTCACACAATTATATAATTGTGTGGTTTATTAAACAAATATAAATTCTATCGATTTTTATGACGTATTAAAAAAGAAAAGTAGTTCTAGCAAACACTCAAGGTAATAATATATTGTAAAAAAAATAGAAAGTATGCCTTGCTATATAGATCATCAATTCCATCTGACATATGAAATAACCAATATAAAAACTCCTCAACAAGGCAAGGAGTTTTTTCTTCATTTATTTCTTTCCAGGAAATCTTTAACTCCTTCGAAATGATGCTTCATTTTTCCATCGATTTTCTCAAGGATAAAATGACCGTCTTTTGCAATTGGACTACTTTGTGTTTGATGTGAATCAATCGAAACAGTATAGTGACCCGAACTGATCTTCATTGATGATAAGTTATGAATATGTTGCCCAACATCATAATGTAACCAATCGATTACATGGTAGTAAGCATTCTCTATGGCCATGCAGACTGGGTATAGGAAAAGTTTACTCGTTGGAATCAGTAAACCTACTACACCTACTCCGAATCCGACAAGTACCACTTTCTTTCCTATCTCTTTAGCCAAATGAGCGAACATGAATCTTGAATCAACAAACGATTGTCCATTTTTCGTTTCCCCATGAATGAGTTTGTGATGACACTCGATCACTAATTTTTGTTCATATGGATAATACGTTGCAAATCGTTTCATCATCTAGCATCCTCTCTTCCATATAACACTATTCATTCATCATGTTTCCCTCTATTAAACGATATGAGACAACTGGTAAAGTATTCTAACGAATGTATGTACTTTGCAGTCTAAACAGAAAAAATCACAAATCAAGTAAGAGCATAAATTTGCAAATAAATTTTATTAGCTTCAATAATCACCACATCAGATGTTTATAAGAAAAAACGTCCCCATATTACATCAAACGACTTAATGTAGTGAAAAGTCAACGAACTAATTACCACATCAAATGGAGAATTTGAAAAATCGATGTCTTCAATTGGCATATTAATAAAGTACATGCCATTCTCCCGCACCTTCAAGTCCTTTAACAGAACGTGGCATTTTTTCATAAGCATAAAAGAATTTTGCATCATCATATTTATTTTGTTTCATCATTCATACATCTCCTATAGCATAACCCTCGATCGGAATTAATTACTTTTAAAAATGAACTTGGTGTTGACCAAACTTTAGCTTCAATCGTGAATCCGTTCTGTAAATCGATAGTTTGTGAAGGATTTTTACTAGAAACGTTTAATTTACTTTATAAGGTTTTATTTACTTCTTTGATAGTAGAGATATCTTTTTCTGTAATTTTTATATTCTTTTTTGCGTATAGAGATTTCACATGATCTAAGGAAGCTCATTTGACAATCTACTACTCTCTTATTTTGGTTCTCAATTAAATTTAATTTATCAGCGGGTTCCTTCACAAAAACATTTTAACTAATCTAAATATTTCAAAAGGAGTAACTTTATGAAAACATTGAGTTATTTAGGTTTCTCACTTCTTTATATCTTAGGATTATTTTTATTGTTAGACTTCATATTCAAGTTTCAAAACATAACCTTTGACAATACTTATTACACTATTTTGTACCCCTTTTTAGGACTTTTTTTGATCGGTATATATGCATCATTGCCAAAATTCGCAAGCAAGATTACTAAGGCTGGATTATCTTATAGGTCTAATGATAAATTAAAATGGTATGTTTTATTAATTTTCATTATCATTTTTACCTTAATTGTTTTAATACGATTTAATACTTACCAAAATGTATTAGTAACTATACTATGTTTTTTTGGTTATGTACTCTCATTAATTACAGGATTTAAATTAATAAGGTTTATAAATAAAAGAACAGAATAAAAGAAGAGGCCTTATAATAGGGCCTCTTTTAAATTGAATCGATTATAAAATTTATTTTAATACTGTATTTATAAATCTAGAATCTTTTAAAAATTTGCATTTACGGTTTGTTGCTTCAAGAGAGTAAAAAAATGTTATCAATAACATGTTCTTCTCTGGCATACTCATTTCTTTACATAATTCTAAATAAATACATGAACAAATTCCAATACTAGTCTTAAGAGGTGATATTAATGGGTAAATGGAACGAGCAAGCCGCTGCGAATAATAATTTGCCATCTAGTACAATCCGTACATCTGAGCTTCTGTTAGGCAAGAAAGCAGACCATGAATTTTCAGAAGACCTTTCTGATGGAGGAGAAAGAAATCAAAATATTGAGTTGCTGAATAAGAATCCTAAGCTGAAATAATTTTCTGTATGCCTCAATTAAAGAACAAGAGCTAATCGAATTTCTGACGATTAGCTCTTAACAATAATTGTAAATAATTACTCTTTGAACAGAAGTATAACTAGATGAAATGAAGTTAATATGTAAAATAAAAAAAAGCTAACTAATTTGTTAGCTTTTTTGCTTCTATGAAAGTCCTAAGCCAATGATGGCTCAAAAATCATTATTTATGTTTAACTTTTATTCTATTTAGATTCATTAGGTATTAATAGAAGAGATTCATATGTTCCTGTTTTTTAAGCCACAATAAAAAATCAATTATCTTTACAAATTAGTTGCATGTGATATACTCTTTTTGGTTTAACTAGATTAGTTTTCAAAGGAGTAACTACATGAGTATTCAAAACGTGTATCTTTCTATAAAACAAGGAGAAACAGCCACAAACCAAAATAGAATTCCAATTTCCTTTAATGAAACGTTACTAGGGCGTACGTGGGGTAATGATTTCCCAGATATTCCTTTTACAAGTCAATATATTTCAAGAAAACATGCTCTAATTTGTTTCGATAAAGAAGAAAATTACACTATCGTTGATCTCATGAGTAAACATGGAACACAAGTAAATCATATTTTAATAGAAAAAAATAAACCATATTTTCTTCGTGATGGCGATTGTATAAGTCTTGCAAGTGGTGCCGCTGTACTTATTTTTCATAATCTATCAGAGCAGAACCTTGGAGACACACTTGATATGCCATTAGTTTTAGATAAACACCTAAACGATTTCAATGGTTTAACAGTGAATGTAGTTAAGAGAGAAATTTTAATTGATGGAGTAAGAATCCATCTAACTAGTAAAGACACAGAATTATTTTTGTTGTTATATCAAAGAGCCAATAGCGCAGTTAGCTATAACGAAATTAAAATAAACGTTTGGCCGGAACGAATTACTAGTGAAATTGACCAACCTAATGTAGGACGGGAAGAAATTAATACCCTTTTATATAGATTACGTAAAAAATTAGGTAAATACGGTCAAAAGATAGTTTCTGTCCCTCGATATGGTTATATGTTTGAACTAGAAGATATGTAATAAATTAAAGATATAAAAACGAATGTAAAAGAGTGTAGTATTTTTTTAAAATTCTACACTCTTTTTAGCAAATAATTGTATTTCCTTTTAATAATTAACTAAAAAAACATTTACTTATTTTTTCAATTAATTAGATCGTTTATAATAAATTAGCTCTTACTTTTTTCTCTAAAATTTTTAATTCAATATAAATTGCAATAAAAGAACACAATGAACCCACTACAAGAATTATTGCGTATACATATACGGGTAGAATTAACAGAAAGTACCCTAGTATAGTTCCAACAGCTATCAATAAATAAAACATTACAATTCACCCTATTTCACATTAATCAAATTAAATCAAAATCTTCTCTAAAAAAATTATGTACTCATGTAAAGATATTACTTCATGCATTCTTACTCAATATCACATTGATAACAAAACACTAACATTTTAATATTAATAATATTTGTACACCCACAGTTCGATAAAGTAATGCTTCATTTTAGTTATCAATTGGAATGGAAAAAAAAAATTTCAGTAAAATAAAAAACCTGTTCCGTTACAGGAACAGGTTTAAAGTTGGTTATTTCATGTAATATACCTACATTTAATTACTCATATTATTTATTAACGTTATTAGGATTGTAAATTGAATAATGATCCAATACAATATTTGCCTTCTTTAAAGGAAAAACAAATTTAAGCTTATTAGATCCAATTGAATAAGTTATTATTTTTTCGTTATTTGAGGTAGTAACTTCAGAACTAGGTGAACCAAAATAATTTTTTATGTTATTAATCGTTAAAGATTTTAACTGAGGATCAAATGAGCGTAATTCAAATATTAAATGGCTTTTTTGATATCCAATTACTACGTTTCTCTTTGTGTAAGTGTTATATGTTCCTTTAGCAGCGGCCACATATACACTACTGTCTTCTTTTCCCCATTTTTGCCTTACCCCGTCAATATTCGAATTCATTACATTAAAATCTGCATTGATTATTTTTCCTTCATTAGCCTTCGTCGAAATATTTTTTAAAAGTAAGTACTGCTTATTACTAGTTTCATTGTTATAAGTAACGGCTTTTTTTATTTGTTTATTTAAATTTGTAACATTGACAGGTTGAACTTTATTATTGTTAAGTTTATATTTTTGTTTTAAAGCTAGAATCTTATAGACACTTTTATTGATTGTATCTTCTGATATTTTTTGATTTTTAACGGCTGTATAGATGCTATTGTATATGGTTTTCACATTTTCATTTCCATGTCCGATCAAAATAATATTACTACCGGCATTAATAGAAGTTACTGCTGCGTTACTTAAGTTATAGTGTTTAGCGATAGCGCCCATTGACATATCATCCGTTATGACAACACCATTATAGCCATATTGTTTTCGTAACAGATCCGTTATCATCGCTTTTGACATAGAAGCTGGATACTTAGAATCTACCTTTTTTACTACTATATGAGCTACCATCACCATATCCGCATGATTTTTAATTGCATTATTGAATGGAACTAGCTCAAACTTTTTTAAACTTGATAGATCTTTATTCACTATAGGAAGGTCTAAATGAGAATCTACTGAAGTATCCCCATGCCCAGGGAAATGTTTAATGACAGGAATTGTGTTTCCTTTATGAATTCCATCCATCATTCCAATACCAATATTTGAAACGATACTTGAATTTGTTCCAAATGAACGATCTCCAATGACTGTATTTTTAGGATTACTTTGTATATCGAATACTGGTGAAAAATCAGTATTGAATCCAAAGGATGATAGCTCCTTTGAAATCATATTACCTATATTATATGCATATTGCATATTATTTTTATTTCCAATTGTTCTTGCAGAAGGTGTATTTAAAACCGCTGACGGCATTCGATTTACTCTACCGCCTTCCTGATCGACAGAGATAAACAAAGGTATCTTGTTATTTTTATTATATGTTTTTATGTCATTTGTTAAATTTACTAATTGACTTGGACTTTTTATATTTGTTCCAAACAGTATTACGCCACCTAATTTATAATTTTTTAAAAGAGTATCTGCATTACTTGATGTTGTTCCATCAAAGCCTGCGATAATCATTTGTCCAATTTTTTCTTTAAGAGTTAGTTTATTTAATTCAATAAGTATCGGGTCAGTTTTTGAAACAGTTACATTTTTCTGAGCCTTAGCTTCTATACAACCAGATAATAATATGAAACTACTAATCGCAATCATTGATAACCTTTTAATATTGTTTTTCATATTTTCACCTCTAAATTCAATATGATGTATATGTCAATATTGACCCTTTTCAAATCATAGCAAATAAATGTTTCTAAATTATAAACGTTTTGCATCAAATTTATGATTAAATACAAATCTAATCTTTGATCTAGTAATGATTTAACAAAAATTGCTCCACATCATATCTGCTATTTGAGAATGTTCGTTCTAAACGTTAGAAACCCCTCTAATTTTCTACAAAAAAGGAGAATCCCTATTTTTTTCTATATGCTATTAATAAGTACAAATATTCCCTACCTGTGAATATTTTTATAATAGGTTGAGAACGAAAACTAATCAGTTATTTTTTATCATTCATTTTTAAATTAGGAAGCTTATAAATTATCAAAAATGACACTAGAGCGGTTGAGATAAAGAAAAAATAAAATTAATTTAATTTGTAAAGTAAAAAAAGCTAACTAATTTGTTAGCTTTTTTACTTATTTGAAGTCCCCAAGTGAATATTGGCTCAAAAATTACTATTTATTTTATGTATCAAACTAATTTCTCCCTAAACGTTCGGCTTTTTTAAAAGCTTGAAAGACCATATAAATAATAAACAAAATTGGTATATAAACATATAGAAAGCTAGTAGTGACATATGTCATGAAAGTCCCTATTTTCTCTACATCCAATTTACTTTTGACACTGATCACCATGAAATGAACAATAATTATTGAGAACCATAAAGACTTTCTACTTTTAAATTTAAACGATTCTTTTAAAATTCGGAACGCTCCCCACAATGCCATACAACAAGGCGGAAGTATTACTAAGAGCCATAAAAATATATATACATATTCAAATCTTTCTATAAAAGGATAGCGAATAATTTTTGACATCATTAGAGTTGGCCAAGTAATATGTTTAAGTTGTCCATGACTAAAGTAAGCAAATGAAACGAAAGTAATAAATAAGTATAAAATGATTGTATACGCTTGTGATATATGTGCCCATTTTTGAGATTTTTGATTATTTTTAATAAACGGAAAGTATATAAGCAAAAATTCAGGTCCTGAGTACATGAGAATACAATACTTTGCTGAAACATAATAGTCACTTATACTATGATTAAAAACTGGTAATAAATTTGTCCAATATGCATATTTCAATGGAAAGTAAAATGTTAACAATAAGAGAGAAGGAATTATTACTCCCCAAAAACAGATTCCTGTAATGACTCTAAATCCTCCAATAACCAAATATGTGATAACAAAAAGCATAATAAATGATAAGAGCCAAATTGGAAAATATGGAAAAACCCAAGTAATAAGAACTGCTATATAGGATCGAATGATCGTTGTAATCACTAATAGCATGTAAACATAAAAAAAAGTATTTAATATATTTCCTAACCATTTCCCAAATAATTGTTGGTGTAAAGACATAATATCTCCATTATTTGATTTCTTTAACAAATAATACATTAACCAAATAATGATATGTATAGAGATACCAACTAGTAAAACCGAAACCCATGCATCTTGTCCGGCTCCTTTTACTATATTACTTTGAAAATTCAGCAAGCCAACACCTGTTTGGGTACTATGAATAAGAAAAAATAAAAAAAAGGGAGATACTGTCAGACTTTCTTTTAATTGTTTACCCATAGACGATCTCCTCCACTTTTTACTCGCCAATCCCAGATTGAAATAATACTACTTTTACATTCACATCATATTCAATAGCTGGATACACCTTTTCATAAAATTCCTTTTCGTTCCATTTTTTCGAGTGTGCTCTTGCTATATCACCTATACCTATAGGATCAACTTGCTGTTTTTGAAAGGTTAATAATAGTTTTTCAAAATCTTCTTTCATTTGTTTTTCCAATTGATTGTTTAAAAATAGATTATTTTCTCTTTTCATTAAATCTAGCCATTCTGGATAATCTTTTACCATCCCATTTAGAGTAATATCAAATTTCACTTTTGTTTTTGCCTTATTGGCTTTAATTAATCTTTTTTCGTCCCCATTTAATATCGTTAATATTGCAGAATCAATTTTCTTCCCTTTCTGTATATTGATTTCTGTTTGTCCTCTAATTACTCTTCCTCTTAATATTTTATACAGTAAGCTTTCTCTAGGATTTAAGATAAGAGCAAGTTTGTCCTTCTTAAATACAGCTAACCCGCTTACTTCAATATTCTCGTTTTGATTTATCTTAATATATGGTATTGAAGCATCTCTACCTTCTCCATAGTAATCAAATAAAAAACTATGAAAAGTTGGAAGCGGTACAAATTGGTTCTTAAAATTTTGTTCAACCAATTTATAGATATAGTTGCTGTCCTTTTCTTTGTTTTTCTTTAATAATTCCCCGGCTGGTTCTTCTGAAACAGCCAATAGTGCATTGCTTCCAATCAATGGATCCCTACAAACCGCCTTAACAAAATAAGACACCCCATTTTCAGCTAGTTCCTTTCCAAAAATTAGAAGGTTCAACTTTCCAATTTCTATTGGTTTTGGGGATTGTTCATTTAAAGCTTGTTTAATTAATAGGGATTTCTTACCACTTCCTTGTAGAATAGAGCTCCCCTTATTCCCTACTTCGGTATAATCAGAATAAAGTGCCGTTCCAACAAAATGATCATTAACCTTATCTAAACCGTATACTGATAGAATTTGTACTTCATCAATAATTTTTTGCCGTGGAAAAGAGCAGCCTGATAGTAACAAGGATAGTAGAAAAAAAGCACAAAAGAAGCATATATTTTTTCTATTTATACTATTCATTTTCATTATTTCGATCATCCTTAACTTTATTAGGATTATATCTTTTTAATGAAAGGGGTCTTAAAAATCTACTTCGAGTCGAAGTAAATTGATAGGATGACCGAATAAAACTATCGCTTAAGCTTTTTATTCTAAAAGGATACAAAGGAACCATATATGGATTTCCTAAAGATTTAAGCTTTAATAAATGCCCTAGCAGAAGAACAAATCCTATTATTATTCCAAAACCGCCCATAAATGCTGCAAGTAAAATAAGTGGAAACCGCAAAAGTCGAATTGCATTTGACATTTTAAATATAGGTGTTGTGAAAGAAGCAAGTGCAGACAGTGATACAATGATCAGTAAAATATTGCTTGTTAGTGCTGCTTGGACAGATGCCTGTCCGATTACAATACCACCTACAATACCTAGTGTTTGTCCAATTTTTGTAGGTAAGCGAGCTCCTGCCTCTCTCAGCAGTTCAATAGTAGTTTCCAAAAAAATGGCCTCCCATATCGGGGGAAAAGGAACATGAGCTCTTGAACTAATGAGGGGTTGCAATAAATCATCCGGTAAAACTTCATAATGATAGGTTAATATGGCTACATATATTGGTGTAGCAAACAATGAGAAAATAACACTCATTATACGAATGATTCGAAAAAATGATCCTAATACCCAATTTAGATAATAATCCTCAGGAGAAATAAAAAAATCCAATATTGTAGTTGGCCCAGTAATAATGTAAGGCGATCCGTTGGATAGAATAGCAACTTGCCCATTAACCATTGCATATACAACCCGATCAGTCCGTTCAGTTGATAAAAAAATTGGAAAAGGCGTATTTGAGTTATCGGAAATAATTTGATCAATTTGAGAATTATCAAAAATAACATCGAAGTCGATGTCTTCCAATCGTTGACGAACAGTTTGTACATATTCTGGATTCGTAATTCCATCCAAATATGCAATAACTACTTCTGTTTTAGACATTGAACCTATTTTGATTTCCTCAAAAACTAACTCAGGTACAGCTAGTTGTTTTCGAAGTAAATGAAGATTAGTACTAATATTTTCAACAAATCCAACTTTTGGACCAATAACACTAAATTCATTTTCTGTATCATTATTCTCGCGATAACCAAGATTTGGATTTTCTACGCTTATTGTCAAAAAGCGCTTGAAATACTTGAATTCAAGAATAACATATCCTTTTATTAATCTTTTTTCGATATCTAGTGGGTCATTTGTAAATTGGACATCCTCAAAAGGAATCGACTTCTTCACATCATTAATGGTACTAATTTTCTTAATATGCTCTTGTAATGACGGAAGTAAAAGGTTATTTATTTTATCGGCATCTACCATACTTTTAAAGTAACTAATGGTTAGATCCTGCTCTTCAGATAATGAAAATTGGTAGAAATCGCTCGATTTAGCAGCCTGTTGAAATATGGACGTTATTGACTTCGTTTCTTTCTCGGACTTTTGATCATTTAAAATTCGATTAATTGATTTTAAACGCATTTAGACCACCCAATCGAGTTTGTTTACTTATTTCTAAGTATTAAATATTATCTTCCTAGAATTTCCATCTTATTTTCTATTTTATTTTTTCGTTCTTTCCAATTTATATACAATAAAAGTATTCAATTTATATTTAAATTCATTCTCTAATACATCCTTCCGATGCTTTAAACACCGAATTCCATCTATAAAAACAGTTATTCTCGTCAACAAATTACTTTAGTAGTACATTAAGATTTTAGTAATTATAAAATTACTTATATGAGACCCTTTCAGTAAATCAGGTTGAATTGCAAAGAATTGTTTTTTATTGAATTGATTTACTTTAGTTATTTAACTGTTATCACATTTACGGTTATTTTTTTCATTTCCCTGCTACTCATTATTCTTCAATATATCTATACACTGAGTTTACTAGTTTTTAATATTCAGATGATATGATGGGTTTAACTTCAAATGAGGGGGCAGAATAAATGAATATACGTGCATTATTTATCGATATGGATGGTACACTCTTAACAGTCTCAAACGACATTTCTCGCAGAAATATGGAAGCCATTAATAAGCTCATTAATCAAGGAGTCATGATTTTTCTAGCAACTGGTCGACACTTTGAAGTGACCGCTCCCTACCATAAAGAAATTGGGTTACAAACTCCGATGATTTGTTTGAACGGTGCCGCCATTCATGATGGTGAGACAGGAAGAATGATTCAAATGGAGACAGTCAAAGTGAACGAAGAACTACTCCATCATCTGACTGCTGAAAACCCTTGTAATGTTATTATCCATACAGCTAATGGACTTTACTGTAAAGAAACAAATAAAGAAATTGATTATTGGACAAAAGTTGGGCAAATTCCACCACGATACCTTGGTGACTTAAGACTGGCTAATTATAAGGATGTTCTTAAATATAGTGTTCGAACAAGTGAACAATATACTGAATTATCTACTTTGTTTAAAAAGGAAGCTGAAGTCATAGATTGGAATGACGGTTTTGAAATGGTTGCTCCAAATGTTTCAAAATGGTCTGCTATTAAAAAACTACTTCGTGCATATCGAATTAATCCAAATGAAGTAGTAGCTATAGGAGACGGACCAAATGATATTGAAATGCTTCGTCATGTTGGCACAGGTGTGGCAATGGGGAACGCTTGCGAAGAAGTTAAAGCAGCATCTGACTTTGTAACTGGACATCATGAAAATGATGGATTAGCTGAATTTATCGAACGTTATCTCCTTAAATCCAAAGAAACATTTGCGATTTAATGTTCTTTTCTAACAGGTGCAATGAATTGAGGTAAATCCTAATTCAGCAATCATAACAAAGGCTCAGAATAAATCTGAGCTTTTTTGCTTTGAGATAGAATTTTATTATTGTGTAAGCTCAAATCAATGAACAAAACATAAACAAGATGGAACAGTCTTAAAACTATAGATTTCAGAAAAAACGATTCAATTGAAATCCCCTGATATTTTTCGTTGTTTGTAATGGGAAAAACTAACCCTTATCAATTGTTACTAAAATCATACATTATGAAAGGATTGATTCCTTTGTTTGAATTTTTGAATTGAAGGTTTTGATTTTAATAAATTAAATAAATTGCCTACCATCAAGCCTGTAAATAAATAGGTTAATCCTCCAAATAAAGTATAAATTGTAACTCCTACTAGTGCACATATTAAACCGAAAAAAACTTGTTGTTTGTCTTTGGCTGGTGATGTAGGAGGATCAGTGAGCATAAAAAATGCAAAGAAAAGCGAAGCATTTATAAATGGACTACGAAAAGCATCCGATGCATCTCCAATATGAAAAAGTTTAGTCAGTATTAAGAGAATGAAATAGGTTCCTAAAAATGAAAATACCATAGGAAATTTATTTACACGACTCACAACGATATACCCAGCGATTAATAAAAATATATTTGTCCAACCTTGAAGATCTCCAAATGCTCCCCACCAACTTTGTTCAGTGTGAAAAAGGATGATAGACATTAATAGACCAAAAACTGCTGGATTAAATATTTGTTTCCTTTTAAAAACAATTAAATATTTTGATAAAATTGAAATGATTGTAGTGAAAACAATCACATACCATGCAGTGGTTGTACTTAAAATCATCGCGACAATAATTCCAGTAATAACTGCTCCGTATGGCTTAATATTTTTCCTTTTTAAAATTAACAAACAGAATAGATCTGTGATTGTTGCCACAAAAACGGCAATCATACAGTTAATTGCTCCTCTACTAGTTTGATAATCAATTGTAGCAATTAAGAGTAAAATCATTAAGGACAGAATCACATATCCTTTTGGTGACTTCATCCATTGTTTAATAGTCAATCATATCCACTCCTTTATGATAAATTTGTAAGTCGGATGAAATTAAAATGCCCTCTAATCCAACTTCTTCTAATAGAGCTAGTCCCTTTTTTCTTCCCATTAAATAACATGTAGTTGAAAATGCGTCAGCCAACATTGCATATGGTGCTATGATGCTACAACTAATCAATTCAGTTGGTGATTTTTTATTTTTGGGATTAATAATATGATGAATTCCTGGGTTTAAACTACTATTACGTTCATAACTTCCAGAAGTACAAACCGCCATGTTAGAAATTTCTATTGAGTGAATGATTTCTCCCTTATTTTTTGGGTGCTGAATTCCTACTTTCCATTTATCCCCTAATTCATCTAATCCTCCTGCATAAAGATCCCCACCAGCATTAACAATGAATCCATCAAATTGTCTCAATTCATTTACAGCAAGATCAATGGCAAAACCTTTGGCAACAGCACCTAAATCAATCACTAAAGGCTTTTTTAATAGTACTGTTTTATCTTCTTCATTTAAGGAAATATCAGCGTAATTAACTATTTCCGATGTATTATTTTGTATGAACTCTTCTGTTAAATAGTGTTGATTGAAACCAACATTTTCCATTATTTGACCAACCGATGGATCAAATAATCCATTTGTCCATTTAGCTACTTTTAACGCGAATTTTAATGGTTCAAATAATAATGGACTAACAGCTACTGGTTTATTAATTTGTTTACACACCTTCATTAATTCACTATCCAAACTAAATCGGCTACATGTCTTTTCAACCTCTCGAAAAAAATCAAATGCACGATTAATTGAAGCATCCGTTTCCTCAATCGATTTTGATGTGACTACTTTAATATCAACAACCGTATCCATAAATAATTTCGTTTTTCTTATGATTTTCTTCATTATATATTCCTTGCCTTTAATAGAGCATCTTGAATAGCATCTTTAAAGGCCTGTGTACTATATGTCGCTCCTGACACATTCCGAACTTGTGAACTTTGAACATTTACTACTTCATTTGGTAAATTTACTATGTCATTCTCAGAATAATGCATACCATAATTACTTATCTCTACATCTATAATTTTATCTTCATTTATCTTTAAGGCGATTTGAATCGATCCACGACGATTAGAACCCATCCCATAAAAAGTTCCATTTTTATATAAACTTTTTTTTACAATATTATTTTTATTTAACGGAACATTGACCTGTTCAGTCTTTGGCGATACTACATTCGAATCTTGAATATCAGTTGTAAAATAGCCAGTAGCATATATCGCTCCTATTGCAGTTGAACAGATAGTAACCCATTTTTTACTCATTTTGCCCATTTACATACCTCCAGTTCTTATTATCATCTTGTATTATAATAAGTAATTCTTAAAATTCCTTTAATTGCTAAGCAAAATTAATAAAATTTCTAGAATTTTTTTGAAAACTTTTCTTATCAGATGGCTTCATTTTAGAAGCTGAATAAACAGTTTAAGATAAATTTAGATTACTTTTTCTTATTATTCAAAAAAAAGGTAGCCATTTAAAATTTGTTTCTTCTAAAAATTACACCATAAAAGTGAAAACTTAATGAAAATTTTGTGCTTTTTTCATTAAATTGCAGAAATTGAGATGCAAGTCTTCTAAGTTGCACAAACTAATTTCTACATAATTAAATTTGTCTATCAATTTAAACCTCTTTTATAAGGAGATTATATAAATACTTTAATGATAATAATAATTAAAAATAAATTAAGGTTACTGGTAAAAGGAGTAGTTGCCCATGCCTGAACATTTTGAAATTATTACAAGAACAATGCTAGCATTTTTGATATTGTTCATCGGTGCTAAACTATTAGGAAAACAAATTATTGCTGAGATGAATACCTTTGATTTTATTGCAGCTATTTCAGTTGGGAGCATTATTGCAAATTTGGCTTTTAATTTAAATATAAAAATCCACCATGCAGTATTAGCTTTTTTAATTTTGGTTTTAGTCATTTTACTCGTTAGTTATATTTCCTTGAAAAGCAGAATAGGTAGAAATTTACTTGCAGGTAATCCAACTGTCATAATTGAAGATGGAAAAATTTTAGAGGCTAATATGAGAAAAATGCGCTATTCTCTAGACTATTTAAATCAACAATTAAGAGAAAAAGGAATTTTTAACATAGATGAAGTTCTTTATGTAGTAGTTGAAACAAATGGTAAAGTATCTTTTTTACAAAAACCTCAATACCGAAACGTAACAAAACAAGATTTAAATATACCGACAAAACAGGAAAGTAATTTACCTATTGAGTTGATTATGGATGGGGAAATTATCTCAAAAAATTTAAGAGAAAATAATCTGTCAGAATTAAAATTACAAGAAGAGCTAAAAAAACGTAATCTTCAAACGAAAGAAGTGGTGTATGCTGTGCTGGCAGCAAATGGAAATATTTATATTGATACCTATAAAGATCAGATTGTTTCTCCAATTGATCAAGAATGAACTATTAATATTTTGATACGATTATTGAATAGAGTTCAAATAAAAAAGAGCCAATTAAGGCTCATAGATTATAAATTCATCATTTGAAAATTCAATTAGCAATAACTGTTGCAGTAGTCTTTCAACAATATTAATTGATTAACAATTGTAAGTGTTCATGCATCTTATTCAATTTCAAACTTTGATATAGATCAAGTGATAAAATTATTTAGGTGGATTTACTAATTTATTATGAACTTTTACATTGATACCATCAATATAAACCATTTTCCCACCATAATATCCTACTGATAATACTAGAATAAGTGAAACCAGTGAAAAGATTAAATATAAAAAATTAAGCTTACTAAATAGTTCTTTTTTCTTGAAATAAGTAGAATAAATTCTAAAAGCTGCAACAATTGTTACTAGCCAGCTTGTAAGTATTGCTAATTGATCGTGTATATGCAAGAAAGTAGTATTCCCTCTTGCCATCTCTTCTGGTCCAGTAGAAACAGAAAGCTAAGTGCTGCAAAAATCCAAAGCCACATACCACGCTCTGCTTGAAAGTTTACTTTTTTGAAAAATGCACTCCAAAAATCTTTTAGAACTGCTAAAGTGATAAATGCAATTGGGAAATGAACAAGAATTGGATGAAGATGTGAAATTACTTCCTTAATCATGTGAAAACCTCCTATTTAATATAGTTGTATATTTATTTAGGAGGTTTCTTCAAAAAATTGTCTAATGCATTTTTGGAATAAAATGATAAAGATCTTCTAAAATTTACAAGATCTTCCTTTTGTATTTTCATTTAAATCCATGTTTCTAAAATAGTAATCCAAATTTTTAAAGCTGTTATCCCAATTAGTATAGAAAGGATTAATTGCAGCATTTTTACGTTTAGTTTTTTTCCAATTTTTGCTCCAAGAGGAGAAGCAACAATACTTGCAATCACAACTATAATCGTTGGGATTATATCTACTTGACCTGTTGTGAACTTACCAATCGTTACTCCTATAGATGAAATTAACGTAATCGCAAGTGATGATGCGATCGTTACACGTGTTGGAATTTTTAATATGGTCAGCATAATTGGAACTAATAAGAACGCTCCGCCGGCACCAACAACACCAGCACTTCCTCCAACAATGAATGCTAGTGAAGCTGCAATCCATTTATTAAAAGTAAGGTCTTTTTCAATATTTATGTTAATTTCCTTTTTTGGTACAAACATCAATACGACAGCAATCAATGCTAGAAAACCATAAACTAAATTAATCCCTTCTTCTGAAAGTAGGTGTGATCCAAATCCTCCAATAAAACTACCGACTAATACACTAATTCCCATATATAAAATAATTGTTTTATTTAGATATCCACTTTTACGATAACTTAAAACGCCACCAATCGTAGCAAAAAAAACTTGAATAGCAACAATTCCTGATACTTGATGCGCTGTAAAGGTTGAAAAACCTAATATTCAAGCAAAGGAAATAACGAAAATATATTTACATAGTTTTTGCATTAAAAAGAGGATTAGTATTACAAATGTAGGAGTTGATGCTGACCGACATGCATCAGCGGCCTCCCAGTAGGCTCAATCCCTACTTTCTTCAAAGAAAATTGTCTGCTTATCTACCAAATGAAAAAATTTTCAAAAAAAATAAAAGGGGTAATTCTCCCCTTTCTTTCCTCTGATATTCTTTCAATTATAATGCCTGATCCTTAACTTCTCTAATATCTTGAGTGATTTTTCTATTCTTATACCCTACCCACCTATAAGAAACAAAACTACTAATTAGTAATACGAATGCTCCAAACAGATAAGGAAGATTGATATGTATATCGAATAACCCCCCCGCAAGAATTGGTCCGAAAATTTGACCGAGGCTCATATAGGCATTGTTCAATCCTGCTACAAAACCTTGTTCATTTCCAGCTTCCCTCGAGAGCAATGTGTTAATCGTTGGACGTAAGATGTTATTAAATGTGAAATACAACATTGTTATGGCCATTACATAAAAGAAATTTCCCGAGAAAAGCAAGAACACAAGTGAAACACCGGACAACAAGAGCATACTGCTAATAATAGGCTTTTCTCCAAACCTTTGTGTAAGGCGATTCGTTAGTACTAATTGGTTGAATGTACCAATCAGTGAACAAACCATAAACAAGATCGATATTTCTCTTGTTGTAAATCCATAACTTTGAGTAACGAACAATGGATAGATAGCTTCAAAGTGTGTTAGTCCGAAACTAAGAGCGAATATCAATAATAGTATGATAAAATAACGAGATTTAACCGATTGTGAAAGTTGACGAAAAATATTTTCTTTTTTCGGTTTTGATTTTAAATGTTTAAGACGTTCCTCAGCAGTTTTGGATTCCGATAATAATGGAATGCAACTGATTACCGCCAAAAGACCAATACTTGCAGACGCGAAGAAAGGAGTCCTCGTGCCAAACTCAGCAAGTAAACCACCTAAACCCGGACCAACAATAAAACCAGATGACATGGAAGCACCTAGAAATGACATTGCTCTTGGCCTCTGTTCTTCAGTCGTGATATCAACGACATATGCCATGATGGATGGAATTAATGCAGCAGCGCCAATCCCACCAATTAATCTTGAAACAAGAAAAATTAAAAAATGATCTGCAGTAGCAGCTATTATGTTTGAAATAACGAATAGACACAGTCCAACGACAATCATCGGCTTCCGTCCGTATTTATCCGAGAAATCGCCAGCAATTGGCGAGAACAAAAACTGTGTTAAGCCAAAGGCAGATACTAAATATCCTGCTGCTTTTCCTCCTGCTCCAAAATCTATTAGAAGCTCAGGAAGGATTGGTATGACAAGACCAATCCCTAGCATTGCAAGAAACATATAAGTTAGTAAAAATGGTAACGCAGATTTTGTTGACATGGATTTTTCCCTCTTTTACTTGTATTACTAAAAAACAAATGTAATTGTATTATTTTGAAACAGAAATGCCTGCTTTTGCATAATGTAAAACCGCTTCTTCTAAAACATCAATACCAATTAATATATCATTAAGATCTGTAAATTCATCAGGATGATGGCTTAGACCATCCTCAGATGGAACAAAAATGAGACCTACTGGGGCAAGTCTTGTCATATTCATTGCATCATGTCCTGCACCACTTTGCATCACTTGAAAAGGAAGTTCCTTTTTAACACAAATGGATTGTAGACCATCAATTACTTCAGGCGACAGCAATACAGGCTCTTCGGAACTGATAATGTTGCTTTCTATGTCTAGCTTTCTATTTTTTTCAACATTTTCGATCGTTTTTAATAAATGATCCAAAACGAACTTTCTAGATTGTACTGAGGAAGATCGAATGTCAATTTTCATTAGTACTTCTCCTGGGACGACGTTCATTGCACCAGAGTGGATATCCAATACGCCAACTGTAGCAACTGTACCATGTTCTTGTTCATGTATTGCAACTTTCTCTAGCTCTAATGCAATCTCAGATGCTCCAAGCAAAGCGTCTTTTCTCATATTCATTGGAGTAGTTCCAGAATGAGACGCTTTTCCGTTAATTTTTACAAGAAGTCTAATAGGTGCTGCAATTCCAGTAACAATCCCAATTTTTTTATGATTATTTATTAATATTGGACCTTGCTCAATATGAAGTTCAAAAAACGCCTTAAATTCTTCATCTACTCTACTTGCTTCATCAATACTATTAAAATCAAGGGCACAGTGAGCAAATGCTTTTTCCATCGTAATACCATTACGATCTTCTAAATGACGGTACTTCTCTTTTTCAATACGCCCCGCCATCGCTTTACTCCCCACAGTTGATACCCCAAAACGAGCTGACTCTTCACAGGCAAATGAGATAATTTCAATTGGATGATCAGTCACAATATTCTTTTCATTTAATCGACTTATTACTTCGAGTGCCGCAATGACGCCTACCACCCCGTCATATTTCCCACCCTCGTACACTGAATCTAAATGAGACCCAATTGCAACGGGAGCCAGCCCTTGAACTTTTCCTTCTCTTCTTGCGATAACATTTCCACATTGATCCATTCGGATATCTAATTTTTCTGCTTTACACATACGTATAAATGCATGTGTACAGGTTTGTTCCATATTTGAATAAGCTAATCTTGTGATCCCCTTTTCCCCAGTGTTATATTGACTAATTTTATTAAAAAGTGTTAAATATCTTTCTTTACGATCCATGAGCTATCTCCTGTCCTGTTATTTATCTTTTTTTCTACACATAATGGGAAGTATTCCTCCACTAATAGAAATTTCATTTTATTAAAGGGAAGAGAAAACACTACTATTACCATATTGGTTGCAAAATGTTCCTCATGAAAAGTTTGATTTTGAAATGTTAAAATCCGACTCCAATAACGAAAGAGCCGGACCGTGTTTTTTTGTAAATGAACTAGTAGAAAAGCTTTCGATTATTTCAGCTTTACTGATTCAGGTAGTGTATAAATAAGATTATTTATTTAATTTATGAAAATGTTCAAATAAATTATCACATTCTTCTCTTTTCTCCACCTTAACCATGTCAAGAACGCTTTTATCTTCTCCAGTTAAATATTTGCGAAGATGTAAATCAGAGAAACCATGAACATCAGCGTCTTCTGAATTGTTGCAATAATATACTTTCCTTATTCCAGACCAAATAATTGCAGCGACACACATAGGGCACGGTTCACAAGTTGCATAAATTTCACAATCAGATAAGTCCATTGTGTCTAACTTTTTGCATGCTTCTCTGATTGCAACCATTTCCGCGTGTGCAGATGGATCGTTACCTCTCATCATCGTGTTGCTAACAACTGCGATAATCTCTTCGCCTTTAACAATTGTTGCACCAAATGGTCCATCAACTTTATTATTCATTCCTTCAATTGTTTTTTCTACTGCCATTTTCATGTAATCCACTATTAAATCCCTCCAATTTTAAATGGATATTGTTGTGTAGTTAGGTTGCCCATCAACCTATGAATCTATGAAGCTTTTTATTTCGATTTGCTTATTTTTCCAAAAATAGAATATAAAATAAACGATACAATTAATCCACTAAAGAAAGCAAATTCATTCATTTTTACTAAAAAAGGAATGTTCTTAAGTAGAGCACCTGACATTGGAAGAATAAAGCTAATTGCTAAAATAATCATAGCATTAGGATTGTAACCATTCTTATATTCTCCATCGTTGCCTTTTGGTACATATATACGATCTAACTTCATCTGTTTTTTGCGGTGTATATAGAAGCTTGAAAGCATAATACCTGTAATAGGCCCAAAAATAGAACCAATAAAGCTATAAAAGTAAAATAATGTCGTTGGGCTAGATACAAGTTTCCAAGGTAAAATAATCGTTCCTATAATAGCTGTTAAAATTCCTGCCGATTTTACAGTAAACACTTTTGGGAAAAGTGCTGTCATTTGTAAACCTGATGGCAAAAGATTAGCAAAGACAACAAACGCGATCGCGCCAACGTTTAATGCTAATATTAAGACAATAACTGAGAACGTATTTTCAATTTTATTAATCGCATGAACAATATTAAAGATTGGTTCACCGAAAGCAATTTCAGTACCTGCAATTAATGAGACACATGTGATTGCAAATAGAATATAGGATAGTATAAAGCCTAAAGGTAATCCAATAATGAAATCCTTTGGACTTTTTGCTCGATGGGTAAAATCGGAAATATTTACGACTGGGCCTGCCCAGTTAGATACTAAAGCACTCACACAGGCAATAAATACTAGTGAACTACTAGTTGGGGCCTTTGGAACATAATCAAAAATTGGTCCAAAACCTCCAGCCATATTTATCTCCCAAACAGCTGCACCAATGATAAAGACGTAAACAACTGGTGAAGACCAACTACCAAATTTGTTAACTACATTCATTCCACCTAAGAAAAGTAAGACTGTAACTGTCCAGAGTATTGCGTATGATATCATCGTTGGGACTGATAATCCAAGGAGATTAAAATGACCTCCTAGGGACATATAATTGGGGATAAATCTCGTGAAAATTACATTCAAAGATTCCGCTCCGACAACGGTTGTAGTACCAAAAAATACAATTCCAGCAATTAGACCACGACATATTGCTGGAATAATCGCTCCTTTTATACCAAACGTATCACGAAGTAACATTGTAAATGGTAAACCATACTTTGATGCAGCATAACCATTAAGACAATATAATGTTGCGACAATAATGGCAGACATTAAAACAGCTAAGATAACTTGCTTCGTATTAAGTCCGAGGACAAAAAAGCCTGCTACTGTCATATAAGACATGATATTATGAACCGTTTACCTATTTTAGAGCTACCATTCGAATACACGTTATCTAATGTCATATCGATTATTAATGAAAAGGCATCAGGAAGATATGATTTGCTAAATAGAAAAACGCTAGACATGCACAATACACTCTTTAGTATTGCATTAGAAGGTGGAGGTATTGAAAGGATATCATCTACGTTATCTGAAACTGTAAATAATCCCATTCTGATTGTAGACGAAAATTGGGATTTGATTCATTACTCAGAACATAAAGATAATCCGAACTATCTAGCCTATTGTCTTAATCTCGTAAAAGATCGCCAAGTTTTCCATAAAGAATTTATCGATTCGATTCCGCACAGAATTAGCCAAATGAGAAAGTTAATAAAGCGAATCTATTATTTAGAGAATTTAGAAATTAAATGTAGAATCCTCCCTATTGGAGTTGCAAACGATATTTTTGGCTATATCGTTGTTTGGCAAACTGTACATGAACTAACTGAATTTGACTATATTGCAATCGAACAGGCTTCTACTATCATAGCGCTTGAGATGATTAAGCAAAGGGAAATTGAAGGGGTAAAACTAAAAATAAGAAATGATTTCTTTGATGATTTATTAAATGGAAAAATAACGTCAAAAGAATCAATCAAAACTCTCTGCGACTTACATGGACTGAATCCAAATTATATGTACTTCTGTATGGTTATTAATTTAGAATCGGATGAACTCACGATCATTGAAGACATGGTTGATAGGAGATATAAACTAGAAAATAAAACAAGAAAATGTGTAGATTTAGTTTATGAGTGTTCGAGTCAAATAGATGGAGAAATTACATGCTTCCATCGAAACAACCGACTAATTATTTTGATCGGACAAAATGATAATAAACCTTCGATCTCCTTAAATGAAACAAAATTATATGCCAACACAATTCTCGAAGTTCTTAATAAAAACATTAATAAAACGACTTTTTTAATTGGAATTGGCCGTCAGTTTAAGACGATTAGTACAATTCACAAAAGTTTTTCTGAAGCTCACGAAGCCATTAGATTGATGCAAAAATTTGATAAAAATGAAGGAATCTCTCATTTTGAGGATTATGCTGTTTATCATTTTCTAGATTCAAATATAAAAGATCCACAGTTAGAAAGCTTTTTTATGAAATCACTCGGAAAGGTATTAGAACATGATAATCTTCATGACACTGGCTATATTCAAACGCTAGAGAACTATTTCAATCACAACCAAAATTTAAGTGACACAGCAAAGGCAATGTTTTTGCATAGAAACACTCTTATTTACAGAATTGAAAAAATCAAGGAAATATTAAATACAGATTTAAAGAATCCAGATGATTTGCTACAAATCCAGTTAGCCTTAAAGATTTTTCGACTTTTACATAAAAATCTATCACACATCAACAATGAAATATAATTAATTTATCCCTATTATTGGACGTGAACAATGAAAAAAAATTATTTATAAAAAAAATGAAAACTTTTCGCTTAAAGCAGACTTTTATGAAACGAACCGTGAAAAAGCTCCTGTGATTGTTTATATCCATGGGGGTGGCCTTATTTGGGGTTCGAGAGAAGATATTTCAAAAGAAATGGTCCAGTTTTACACAAGTAACGGATTTTCATTATTTTCAATTGATTATCGGCTAGCTCCAGAAACTAAGCTACGAGACATCCTTGAAGATGTTCAAGATGCAATTCTTTGGATATCGACGGAAGGTCCAAAACAATTCTCGATTGATCCAAATAAAATAATCATAATAGGAGGTTCTGCTGGCGGTTTTCTTGCTCTATGCTCTGGAACATTTAAATTTAAGCCCCAAGCAATCGTCTCCTTTTATGGTTACGGAGATATTAGTGCAAGTTGGGCCACAAATCCAAGCTCGTATTATTTACAAAAGGATTTAGTTTCAAACGAAATTGCTGAAATGCTTCAATCTACTCATGTCATTACAGAAGGATCGGTTGAAAAGCGTTATTTAATTTATGTACACGCAAGACAGCAAGGAGAATCGGTTCAAAAGATAACAGGTGTTGATTCAATTACAAATAAAGATCAGCTTCTCAAATTTTGTCCCATTAAACACATTACAAAAAATTACCCGCCAACTTTATTTTTACACGGAACGAAAGACACAGATGTTCCATACGAACAATCTGTCTTTATGAGAGGTGCCCTATTACAAAAAGGAGTGAAAACAAAGTTCATTACTATACCAAACGGAGAACATGTATTTGATAAGGATTTCCATCTCCCAATGGTTCAAGATTCATTAAAACAGATGATTGAATTTCTCCAAATGTATGTATGAGAATATGGTAAAATCAGAAAACTAACCCGTTCTCTTTCCATGGAATATAAAAGAAAAGGGTGTCTCTTTGTCGAAAAAATCGACTATGAGACTTCCCTTTTCTTTACTTATACAATTGAAATACCATAAGAACTGGCAATCTTTTCATTCGAATTGGAAGAATTAGCAATAATGACAGTTGTTCCTATGTTAACTTGCTCAAAAAGCCATTGGATTTCACTATTATGCATTCGGACACAGCCTGAACTTACTGATTGTCCTATTGAACTTTCTTTATTATTTCCGTGGATACCATATGCAGCACCAACACTTAATCCTAGCCAGCGGTTACCAAGTGGATTTCTAGGATCACCTCCAGGAATATTTCCCTTGTACCATGGACGGTTCTTAACTTTGTTTGAGATGACAAATTTTCCAATAGGCGTAGGTGTTGACGACTTACCTGTTGCAACAGTAAAGGTTTTTACAAGATTACCATTACGATAAAAAGTTAGATTATTCGTCCTTGTATTAATAATCATCAATTGGGCAGCTGATAACGATGAGCTATTTTTAACTGTACCTCCCACTTGTGAAGTATAATGTGATACGCGCAATGTAAGTGGTGTACTTTGATTATTACTCTGATCTAGAACGATTACTTTGAGAATTGAATTCGCTTTTTGTTTACCAATTTTAACTGAGAACTTACCTGTTGAGCTAACTGTATTATCTCCGATTAGATTTTCGTTCATATATACTTTGACAGTTGCGAAAGGTTCAGATTTTCCAGTTACATTCTGTGATTGATCAGTTATAGCAGAAAGAGAAGTAATCAATGGTGCAACTGAATCTTTTACACTAACTGTAATTGGTTTACTTTCTAATCCTTCACTAACCCCAATGACGCTTATTTTAGTAAATTCTTTCAATGGTTTTATAACATCATTAAATTCACCTTTATCATTTGTTACCACGGTATTAATTAATTTAGAATCGTTATACACTTCTACAAGACTATTTGAAAGAAATAACCCTTTAATAGCTGTTGATTGATTTGTTACTTGATCAATTGTTGGGATCGGTAAATCTAAAATTGTGAAATTGATTTTTTTATCGGAGATTACTAGATTTTGTTGATTAAATTTAATTGAATCAAGTTTATATTCACCTTTTGCAAATGAACTTGTAATCTTCATTTTTCCAGAAAAAGAGTTCTTAGATGTTTTTATTAAAGAAATTTCTTTTCGATTCGTACCATTTGAAAATGTTAGTGAAACTTCTTCACCACTTTTTTTCGTTTTTAAACCCATTTCAATTGTCTGACCACAAGTAGCCTTTGTCGTATTTAAGTTCAAATGATCTACATAATTTGAGAACTTATTATTGTTAAAATTAAACTTAAATGTAGTGGCATTGGCTTTCGGTATGAGGATAAGGATTAATAACATTCCCAAAAGTATCCAAATAATCTTATTAGACATAGGTTCTCTCCTTATTTATATTAAATTACTTAACTAATTGCTAGCCTTGAAGATTCCGAAACTAATTCTGTTAAGTATTAGTAACGTTACATTTAGCAATTTTTATTTTTCATTTATCACACTCCAGAAAACTTATATTTGTATCATAGTTTTTAAATGTTTCATTTTTTGTCACAGGTTGTTTCAAAGTTGTAAACATTTCGTTTGTTGGCTTTAAACATGATAAATAAATTCAAAATAAAAAAGCCAAGAAAAAATTCTTGGCTTTTTTTAGATCTATTCTTTTGGGGGCATATGTAAAAAAGAAAACAGTATTAGTACTTTTCTTTTTTTACATGTAGCTTACTATAAATGGTATAGTGATTACTGTTATTAACATCAAAATCCAATTGTATTTTTTAAGTTTATCTTCAAATTTTTGCATTTCATCTGTTGAAATTGTTTTAATGGGCTTCAATTAATCCGCCTTCTTTCTTTTTAAATAATATTTAAGGATAAAGTGATTATAATCTATTGATGTGAACTTAATGTGAATTTATGATGATTTTTTTAATATTGATCCTCTAAAATCGAACTTTAAACTGACTTAATCCGCTCTTTTTTCTAAAATCGAAGAACAAAGATTCAAAAGTAGATAGAAATTTAATTGATGGTATGTGAGAATTAATAAAAAAATCCTGACGGCTCTAAAGTGGCCATCAGGATTTTTTTGATTTTATTTAGGATTTAAAATCTAACTAAATCATATTTTCTGGTCTTATCATTCGATCGAATTCGTCTTCCGATAAATAACCCGTTTTTAAAGCAGCTTCTTTAAGTGTCAAATTTTCATTAAATGCTAACTTGGCTATTGTTGCTGCTTTTTCATAACCAATATGAGGATTTAATGCGGTTACGAGCATAAGTGATCGATTTAGATTTTGTTCAATCACTTCTATATTTGCTTCTATGCCTTTTGCACAGTGATCATTAAATGAACTGATTGAATCTGAAAGTAATCTAACTGACTGCAGAAAATTATAAATAATGACTGGTTTGAACACATTCAATTCAAAGTTTCCTTGACTAGCAGCAAAGCTTATTGTCATATCGTTTCCCATAATTTGAGTTACAACCATTGTTAGTGCTTCAGATTGGGTTGGGTTTACTTTTCCTGGCATAATCGAACTTCCTGGTTCGTTTGATGGAATGGTAATTTCACCTATACCACTTCTAGGACCACTTGCCATCCAGCGGACATCATTCGCTATTTTCATTAAATCTGCCGCCAATGCTTTTAAAGCACCATGAGTATAAACAATTTCATCATGACTTGTTAATGCTTGAAATTTGTTTTCAGCAGAAATAAAATGTAGTCCAGTTAACGAACTAATTTCTTCAGCCATCATCGTTCCAAAACTCGGATGGGCATTGATTCCTGTACCAACAGCAGTCCCACCAATAGCTAATTCAGCAATAAACTTCATACTATCTACTAACATTTCTTCATTTTTTTCAAGCATTCGATGCCAACCACTTATCTCTTGACCAAGTGTTATTGGTGTTGCATCTTGCAAATGTGTTCGGCCAATTTTTATTATCTGTTTAAATTTATTCATCTTTTCGTTTAATGTCATTTTTAAATTTATTAATGCAGGGAGCAATTGCTCATTTACTGCAAGAACGCTTGAAATATGCATTACTGTTGGGAATGTATCATTTGAACTTTGAGACATATTAACATCGTCATTTGGATGAATTTTTTTATTGTTTCCTTTTTCTGCTAAAAACTCATTTCCACGGTGAGCGATTACTTCATTAACATTCATATTTGTTTGTGTACCACTTCCTGTTTGCCAAACAACAAGTGGAAAGTGATTGTCAAGATTACCTTTTAATATTTCATCTACGGCAGCAATGATTGCATCTGCTTTTTCACTATCCAATTTTCCTAGTTTATTATTTGTAATTGCTGCACTCTTTTTAATTAATGCCAAAGCATAAATTAATTGAATAGGCATTTTTTCAGTACCGATTTTAAAGTTCTCAAAACTTCTCTGGGTTTGAGCTCCCCATAGTTTATTTACGGGTACTTTTATCTCACCAATTGAATCTTTTTCAATTCGATAATCCAATTTTTTTGCCTCCTAGATTTTAATTACTAAATCATATGTAAATAGATGGAATCAAAGTAATAATTTTGACTTTACAGTAAAGAATGTTTATGTATAAATCGAAATTTATGAAAAATGAAAAAAATGCTATAAATTCATTTTTATTTAAAATACAAGTAAGCTAATCGAACAAAGCTCGATTAGCTTACTACTATTTGTCTTACATTTTCTATTATTTCATTTTTTAATGAACAGATTCATTATTTAACAGCACTTTTATACTAATTAAAAGTTTACTTAGTAAAATCAATTTCTAAAGAGATCAATTAGAATAAAAATGCATCTAAAGCATATTTACCAGGTCCAATTAAAGCTATACCAATAGCAACTGAAAGCAATGTTAAGTTGTATTCATATCCATTAGCTGTTGCCCATAATCCATTTGGCCCATGAACTTTAATAATTGCCATCACCATTGTTCCCGCAATCATAATTCCTGCAAGTGGTGTTAATAGTCCTAGTGTAAACAAAATTCCCCCGATTAGTTCTGCTAAACCTGCGAAAAGTGCAATAGTTACACCTGGTTTCATTCCAATTGATTCAAACCATCCACCTGTTCCCTTCAATCCATGACCACCGAACCAGCCAAATAATTTTTGAGCTCCATGACCTACAAAAAGTAAACCGATTACTAAACGAATAATTAATAAACCAATATTTAACATCTTTAAATCCTCCTAATTGTTTTTTTATCTTTAATTCGAGATAATTTTATAAAAAAATATTGAATTGAATTGTTTTTACGCAGCATTTCAAAGACCATGTTTATAATGTACTTAATCAATTCTGACTTTATTCATCATAGATTCTTTATATTAGTGCTTTAAAATTAAAACGAAGAGTTTTGCATTCATTCTCCAATATTTCCACCTCCAAATAATTTCAAATTAAAATATCTTGAATATGAGATAATAATAATATGAATAAAATAAGTTGTCAATATCCCCTAAATAATATTTCTTTTTTTGTACAAGTTTAGAGTATAAATTCCAGGTTCTTTCTAAAAAACTTTTGAATAAATCAATAATAGGTGTTGATTACTTGATGTCTTTAGTTTGATCGCTTAATGATACGTTTTTTGCTCAAAACAAATTACAATAAAAAGTAATGGGGGTAAATCGCGTTGAAAACAAGTGTATTTTACTACATGAAGGAAAGTATAGTTCAATGACCTTTCAAATGTGGAGTCCATTCCATTTTTTATTTATGGCGTGCCCTTTTCTATTTGTCACTTTGTTTTATTTTCTATTTAGGCGCTTTAACAATCAGACGTTACGATTGATTGGTATGGGTTTCTCGCTTATTGGGATTGCTCTTTTAGTTGGTCGTAATATTGAAATTTATCACAAAGTGAATCAAATTTCACCTGAAGAATTCCCTTTACAAATTTGTCATTTTGCTAATTTTATTTTATTTTTTGCTTTTTTATTTGAAAGTGAATTGCTATTTTCAATTGCGTTTTGTTTTAACCTTCCTGCTGCTTTAGTAAGCATTATATTTGCTAACGGGCTTTCAAACTATCAATCTCTCCTAACTTGGCAAGGAATGGCCTATCTTTGGGGGCATATGTTAATCGTAGGAATTGTCTTGTGGGCGTATTTCAATAATATGGTTGTAATTAATTTAAAAATTTTGCGAAAAACAATGTCGCTCATTATTTTATTGTACATTTTATCAATCTTTGTAAATAATTTGTTTATGAAATGGATGGAGCCCTTTACATCTAATTACTTTTACACAATGGCTCCCGAAAATGGAACACCACTAGAATATTTTTACAAACTGGGTAAAGAAACAACAACTTTAGGGCTTCATTTCAATCCAATTTATTTACTAATCCTACTTTTAGTTGGGCTTTTTGTTGTATTCCTCTTTTATTTAATCTATCTATTTTTGAATTTATTTAAAAACAGTAAGGTGAAGAATCTTAATGAGCAGAGTTTTATGAATTAGGTTAAGGATTAAGGTTCCTTAAATAAAGCCTCTTACTTAAAAGAGGCTTTTACTGTGTTGATAAATAATAATTACGATCAATCTTAAATGTACTTTTTCAATATAATGGCAGAATTATGACCACCAAAACCGAATGAGTTTGAAATACCAATGTTTAATTCTTTTTTCCTTGCCCCTTCCGATACATAGTCTAAATCACAATCGGGATCCGGCTGTGTTAAGTTGATTGTTGGCGGAATAATACCTTCTTGAAGACTTTTCACTAAAGCAATTGCCTCTACTCCTCCTGCTGCTCCAAGCATATGACCAAGCATTGATTTATTTGCTGTAACAGGAATTTTATAAGCGTGTTCGCCAAACAATTTTTTTATTGCCAGCGTTTCAGATTGATCGCCTAATGGGGTACTTGTTGCATGTGCACTAATGACATCCACATCTTGTAATGCTATTTCAGCTCTATTTAAAGCATTTCTCATAGCTAAAAACGCTCCTCGTCCTTCTGGGTGAGTTGCAACCATATGATATGCATCTGAACTTGCTCCATAGCCAATTATCTCACATAAGATGGGCGCATTTCTTTTTACTGCGTGTTCCAATGATTCTAACACTAAAATCCCCGCACCTTCACTCATTACAAATCCATCTCTTTTTGCATCAAAAGGTCGACTTGATGTGGTAGGTTCAGTATTGATGGACAATGCCTTAGCGTTACCAAAACTTGCTAAAGATAATTGCGTTATAGCTGCCTCTGTACCACCCGCAAAAATAACATCCGCTTCTCCGTTGCGAATTGTATTGAATGCCTCTCCAATAGCTGAATTCCCTATAGAGCATGCGGTTACCGGTGATAAAGATGGACCAAGTGCACCTAATCTTATACTAATTTGAGCTGCTGCCGCATTTGATATCATCATCGGCACTAAACTTGGACTAACTCTCGCTGGTCCTCTTTCGTTTAATAAATTTACATTTTCGATAAAAGTATTAATCCCACCAATTCCCGATCCAACATAAACTCCTAAACGTTCAAGATCGATTTTTTCTAATTGTAATTGTGAACTTTCCAAAGCTTGTTCAGCAGCAGCTAAACCAAATTGACAAAAACGATCTAATTTTCTTGCTTCCTTTCTTCCCCATCTTTCTTCGGCATCAAAGTCACGAACGATTCCTGCTACTTTCGTTTTTATATTTGATACATCAATCGTATCAATAGGGGTGATACCTGATTTTCCGTTAATTAAGTTATTCCAAACCGTATCTACATCATTTCCTAGTGGGGAGATAACACCCATACCTGTAATAACAATTCTTCTCATCATTAGTTCTCCAATCGTTTTTTCTTAATTTTAACGTGTATTTATCCTATTACAAGTTGTAGTTTATCCTAGTATAATTTATACTACGTTCAGAAGGGAGTTATAAGATGAATCGAGAAACCCGACTTCAAGCACTGTCAGAATTTCTAAAAACGCAACGGTCTAAAATAAATCCGCAAATGGTTGGATTACCAGTTGGAACCCGTAGAAGAACTCCGGGCCTTCGTAGAGAAGAGGTTGCCGCGTTAGCAGGAGTCAGTACAACATGGTATACGTGGCTAGAACAAGGAAGAGATATAACAGTTTCTAAATCCGTATTAGATGCCATTTCAGATGCATTACAATTAAATAAAGATGAGCGAAATTATTTATATGCACTTGCATTACCGGAAGCTGAAAAACGCTCATTTTCAAATGAAGAAGAAACAGTCATTAGTCCAGCCTTGACTAAAATATTAAATGAACTTCGGAACTGTCCAATCATTATTTCAGATCGAAGATGCCAAATCGTTGGATGGAATCCAGCAGCAGCTCACGTATTTTTAGATTTCGAACAAATTCCAAAAGTGGAACGAAATCTTATTCAATTGCTCTTCTCTAGAAAAGAATTTAAAAGTTTAGCAGTGAATTGGGAGCATTTTGTGAAAGGTTTCTTAGCAATATTTCGCACTTATTACGGACAATATGTGGGCGATCAATGGTACACTTCCTTTATTAATGAAATGGAACAAAATTTCCCAGAATTTCATGAACTCTGGAATGAGAGCGAAGTAAGTTCGGCCCCAGATGTATTAATTGAGTTTCGACACGCAAAAGCAGGAAAAATGCTTTTTAACTTAACATCCTTACAAGTTCAAGGAAACATTGATTTAAGATGTAGTATTTACACTCCTGTTGAAAATACAAATACAGAATCTAAGTTAAGAAAACTGATGGATAATGAGTAATTTTTTAATGTGCAAAAGCTTGGCAACCATGTTTTTTAGTCTGTTGTAAACATGGGGTTGTTAATTAGTGATTATCATGGTCATTGTTACGTAAGTAGGTTTTCGGTGAAACTCTTTTGAGTGCCCAATTTTCATTTTTTTGCTTTTTTACTTACTCATAAAGCACTCATGAGTATCTACTTTTCTTATTTATGCCTTTTTACTTACTCATGAAGCTCTTATGAGGTACTACTTTTCTTATTTTTGCTTTTTTACTTACTCATGAAGCCCTTATGAGTTACTATTTTTCTTATTTTTGCTTTTTTACTTACTCATGAAGACCTTATGAGTTACTATTTTTCTTATTTTTGCTTTTTTACTTACTCATGAAGACCTTATGAGTAACTACTTTTCTTATTTTTGCTTTTTTACTTACTCATGAAGCACTTATGAGGTACTAAATTACTTATTTTCGCTTATTTACTTACTCATGAAGCCTTTATGAGTAACTACTTTTCTTATTTATGTCTTTTTACTTACTCATGAAGCCCTTATGAGGTACTACTTTTCTTATTTTTGCTTTTTTACTTACTCATGTAGCTCTTATGAGGTACTATATTACTTATTTTCGCCTTTTTACTTACTCATAAATCAAAACAAAAAAAAGGGTAACTAATTTAGTCACCCTTTTACTTTAATATGCTTTCATTTGATCTGGAGTTCCGTATTCTGCTTTGCGACGAAGAACAACAATTCCTCTTTCAGTTTTACCATTAAAATCAGCAAGTCCCTTTTGGCCAATACCTTTTTCAACTTTTGGATAGAAATCTTTCTTGAATTCCTTTTTAGCATCATTTAAGTTGATATACCTAGTCATACAGAAACACCTCCAAAAAGTTCATTTATTGTTTTCATTAATCTTTTATTTCTTCCTAAAAGGAAGTCTTTTTCATCTTCAGTTAGATCGATTGCTTCATACTCTTCACTTGAAAAAGTGACAGTTAGTACCATACTATTTTCAATAGGATAGCATATTAAGTATGTATTGTAAAATTCACTTTTTTTAATGAAAATAATTTCGCTATTTAGATAACTATCGATCACAAAGATTGGCTCATCAACAATACCTTCATTTACACCAAAATGATAAAAATCGATTCTAGATTTTTTACCGGCAACATGTTTTAAACCGTCAGACCTTTCTACTTTCCATACACCTACATCAGCAATTTCATAACCTTCGGGTACACTATGTGCCCTTTTTAAATGATCTGATAAGAATATCGCAACTTTATTTTGGTCTGATTTTAAAAGTTCTAGTGATAGAAGTGTACTAAATTTAGCAACAACTTCACTTTCTTTTTTTTGTACAATTAAATCATCAATTTTATATTGAAGATTAGGAAATAAACCCTTTTCTCTAATCTTTCTCTTTATTTTAATACAAGCACCAGCCACTTCTTGAACGATATCTTTATCATCACGTATATCATATTTTAAGGAATTAAGACCGGTTAAATCCGAAAGTAAATGATAGTTCAGCGGTTCTATAGAGTTTTTATGTACTATGCCTTTCGTATCATTTGGCATAATGTAAAAAACTCGTCCTCTTTTTAAACGCCCCCAAAATAGTCCCATTTCAAACATTGTATTATCTCTTGTTGCTAAATATTTCTCATTTCGAATTTCAATAATATCGTCTGGAGTAAATATGAATACTGCAAAGTCATTTGTATCGAGTTGCTTTTCTAAATCATCCATCGTGTACTCTAGTTCTTCAAAAGCATTCATCCACATCGTGACTTCCGTATCCCTTTTTAGTCCCTCAAATACGGCTTCAACATAATGAATAGCTTCCGCTGATGAACCAATAAACACTCTTGGTTTCCTCTCCATAAATCCTAAATCCTCCACTTTTCATTCACTAATAATGAAAAAATAATTAGGCTGGCCAACGAAATGACCAACGTATTTCTGCTTAATTTTACCAAATGTAAAGTTAAAACGTCTATATTATTCAAAATATTCCACAAAATTTGTTACCTTTTAATTTCCTTTGGTAAAGGAAATTAAACTATTCTACATTCGAAAAAAAAAATCCCGAAATACTCAAAAGAGCAATCAGGATTTTTTTGTTTTGCTTATTTAACTAAAGAAAACTGAGTTAATTTAAATGAATCAACATTTATTAACTTGTTTGTTGCAGTACTAGATTTTGTACCAGTAGCAACAATTTTAATAGTGTGTGCTTTGTTTGGTAGATTTTGCAAATTAAAAACATTCACTTTATATTTACGGCTTGAAGAATAAAGGTCAATTTGCTTTATTTTTTTACCATCAACATATACATCTGCTCTACCCATATTCTTATCTTTTAATGCATATACAGTAATACCCGTACCACTAAAATTGTATTGAAGCGATCCAGTAGATCCTTTTGTTTGATTAATCGAGCCACCAGAAGCACTCGTATAATTTAACTTACTCCAAGTTCCAGAGTATTTAACATTAGAATCATTGTTCTCTACTGATTTCGTTGTTTGAACTGAAATATTAATACTATATTGGCCAGAGCCTTTTACAGCAGAAGGAACGATATAGTACATTCCAGTTTTTGTTGGTTTAAAGACAATTTTTTCAGTAGACGTTGTACTAGCAGACTTTTTCAATTCTTTCGTACCATAAATAGTTGATGTACCAATGTTGTATAATGAAAGATCAAAGTTTGTATTAGTTGGACCTGTTAACGTAATTTCATATGTTTTGCCTGCTTCTAAGTTTTTAGCCCAAACATCTTTAAAGTCATTTGCGTCAGTATTAAGACTTCCTTTTGCAGTACCTGTTATATAGATTCTTCCTTTAATATCATCATCGTTTACGTAATTAATTGATGTTGAATAAGGTGTCTCAGTTTTATCCAGTGTATTAATTACCACAACATAGTTGTATGTTTTTCCAGGCGACATTGCAGTTGTATCTGTAAATGACGTTGTAGTAATTGGTGTTTTATTTATTTGTACATAATCAGTTTGTGACGACTCTTTGCGATAAATATTATATGATTCTGCCCATTTTGGAGCACTCCATGAAATTACTGGATATTTCTTTGCCGTATCAAATGAAGTTTTTAATGAAATAGGATTATCTTTTACAATAAATTTATCCAAATTGATTCCTGTAGCAGATTTTCTTGCCACTGGATCACTTTTTCCAGTCCAAACAATTCTGATAGAGTGATTGCCATAAGTTGTAAAATCATATTTTAATAAACTTTGTTTTGATTTCAACGTACTATTATAAAGAGATGGAGATGCAATCTTATTGCCGTCTATATAAACATCGGCAATTCCTTGTGTTGGATCTTTAAAACCTTGCCATTCAATGCTAGACCCAACAAATGAGAAATTAACTTCACCTCTAGAATTAAGTACTCCTGCCATTTCTTCAGAGAATTCAGGATTAAATGCTGGCATCCAATCTCCATCTAAAGTCACTGAGTCAGAATCATCTTCATAGGATCCACCGAAATTACCAGAATAAAGTTTATAGTTTCCTGAACCATTGTAGTCGTAGACATTTACAAAATAGATTCCAGTTCTAGGAGCGATAAAGTTTATCTTTTCTTTAGATGAATTGATGTTCTCTGAGTACGCAACCATACCATTCTTATTATTTACACTAGATGCGGATTCATTATATACATACAAGTCAAAATCGCTTCCTGTTTGCCCATTTAATGAGAATGTGATGCCTTGGCCTTCTTTTAATGAAATTGCATAAACATCGTTTTTGTCATTTTTAGAATCTAGACTTCCATTTAATACACTTTTATCTAATGGAATACCTGGTGTATCATTGTCATCAAAGTTATCTAGCGTTGATGATTTAACAATATTTCCAGTGCCTACAAGACCTTTTAGTGAATCTAATTTCGTACCTTTTGCACTTGTATATAGTTTAAGCATCTCTGGTGACATGTTCGGATGTAAACCTAATAAAATAGCAGCAGCACCCGTAGTATGTGGAGTTGCCATAGATGTTCCACTATAATAATCGTATGCTTGGGCATAATCAGAAACATATTTAGAATTAATGACTGTTTTTGGATCATTCGAAGTTACATAATCAGCTATGTAGTAAGGTAAATCATATCGGTTTACATCAAATTTAGTATTTTCATAGATTCCACCAGATAAACCTTCAACATTCAAACTTGGACCCATATCTGAATTAACATTTAAATGTAAAGAATCCTTTACAAATGATGATTTTTCTTGGCCTATTAAAGCGTTAACACCTGATAATAATAATTTACCGCCACTTGTAAGATAATTCTTTAACAATTCTGTATCTGATTTAGTTAAAGCAGTACCATCTTCAGAGTTAAATCCAATACCGTTTCCTGTAAACCAAACTACAGCATCGTATTGTGATAAATCAGTACTGTTCATTGATAAAGAAGCTTCAGAACTGATCGTAACCGTTTTTACCGAAGAATACTTAGACAACAGTTGTTGATAAGTTGGTAAATAGTTTTTAAAGATTTTAGAAAGTTCAGGAATAAAATCTTTTAACAAGTCTGCAAGATCACTTTCATCATCTTGAACTAGTAAAATTTTCTTATTCGTATCCGTCAAATCTAAATAACTTAATGCTTTATCAAAAGCATCCTGTCTTTGTTTTTCAGATATCTTTTCATAACCAATGCCATCAAAGATCGCTTTGTAATTGTCTCCAGCAATTTGAGCCGATGCTCCAGCTTGATCAATTTTTAATGCTTTTGTAATTTCATCGATTGGGTATTTAGGGACTGAACTGATAATGTCAACTCCAGGAGCAGCAACATCAACAGATTCCGCACCATAATTTGAGAAAGGTGCTAAGTTACCTTTATTATCAACAGCAGCAACGGATAAGATATTAGAACTTTCAAAGCTAGCAGGATAAGCCCCTTCTTCATCATTATCCATTCCGTCATTACCCGCAGCAGCTACAAATAAGCTATTAGAATTTGCAATTGCTTCTTCAAGCAATGGATCGTATTCTCCGCCACCCCAGCTGTTATTTGTGATTTTAACGCCCATACTTTTAGCGTATTCGATTGCTTCGATCGCATCTGCAGAAGTTCCTCCATCAGGACCGATGAACTTTAACGGCATAATTTTTACGTTTGGAGCAACACCAACTACACCTTTATTATCTTTTAGATTTGGACCTTCTAAAGCTCCAGCAATGGTTCCAGATACATGAGTACCATGTTCATCTCCATCAAGTGCATCGTAAACAGTGTTATCATGGTTATAAAAATCCCAGCCATGGACATCGTCAACATACCCATCGTGATCATTATCTATCCCATCATTTTCTTTACCATTCCCTGTCTCACCAGGGTTTGTCCAAATTTTCCCTTTTAAATCAGGATGGTTTATATCCACGCCCGTATCGATTACACCAACTACTACTTGCGCTTCTGGTTTCGATAGCTTTGAACTAAAATTGGTCCAGCTTTCAGGTGCGTCTACATCAATATTCTCTTTTCCTACACTGTCATTGATGGTTTGTCCGATATTGTTAAGTCCCCATAATTGATCATAATAGTCATTAGCATTATTGAAGTCAGAAGCGTAATATTTGTAGTTCGGTTGTACAGAATCAACGTTTGGATCTTTTTTTAGTTTAGTTATGTATTCAGTTGTGCTTTCACCTGACGGGATTTTTACTACTTCAGCGTTTAAACCCTTTAATTTCTTTGAAGACTTTAAAGAATACTTTTTCTGAAGTGTAGTGATTTCACCTGTAGTCACTTTCTTTTTATATTTAACGATTAATTCACCTGTTTGTTCATTATGTTTCGTTACTGATTGTTTATTTTTTAATTTATCTCTTAATTTTGTTTCAATTTTAGATTCTGCCTTTTTAGGGAGTACTTTACCACTCGCTTTTGGTACTTCCTTCATTTGGCTTTTTCTAAGGTTTTTACCAGAGTTTGCCTGATTAGCTACTGTACTATTAGTTCCTGTTACTGAAGCAGCTTGAACTGTTCCAGAATAAATACTTGAAAATAACAGGATTGTTGATACAGGTAAAGCTAAATAATTTTTTTTCTTCATTGTTGAGCCCCTTTTTTAATAGATTCAAAGATAATTAATTAGACAAACATATGTAACAACTAAACCTTAATCCATTCATTTAAATGAAAGATTGGAATTTTGAAGAAAACAAATGGATTAAACTTTATATGTAGTTACATCAATTCAAAATCAAAACTGTCAAACCCCTCCTTTCTCTTGGAATTATTTTCTAGTAAACACTCAATAATACCTTTTAGATTACTCAAAAATAGAACTTTTGCATTTGATAATATAAATTTTCGATATTTTCCAAGGTCTATTTACCTGCAAACCTAATTAACGAAACTAGCGTTTTTACTCATTTTCAATAGAATAAGAGATATAATTGTAACAAACTCTTATTAATTGTAAGGTATTTAAAACAAAATTAATATACGATTAATTATTTTTTTAGATAAATAGTAAATTCTTCCTTATTCATATTTTTGCTATAATTGTTTAAACAAAAAAACTAGGGTAAAAATAAGTACTCACTTAATTTCACCCCACACAAAATTACTTTTCTATTTATCACTAAACTCAATAGATATAGATGGAATCACTAGTAACGTTAACTGTAATTGTACCGGTGTCAGCCCCTGATGCTTGTAGTTGAATATCGTGTCTAAAGGTTGTTTGTCGCCATTGTTCACGGAATATTCCACTGTAAAAAAATCTTCTGCAATTGGTGGAATTATTCTTGGGTTGTATATGGGCATTTCACTTAAAAATATTGTCATTTATACAATATTTATAGAGAATCACTGGTAAATTTGAGGAAATATCATTAGGTTTTATTGAAAACCATAAATTTTCTATGTTGATTTTTTCTTATAATTGGGGAAATTAATAAATTATATGTTTTTTTGTGAAGCAACAAAAATTATGTGTCGAAATGTATTTTTAATTCTTTGTTTTAAAATAAAAAAAGAGGTAGCAAAATAGCTAATCTCTTTTCATAGATTTAACTGAATATGTATTCCTAAAAAATTAACTGATAAATATAAATAAAAAAGAGTCTCCTAAAATATGGAGACTCTCGCTTTTTAATATTGATCACTAAATAATCGTTGATCCAAAATAGAATGAAAAAACGATTCAATTTCTTTGATGTCTTCAGCTGCAATTCCAAGCTTTTGGTCCCAGTGTTCTGGATGGTCTATGTCTTCTCTGCAAAGTAATACCATTCTTCCACTTTGAATAGAGACAACCATTGCTTTCCCTAGAAATTTTTCCGAAAAGATAACAGCAAAGTCGTAGCGATGGCTACCTGCAGCGATACAAAAATAATGAATGTTTTGGTTTTCTTTCTCTTCCGATATAATGTAGAAATTCATCCCTACCACTCCTTTTTTTTCACCATATTTTTTACTTTGAGCATCTTACAATTAAATCGAATTATTGCATCGATTATTAAATAGAAAGAGAGTATGAACTCCCTTTCTTATTAATTAGCTAAAATATGCCATTTTTCCTTTATTTTTATTGTTAAAATTTTATGACAAACTGAAAAATATGTCGTAATACCTCTAAATTATTTTCAATTAATGTAAAATTGAACTTTTTACTTAGATATTGGAATTTATTTCCATCAAAAAAGATAAACAGTAACCTGTCTATCTTAAGTGAATCAAACTATTTATTTTACTAAATTAGCTTTGTGCAATCTTCTCTGCAAATTCTTCTTCTAAGATTGCTAAACAAACATGATCATACCACTGATCTCTAATTTTTAAGTTTTTTCGATAATATCCTTCCTTCACAAATCCAACTTTCTCAAGGACGCGTAAAGATCCTAAGTTTTCTGGATTAACTTCTGAAGTCACTCGGTGGAACTTCAAATCTTCAAATGCTATTTTCAGAGCAAGTTTCAAAGCTTTCGTCATATATCCTTGACCATTAAATTTTTCCCCAATATGGTAACCAACCATACAACTTTGTTTAGGTCCTCGTGTAACAAAAATGAATTGTACTTCTCCTATTAAAGTTAAATTATCGTCTTCTTTAACAACGATCGCAAAATCATATCTACTATCTTCTGCACTTTTTTCCATAAACTCTTTAATACTATTCATTTGTCCTTTAACTGTGTAAAAGTCTTCTTTCCTTAACGTAGGGGACCATTTTTCAAAATGTTCTTTATTTTCTACATGTAATTGTAACTTAGCCTCTGCATCCTCAAATGTATATGGGCGTACTATAATTTCTTTCAAAATAACCCCTCCAATAAACTTTTCTATATCTACTATTCGATATTTATCAACTCATTAATAACAGTTGATTTAATTATACGGAAAATTGTTAATAATTAAATTTTACCATAAAAATTTACAAAAATGCTATTTCTTAACCATTTATGGACAAATTAAAAAGGGGTGATTCGATGGAAGTAAAACCGCTTTTAGAAGTAGAAAAGTTAGCCTTAAAGAAACAAAAAATATTTGACCAAAGTCATCTACGCTACGTATTAAGAAGTATGCTTGCAAGTATGTTTATTGGTTTCGGTGTAATGGTAGCTTTCAAAACAGGGAACGGCTTTTTCTTAGTGAATTCTCCTGTTGCTTACCCAATTGCCGCATTAACATTTGGAGCTGCTATTGTGTTGATTTGGTATGGTGGTGGAGATCTCTTTACTGGGAATACATTTTATTACACTTATGCTGCATTGAGAGATAAAATGAAATGGCCTAAAGTTTTTGAACTCTTGGTATATAGTTATGTAGGAAATGTTTTAGGGGCATGTCTTTTTGCATTTATCATTTATACTACTGGACTTTTTGATACCCCTGACTCAAGTGCATTTCTATTATCTGTAGTCGAACATAAAATAGACAATTCTATTTTTCATTTGTTCGCAAGGGGTATCTTGTGTAATTGGCTCGTGTGTCTTGCCTTTTTCATACCAATGTCTTTTGGTGAAACTGAAAATCTAACAAAAATTACTGCGATGATGTTATTTGTTTTTTGTTTCTTTATGTCCGGATACGAGCATAGTATTGCCAATATGTGCTCCTTTACAATTGCACTTGTAATTGATCATCCTACCACTATTTCTATATCAGGTATGATTCGAAATCTAATTCCTGTAACAATTGGGAATCTTATTGGTGGAGAATTTATGATGGCAGTTATGTATTATTTTGCTAACAAACCATTTTTTGATGAAGTAAATTCAAAATAGGGTCTTGGAACAAACCAAGATCTTTTTTTCGTTTTTAAATAAAAAAAGTACGCTCTTCATTCAGCGTACTTTTCACACATTTTAACTTAATATGCTCTCTCATAAGGTTTTGGAGTCAAAGGTTTCCCATCAAGAAGGATAGAAGCTTGATTTGCCCAATAAGGATTACTTAGCATCCCACGACCTACAGCGATTAAATCTGCTTCCTGATTGCCTAGTACAGATTCTGCAAGATTTGCATCATCTAATTTCCCTACTGCTATGACAGGGATTTCAACTTCTTTTTTAATCTGTTCAGCCAATTTGACTTGGTATCCAGGATGAGATCCAGGTCTACCTCCTGAACCGATTGGGCCTTCGCCGCCAGATGAAATGTGGAAGATATCGACACCTGCATCACGGAATGCTTTAGCCATTTCGAAAGAATAATCTAGTCCATAGCCTCCATCCACGTATTCTAACGCAGAAATTCGCATTATAAGTGGCATATCAGCTGGCATTACACTTTTAGCTGCTTTAATGACTTCTTTTCCAAATAAAAATTTATCTTGTCCATATTCATCTGTTCTTTGATTCGTATAAGCGGATGCAAATTGGTGGATGAGATAGCCATGTGCACCATGAAGCTCAATCGTATCTACTCCTGCAAGAACAGCTCGCTCTACACCTTTTTTGAACTTTTCAACCATTTCTTTAACTTCTAATGTTGTTAACTCATGTGGAGTTTTTGATTTCTCGTTAAAAGCGTTCGGTGAAGACGACACTGGAATTGGAGCATCTTCAGCTTTACGTCCTGCATGAGCAATTTGAATCGCAACTTTTGCACCATATTTATGACATTCATCAATTATACGCTTAAATGCAGGTATATGGTCATCACTCCAAATTCCTAGGCAATAATCTGAAATGCGGCCTCGATCTTCGACATTTGTCATTTCAATAATGATTAAACCCGTACCTCCGATTGCACGACTAGTATAATGAACGAAATGCCAATCTGTTGGAATCCCATCTTTTAAATGGACCGAATATTGACACATAGGTGGCATTACAACACGATTTTTTATTTCTAATCCTTTGTATTTGAATGGTTTGAATAAATTAGACATAGTCAACGTCCTCTCACAAACTTTTTATTTAAGCTACAATCCCATATTATCCCAATCAATTAAAAAGTTCTATTTAATTGCTCAATTCACTCATTTATCTTACCCAAGAAATAAAATATAAAAAGTAGAAAGCATTGTGCCCTCTACTTTTTTAGTTCGTTTCAAAAATTCCAAATCGTCTTATAAGCACGTTTCCATGAAAAGAAAGTCACAATAATTAGCAAGACTAAGTAAATCAATACACCGAATGGAATAAAAGTGATCCCCCAGTGAATTAATGCTAATATCCCACCTAAAACTAAGGCAATCATTATTTTAATACCAGAATTCTGCCCGGCATCCTCAAACGACTCTGAAAATGGGAGTGATCCTTTAAGATAATTTGAGCAAATAACTGTATATAAAATTGAACTTACAAAAACAACTAATAGATCAGGAAGTATTTTAAAACCAAAGATTCCGATAAAAATTATACTTAAAATAAAATAGACAGGAAAATAGAGGTTTGCAATAAATACTTTTAAAGTTGCACTATATAATGGTGCAAGGTTTGATACTGGCGCTGTTTTATAGATCCAAGCACCTTTATATTTCCCGGAATATTTTAGCATGGCGATTGCATTGGGAATGATTAAGCAAGACGAATAAATCGTTAAATAACTCTTACTTGAAACGATATGATGATAGGAAGAAATTTGTAATTGATTGAATAGAAAAACGAATGGGAGAACGAGTGATAGTCCCAATGATGGATAAACCTTTAAACGGAATTCCCTCTCGTTTCGCATCATATTATCTGCAAATCTAAAAAATACCTTTTCTTCATTATTACTGCAAAATACTTTTGACAGCCAATTCTTCCACTTACTGTCTTTTTTTCGATTAATGCCACTATTATTTGATAATTTTTGAAGATTTTTCTCAAAGGATGGGCTCAATAAACTATAGAACATGATTGCAATAATAGGAATTATTACTGCTAAAATAGAAAATCCAATAAGATATGTACTTGTGTTACGATTTAAAATTAACTCAAATGGAGCTCCAAACCAGATAGGGGGAATAAGAAAATGATACCAAGTTGGCGAAAATGACATATCTAAATTTACAAAGCTAAACGCTCTACCAACTAGTTGATAACCTACAGCGATCGAAATTGATAGTCCAATTTGAACGTAATTGATAATATCTTTTAACTTTTCACCATCAAAAAATCTTAAAATGAAATAATAGATAATCGATGTTAAGACAACTATTAATAAATTGACAAGAAGAAGCTCTACTATTGCCAAAATTAGGAATAAAAATCCGTGTCTAAATGTCCCAACTATTACTGGCAAAGTTGTAATTGATGTAGTTATTAATAAAAGATAGATTGATATATGTACCATTTTTGCAGCAGTAATCGTCTTTTTTCCAATTGGTTTTGTATGTAGAACTCCCTTGTCTTTCACATCAAGTAAGACATTTGAAAAATCCGAAATCATTGATGTCATTATGAGGAACATAATAATGCCAAAAAAAGCGCTCATTTCATATACATAACTTTTTCCAAAAAGCACTAAAGGAATGAGCATCAAACTAAGTAAAGCATACACTCCTAATGATTTTGTGATTCCATTTTCTTCGTCTTTCTTTGTTTTCTTGTTGTTTTGATTAAAAATGGTCGGTGTCCTACGACTATCCATTGTTAGTTTTACTGCTAAAATTTTACGCATTATTGGATATTCAACACCAAACAATTCAAATAGCGGTCGAAAAAAGTCTAAGATTTTTAACATAGGGAAATCCTTCATAGTTATCCCCCCTTAACAATGGATACGAATTCCTCAGCTAAAGCTTGATGTTCATTAAATCCTGTAAGCTGATTAAAAATCTGTTCCAATGATCCTTCTTCATTTTGCTCCTTTAATTCTTTAAAACTACCATCTGCTACGATTTTACCATCATTGATTAAAATAATTCGATTACTTATTTTCTCTACTACATCCATAATATGTGATGAATAAAAAATCGTTTTTCCATTAGCAGCTAGAATGTCTAGAATTTCTTTAAATACCATTACACTATTTGCATCAAGCCCACTAAGTGGCTCATCCAAAAACAATAGGTCAGGATTATGTATTAAACTTGAAATGATAAGGACTTTTTGCCTCATCCCCTTTGAAAAAGAAGCAATTCGTGATAAATAAACTTCCTCCAAACCAAATACCTTCATTAACTTGATAGCCTTCTTATCTGCTTCGTCAAAATCCATACCGTATAACTCGCCAACGAATGTTATATATTCTCTAGCTGTAAGATTATCGTATAGTTCAGCAATTTCAGGAACATAACCAATTCTCTTCTTGTATTCAACATTCTGATCCGAAATTTCCTCCCCAAAAATCTCAACCTTCCCAGAGTAATTCCCTTCTAGTCCTAATAAAATTTTTATAGTCGTACTTTTTCCTGCTCCGTTTGGTCCAATATAGCCAATAATTTGTCCCCGTTGAACAGCTAAATCAATGCCTTTTAAAACCGATTTTCCACCATAGTCCTTTTTTAAATCCTTTAAGCATAATACGACTTCATGTTTTGTTTCGATGATGGTCACCTACTTTTTATTTAATACTTCCATATTAATAGACTACTAATCTTGTTGAAAAGAGTAAGATTCACCATATTTTAGTAGATTTTTTACAATAACCGAAGAATTATATGTTTATTTTAAGGAAATTGAAAATGATTCAAAGGTTTTAGTAAGTTCATTTGAGTAAATATAAAAAAAGCATCGTTCTGTAAAAACGATGCCCTTTTAAAATTGTATTAAATAATTGAAAATGCTGTTTAATTTTAGCACTTAGCTAAAATAATGAGTATTTTAATTAAACAGTCTGAATTGGTGATTTTTCAATTAATGGAGATTTGTTTCCAGAATATAATACAATCAAATTGTGAAGTGATCGAGTACAGCCAACATAAAGTAACTTAGCGTCTTGTTTCGTTTCTTCATAATGCACGTCATCTACATCGACAAGTAGTACAGCATCAAATTCAAGACCTTTAGAAAGATATACCGGTACTACTGAAATGCCACCTTCGTATTTTCTCTGTTTTGAATGAATAAAGGATACTTCTTCTCCAGCAGCAGCTAATTCACTATGTAAAATGGCACACTCATCCTCAGTACGGCCAATAATTGCAATTGTATCCATTTTATCCTTTTTTAATTGATGGATGGAATTAATGATTACTTGAATCCGATTTGTATGATCTACTTCTTGTATTTTAACTTGTTCTCCACTTCGAAATACTGGATTTGCTAAGCTAACAGGTATATTTGCTTTTTTTATAATCTCATTCGCAAAATGAATGATTTCCATTGTGGAACGATAGCTTCTATTTAACTCGTAATAGGTTACTTCTTTTTCATTAAATACCTCTAAAAATTCATCCCAAGTATTAATCCCTTGATACTCGTGAATGGCTTGGGATAAATCGCCAAGAATGGTGAACGAATTTCCTAGCGTCATTTGCTTTAATAATGCAATTTGAAAAGGTGAAAAATCCTGCGCTTCGTCTACTATTACATGATGGAACTTTTGCTTTGATTCAATTCCAAAAAGACGATTATGAATATAAACTAGTGGAGCCAAATCCTCCTGATCCATTTCTTTCTTTTTACAATTTAAAGAAGTAGATTTAATAATATCTACTGGTATTTCGTCTACAATTGAAGTATCCTTTGTTGTAATGAAGAGAGATTTATAGAAAGAAAGCGCAGTATGCTTTGGCCATTGTTTCATATAAGAATTTAAATATTGAGTTGCTTTTTTCTTTTTCTCTTTTCTTATATTTGTTTCTTCTATAATCTTTAGCTCATTATCAATCCATTTCTTGAGCCTTGCAACAATTCGTTCTCTCCGTTTAGCAAGTGGATAATGTTTATATTCAATACTAAACCAATGTTTAAGTGTTTCTTTATCAATCATTCTTTTTTTCCATGGCTTGAAATCCTTTTCAGGAACAGCTGAGGCTTCGTACATATCCATACATCGATCAATATATGACATAAAATGAGTTGAGCCTTTCCATTTACCTGGACTATTATGAATGATTACATGGCGGTTAGCACCTGTTGCGAACCATTTGTTTAGGTTTTCAGATGAATCCTTTAGTTTTACTTCATGGTCAAGGGTATTTAATGCCCAATCAGAAAATGTAGTTTGTTGAATGCCACCTACACCTAATTCTGGAAGAACGTTTGAAATATAATCTAGAAACATATTATTAGGTGCAAAAATAATCATTTTATCAGCCCTTAATGTTTCACGGTATTGGTAAATCAGAAATGCAAGTCGATGAAGAGCAACAGTTGTTTTTCCGCTTCCTGCTACTCCTTGAATGACTAATGGTGTATTTTTGGATGAACGAATAATATCATTTTGTTCAGATTGAATAGTAGATACAATATCTTTCAGGCGATTATCTTTGTTTTCACTTAATCGATATAAAAGAAAATCATCAGTAGTAGATACATCTTGATCGCCTTTTACATATGTATCTACAACACGTTGGAGATTTTTTTTGCGGATTACTATATTTCGTTTTAAATAGATTATACCTTCGATAATACCTTCAGGGGAATCGTAATAAGCAGGATCGTCTCCTCCTGTAAACGAATAAAACATACTTGCAATTGGAGCACGCCAATCAATTATCAATGGATTTTCTGTAGCGTGTTCTGATATTCCAACTTTTCCTATGTAAACGGGTACCGAGTCTTTATGCTCCTCTTGAAAATCCATTCGACCAAAATAAGGTTCGTTTTTAGCTAAGCTCAGATTTCTTCGATTTGTTTCTCGAATTCCTTCAAGAACTTGTTCTGTTACATCACTTCCAGTGTAAACGGGAATCCCTTCAAGTTTCGTTAACTGCCGTTCCATTTCATTTAAAATTGTGTTTAAATATAGAAGTTCTTCTTCGAATTGTTGTGTAGACATTTTTCTACCCCCTTTATGTAAATAAATAGCCGAATTTTCAGACGGAAAAACATTGTACCAAGAAGCTTATTGAAAAGTAAAGAGGTTTTAAAAAGAAAATAAAATATTTAAGAATTTTAAAGTTAAGCATTTGTTTTTTACTTTAGAGAACTAGGTAAATTTTTTAATCTGAACATAAGAAGTGTAATATAAAAAAGATGAAACCTGTGAATACAGAAATCATCTTCTTTCTGAGACTTAACATTTTCTTTATCTCATGTCCAAAGGCCACATTTTACAATCTAGATTTTTTTATTTGTTTATAGTCAATAATCCTGTTTTATTTAATTCTATTTTCAACTTCTTCACAAAAATTCATGATTTTACTTACATTGAAATCCCTTTATCAACCAAAATAATTTTAACCTTTACCTTAATATTTGATTTTTGAAATGCACTAACCCAATTATTTTCTACTTTTTTCCATTCTGAGTATTTAAATGATCTAGCAAAGAGTCCGAGGCCAATTGGATCCACCTTATCATTTTGGAGGGATTTAACAAAAAGATTTAGTTCCTTTTGTAAATCCTTTTTTATTTCTTTTTCTAACTTTCCTTGCGAATTGTCATTTAATTTAATTGGAGATTCTGTTATCGCTACCGGTAATTTTAGATTAATATTAAATTGGTATTTACCATCATGATATTTTTTTGTTACTTTCCTTTTTATATCATTAATATAAAAACTGATTTTGCTATTGGATATTGTATTTTTGTTTTGTTGTTTCGCCTTTAACCACATAGATAATTGTCCATCATTTTTATCCTGTAAAATTTTTAATAGCAATGTTTCCTTTAATGATAGAGTCCTTCGGTATTCGTTTTGATCGTTTAATAATGTAGTTCCACTGATTTCTAAAACGTTATCTTTTAAAGCTAATTCAGGTGCATAAGGTGTAATACCTTTTTCGTAATTTAATTTGTAAAATTTCGCCAATGTAGTTCGCACAGAGACGTTTCGATAATTTGCTGTTTTTATTAACTGTGCAATAAATATTGATAATCTTGGTTTATTTTTCGGACTAAATTCAATAATATCTGAAACAGAACCGTTAACAAATACTAAATCAGCGTTAAGACGCATCTTTGGATCCCGGTAAAATAAATCTAATAAAGAATACCAGTTTTTTTGTTCAATGACTTTTCTACCGATTAATACAGTTTGAACCTTTCCACCTGCTGTGATGCCTGTTGCTCTTGAATCTATAATATCTCTAGCTTCTCTCATTGATAAACTTTTAACTTTAAATTGTTCAGTTTTTTCTTTAGCTTCTTTACTAAAAACTGGACTCGCCATATAAATAATAACATCACCGTGTTTATCAATATCAATTCCCCATAAAAGTGCTATTGTAATATCTTCAATATTAATTTTATCATTACAACCTGTTAATCCAATTAAGAACATAACACTTAAAAAACATTTAGCAATCTTTTTCATTTTGATGTCACCCTAAACTTATCTTTATTAACTATTCCACCTATCCATAAAATTAAAGGTAATCCTAAAATAACGATAAGTCCTAAATTAGAAAGAATTTTTAAGTGGATATCAATTACTTTAAAGGTTGGAATGAATAGATACGAACAAATTGTGATTATGCTAAAAATAGTTAAAATAAAAAGTGGGAATTTTTTGATTTTAAAAATCTCTTTAAATCCGTCCAACCCTGCCCAAAAATAAGTAACCCATGTTTTAGAAATGACCATAAATAATAATGATAATAGGATTACATCCATTCGCTCTAAAAATTGAAATTCTATAACACTTAATATAGCAATAACTGGTGTAAAAATATTTAATATTTCATATGGGCTTACAGCTACAAAACTTATGATCGTTACAAATAAATATGTAAATGTACTCATCGCATTAGCGATTATTACACCTTTCATTGCTTTTTCCTTTTTATCTAAATATGGATAGATTACGAGTATTATTTCAATTCCTAAAAATGACATTATCGTTGTAGGTACAGTTTTTAAAATAGGAAGCCAACCTTCTTTTATAATAGGAATTAGATTTTTAAAGTTTGGATCTTTTAATGTTAAAAAAAGCATAAGTAGGAAAAAAATAACGATAGGAAAAATCGTTTCTATATATTTTGCAATTAATTGAATACCGCCTATTATCAATTGATATGTCGGGATTAGTAATAAGAATAGTATTACATATACACTAGTATGTTGAAGTAAATATGATTGAACAAATAATACAGATAACATTAAAACTAAATAACCAGCATATAAGAAAAAGATTGAAAGTAATATTAGACATATTTTTCCAAGTATTTTTCCTAAAAAAATAGTCATTAAAGACGAAAAATTTTCGTGTGGAACTTTTTGACTTAATTTAATATATATCATACTAAGGATTGTAGAGACTAATCCTCCGAATAAGATAGCAATCCAACTGCTAGTTCCTGATTTTTCAGCCAAATTACGTGGTAGAGATAGCATTCCAATTCCTATTTGTACTCCAAATATTGTAAGAACAAATTGATAGTATGTAATTTTCAATTTAGTACCATTCATTTACTAGTCACATCCAATATTCACTTAATCCTTTTTAATGTTTTTATTTTGATTTTTCCAAAGATAGTTTAATGGCATTCGTATAAATGTGTCCTTTAATTGAGTAAAAATTAATGGTGATAGTGGAGAAGTATACGAAGTATTGTAACTTTTTAATGATAATCCGTGTACGATTAAAATCATCGTGCTTACTACAAGTCCAAAAATGCCAAATAATGATGCCATTACCATAATTGGAAATCTTAATAAACGTAAACTTGATGCCATTTCGTATTTAGGAATAATAAAAGAAGAAATAGCTGTCAGTGCTACTACGATAACCATTATATTACTTACAATACCTGCTTGAACCGCAGCTTGACCAATTACAATTCCACCAACCACTCCTACTGTTGTACTAATAGGTGCAGGTAATCTTATACCAGCTTCTCTAAGCATTTCTAATGTAATTTCCATAATAATTGCTTCAAATAAAGGATCAAAAGGAACCCGTGCACGTGATTCACCAATTGAAAATAGTAATTTTAATGGCATTACTTCATAGTTAAACGAAACGATTGCAATATAAAGTCCAGGTAAATAGAGCGTTATAAGGAATGCCACAATTCGAAGTAAACGATTAAAGGAAGCTACTAAAGTTCTAGAAGAGTAATCGTCAATACTTGTAAAAAACGATATGAACTCCGAAGGTAAAATAATTACTTCAGATGAACGATCTAATATGAGAACGATTTTTCCTTTTAATATAGCTGAAGCCGCTTCATCTGGTCTTTCAGTCGTTAAAATTTGTGGGAATGGTGAGAATTGATTTCTCTCCATTAATTGGGCCAATTGATTAGCATTTAGTACAGAATCAACTTTTATTTCTGAAATTCTATTTTCTACAGATATTAGGAGCTTCTCATCAACTACACGATCTAAATAAGCAATTGAAACGATGCTTTTATTCTCATTTCCTATTTCAGTTTGTTTTGTGCGAAAATTTCTATTATGAATAAATCTGCGGAGCAAGGCAATGTTCGCTTGATATGTTTCAACAAAAGAAATTCTTGAACCTTTCAGTGAATTATCGATATTTGGTGGCATGAATGTCCTATGCGGTGGATTCTCTGTAGAATAAATAAATGCAGATGAAACCCCGTCTAGAAAGAGAATGCTCTTACCATCCAATACTGATTTTTCGATTTTAGCAATTCGAATAGAACTTTCCGTATTATTATTTACAAATATCTCGAAATCTTTTTTTTGCGAAATAATATTATTAATAAATGAATCAATTTTTTGCTCATTTACTAGACCAGTTAAATAAATTAAAAGTGCAGGCTTTCCATCAATCATTAAAATTTTTTTTACAAGGTCAGAAGTAGGAAAGAGTGATTCGATGATCTCCAAGTTTTCATTAATATTACCTTTGGGATTTATTGTGAAATTATGGATATTATTTTTCTTATTTTTTTCATTTCTTCCATTTAAATGATCCACTTTATATTTCATCCCTTCTAAAAACTAGAACTATTTTAGATTAATCATCCTCCATCTTCTACTCTAAAATTATTTTGATTAGTATGCGCTTCTTTGTTTCTTTTCATTATAGTTCGTCTAAATAAAACGTAAAAAAGGAATTTATATTAAATTGTTGGTGTAATAATTACTAGATTGAATATGGCAAACATTGTAAATTTCTTATTCATTTATATAATCTCTATACTAATTTATCTGGAATAATTCAATTGTTTGATCTGATCGATTTAAATAAAATAATCAACCTCAAACAAATAAAAAAGCATGAATCAGATTAATTTTCCGATTCATGCCTAAGATCGAGCTTTATCATTTATGTTTTTTGTTAAGGTTTTACATTATTTTTCAATCCTAATTCTCTTAATGATCACTTTCCCTTTTTGTTGGAGAAATTAGAATTTCTTTATTTTTCACATTATATAATCCACTTGGAGTTAATCGTATAAATGGTAAATGGGTTGCTGAAAAGAATATTAGCGTAAAAGCAGGATCGTCATATTTATATCCCTTTTCTTTAAGCAATTCGATCATTTTTTTCTCAATTTGGATTAAACTGTCCATATCTAATTCAGACATGCTACCTTTTAAAGGTAAAGATATTTCATGAACAACTTTGTCCTCTTCAACAAGTACCATGCCACCACCTATTTCTTTCATTCTTTCAAAAGCTTTCAACATATCGGATTTTCTTTTCCCTACGATTAAAATGTCTCCAGTACCAGAATAAGAACTTGCAAATCCACCCATGTGTTGAGCAAATCCTTTCACAACCGTGTTTAATCTCCAAGAACCATCTCTTCCAACCATTAAAAGAAAACATTCATCATGTTCGTATGATAATTCATCACATTCTAGATCAATCATACTTTCAAATTGTTTTGTAATAACATTATTTATCAAGTTTATACCATATGAACTTGAAAGACTCAAATCCTCTTTTTGTAAAGTCCACTTTAAATCTAGTTTAGAGAATTGATATTTCGCCCAATCGATTGGCAAATATTGATTGATAAGGTTCCCGTCTTTCTTGATCCATTTACCTTTTGCTAAAACACTTAGAGGTGTTGGGTTATCTTTACTTTCTAATAGATTAATATTTGCAATTCTTCCTGTGGCGATTGAACCATGTAAATGTTCCATATTATAATAGCAAGCTACATTATAACTTGCCATATTATATGCTTCAATTAAAGGTATTTCGTGACGGATTGCTATTTTTATTAATTCATCAGTCATTCCTTTTTCATAAAAATAAGGATGTGAACCGTCAGTCGTAAAGAAAAAACGATCAAATTTTTGAATGCCGAGCACTTTAATTTCCTTTAGAAGCACTTCTAAATCGGGTCGTATGGAAGAATGTCTTAATGAAACCATATAGCCCTGCATTAAACGCGAAAGTACTTCTTTTCCTGTCATTGCTTCATGATCACAATCTGCACCTAATAACATTAACTTAGCTAAAGTGCGTTCTGAAGCTCCAGGAAAATGCCCTTCTACTTTTTTATTTAGCTTCTTCGTTTCCTGTATCCAGGTAAGCATTTGATTGTCCCCGTTAAGTAGCTTTGGCCAAGCAGTTAGTTCTCCACCTTGTAAAACTAATTCATTTTCGAGCCAAGATATAACATCTTCCGAATTAAATAGCTCATCATTATTCAGAAATTCAGTTTGTGCGTCGAAACGACACCACCAATACATGCTTGATGGGATATTTTTAAAATCATTCAATAATTCAAAAGCAGATTGACTAGGCAATTCTAAGAATAATTTTAGATTATCGTTTATTAATGTTGTTGTACCGAATTGTCCAGCATGCTTTGCTAAAGTAAGAGGATTATAGAGCTGATATGGATGAGCATGAGGTTCAATATAACCTGGCACTATGTATTGCCCTTCACAATCTACCACTTCAATTTCATTCAAGTTTTCCGGAAGAGCTTCTCCAACATAAATAATCCGATCTTGGTAAACCCAAATATTCGCATGTAGCCATTGGTTTAAATATGAATTTAAATACGTCGCATTTTTTAAGATAATATGTGGATTAATTACTCCATCAAGAACTTTTACTTGGTTTCTAATTTGTTCATTACTCCATCTATAATTTTTCATCATTTCACTCCTATTTGTTAAAAAACTAATTGCACAAGAATCATATAAACAATCGTACCCCCTGCGATCGAAAGAAGCATCATTCTCTTCCATAAATGGAGAATCGCAACAATAAATACTGAAATAAACTCTGGAATACCGTGAGTACCGGAAAGTATATTTACATTTTTAAAACAATAGATGACCAATAATCCAATTACCGCAGACGGTAGGACTTTCCCTAAATACTGTACATACTTCGGTGTAGCTTTCCCCGGTGGAAAAATGATAAATGGAAGAAATCTTGTAAGCATTGTACCAAAAACAACCATTGATACTGTGATAATTTGCTGTGCTATATTCATCGTCATACTGTTACCTCGACTTTCTTAGATGGTTTTCTAAGTGCACTAAGTGTAACAAGAATTGAAAGCATCGCAGGAATAATGAAATGATCCCCACCAAAAATAATTAGACAAATCGTTGAAAGACCTACCCCTGTTATTGCACTAACGTGTTTTGTCTCTTTTTTCCACTGCTCAATGAATATAACAACAAAAAGGGCAGTCATTACGAATTCAAGACCTTTAGTATTGAATTTTACAAGTGATCCAAAAATTCCTCCAATTGATGCACCTGTTACCCAATACAAATGATTAAGGAATGTAACAAAAAACATAAACAAACTCTTATCCACGTTATCTGGGATATCCGCGGTATAATTTATCGAAAAAGTCTCATCACATAGTCCGAAAATTAGATAGATTTTTTTCTTTCCAGTGCCTTTATATTTATCTAACATTGAGATTCCATAAAACAAATGTCGCGCATTCACCATTAAAGTTAGTAATAGTGCATTAATTGGATTAAAACCCATCAGTAATAAGTTTGCTGCAATAAATTCCATCGATCCAGCAAAAATTGTTAGCCCCATCAAAATCGGATAAATGGCACTGAATCCTAAAGAGTTCATAAAAATACCATATGCTATCCCTAAAAATAAAAATCCTGCAAAAATGGGTATTGTGTGTGGAAAAGCAAAGCGAAATGCCATCCATAGTTTGTTTCCTTTTTTCATAACTTCACATCCTGTATCGTTAAATTTATTATAATTTAACATACAGAATCCATACAAAAAATGAAATAATTGTATGGATTACAATTTTCTAAAAATTAAATCAAGTACGGTTTAAAGAATGTTTACCAACTCTCTGCTCTATTATGTATAGATTTGAATTTTTTGATTTCCATACAAAAATGATATAATTGTATGGAATTAAATAGTAGAGGTGTTATATGCCAGTAAATTCATTTGAAAATTACCCAATGTCTTGGAAACCCGACAAAAAGACTTTAAAACGTCCTTTTTATAATTCCATTGCGTTACAACTTGAACTAGATATTAGAAATGGCTTTCTAGCACCTGGTACAAAGTTACCACCGCAGCGAGAATTAGCCGATTTTCTTGACTTAAACTTTACGACAATCACTCGTGCTTACAAAATATGTGAAGTAAAAGGTTTTATCTATGCGATTACAGGAAGTGGAACTTTTGTTGCTCCAAATGCAGCCCATTCAATCACGATTTCAACCGATAAAACAGCAAATAGTATTGATCTTGGCTTTGTGGCTTCTTTTGAACAAACGAATAGTATTGTGACTGAAGCAATACAGAAAGTAGTCAGTAAAAGCTACTTAGATCAATTATTAAATTATAATGATCCTACCGGAATCCCACATCACAAGGCAGCTGCACTAAATTGGATGGAAGCTTTCGGTATTAAAGCTGCTCAAGATAATTTAGCGATAGTATCTGGTACTCAAAACGCTTTGGTCATTGCTTTAGCAAGCTTATTTGAGCCAGGTAATCGTATTGCAACAGACTTTTACACTTTTTCAAATTTTATAGAGTTAGCAAAAACGCTTCACATTCAATTAATTCCTATTCATTCCGACCAGTACGGGATGTTGCCAGATGAACTTGAAAAGCAATGTAGCCAATTAAATATACATGGCATATTCCTAATGCCTTCTTGTAGTAACCCAACTACTATTATCATCTCTGACGTTCGAAAACTTGAATTAGCTTCTGTAATAAGGAAACATCGTTTAATATTAATCGAGGATGATATCCATGCATTTATTACTGCAGGAGTAATTTCTGATTACAAACAACCGATGTATAACCTTCTTCCAGAACAAAGCGTATATATTTGTGGTACATCAAAGTCCATCTGTTCTGGATTGAGAGTTGCTTTCATGGTTTTTGGGGATGCACTACGTGAAAAAATTTTGAAAGCTATTTTTAATCTTAACGTAAAAACATCATCTCTTGATGTTGAGGTGATTACTGAGCTGATCTTATCAGGAAAAGCGCATGAAATCGTTCAACAAAAGAAACAGCTAGCTGAAACTGTAAACGATATTTATTCATCCTATTTCCCTGTAAATAAGATTGGTCATCCGCTTAGTTTTTACCGTTGGCTTCCTATTCATGGGCATAGTAATGGGGTAACCTTAGAAGCAGATTTGAAAAAACAAGGTGTACGTGTATTTCATTCTGATCGTTTTCTAAGTGGTCAGTCTTCTTCTGAAAAGTATTTACGTATTGCACTTTCCTCTACTCATTCCTTAGATGACTTAGATTTTGGTTTAAAAATTCTATCTCAGTATCTCGACAAACAGATGAAACAAAATTAGTACAACAAATGCATTTAAAAAAAGGAGCTGAATGATGCACAGCTCCTTTTAGACTATTAATTTATTCTTTTAAATTTATTTAAAAAGGGAAGAACTAACTTTTAAGTTATAATCAGTAATCTCAAATCCAAGTTGTTGATATAGATTTAATGCATTCTGATTATGACCAAAAACATGTAGACATACGTCATCTACTCCTAATTCATTAATTTCTTTTATACACATCCTCATCGCTTCTTTACCGAATCCCCGACCTCTATACTCTGGATAAATGAGAATTTCATATAAATATGCATAATTCGGCTCTTGTTTTATATTAACGGAATACCATATATAACCAATCATTTCTTCATTTAAAACAATATTTTTCAAATAATTATTTTCAGTATTTTCTCCCTCCGGCAATAAAGATTGAAAAGCTGCCTTAGATTGTTCTAAAGCTGTTTCTTCTTTCCAACTCCCATTTTCCACTTTATCTTTCGCAAAATTCACAGTTGCTATTTCTAGAAACCTCTGAAAATTTTTATTTTTCATAAGTGTTAAATTTAATGTCAAATTAGATCATCCTTTTTGATTTAAATAATTTTTAAGCAAAAAAGTCCCATTTTAAATATTCAATTTTATATTAGAAATATCCTTTTAGAATAAATACTTTGACTGAATATTTGAACCAAGATCAAAAATGGTTGGGTGCATACTATATAGCTAAAAATAGATTTATCTAAGACTGTTTCATAAAATATTCACTTAATAAAAAAGGTTAAGTCCCAATCACTACGAGGGCTTAACCTTTAATCGAATATATTAGTATCTTTAAATCTATCTCTAAAACCATTCACATTTCATAAATAATCGATTCTCTTTAAACTCTGCAGTAATATTTCCATTCATTTTCTCCATTAAACTTTTAGCAATCGGCAAACCAAGACCTGTACCTTTCCCTGTTCGAGTTTGATCTGCTTTATAAAAACGATCAAACATACAGTGTAAATCCGATTCATTAAACTCGCTAACTGAATTACTAATTGATAATTGAATGGATTTATTTGATTTTTCAAGGTGGATATTTATATTTCCACTAGAGTGTTTTATCGCATTAATGATTAAATTTTCTACGACTCGTTTTACTGCAGATGAATCAGCCATAATAACCATTTCAGTATTCGGAATATCAATAGCTGGTTCTAAATTCCGATTATTAAATTCTTCGTAAAATCCTAATAACACTTCTAGGATTAATTGATTTAATTTTATTTTTTCAAGCTTCATTGGATAATCAATTTGATCTATGATTGAGAGTTCAAAAAATTCTTCTAGCAAGACTTTCAACCTACGTGCACTATTTTTTATAATATTTGTATATTCTTTTCTATTCTCTGACGTTATTTCATCCGATTCTAAAAATTGAATATATCCTAAAATCGACGTCATTGGAGTTCGTATATCATGCGAGATGTATGAAATTGCCTGTTTTAATTCATTTTCACTTAAACGTTTTTCTGCTTTAGATTTTCTTGTTTCATCAATTTGCTTATTTATTTCTACAGTAAGAATTTCAATGTCTTTATCAAAATACTGTAGGTCAATTTTCTTTTCAATTGTATTTTTATTTAGAGCTTGTAATTGCTGAGTAGTTCTTTTAATCTCTTTTTTTAATAAATAATAACGGGTGAGAAAATATGACAAAAGAATGGTAAAAATTATTGTTATATATTTCATAATACTCACACACTTTCAATCTTACTTAATTTCTTTTTTTCTAAATAGTAAACTTCCTAAAATACCTAGTACAATAAATGTCAAAATTGGAACAGAAATGAGGATAAACACTTCACTATGAACTAACTCGTTGACTTTATAGATGTTTGGAAATTGCATAAATACTGAATCTTTAATGATTGTTTTTAGAAAAGTTAATTTAGAACCTATAAAACTTAATATAGAATTAATTAAAGCAAAAAACATCAATAAAAAACCTATTGTTTTACCATTGTCAGTAAAAATAGTAGCAATAATCGTCATGACTGAAGCAAACGCGGCTCCATAAATTATTAATAAACCATATGTTTTAAAGATAAACATCCAATTAGTTGGGCCATTAAAATCAAAATGAAGTGCCGCAGTCGTCATCATAAAAATTGGTAGGATTAATAAAATGAAGACTGAACCAATAGAAAACACCGTCAACTTTGAAAAATAAATTCGTAATCTACTATTTCCCGAAGATACAATCGATTTCATTGTTCCGTTCGAGTATTCACTTGTAATAAAGAAACCAGCAAGTATACACGGTAATAATTTTATAATATCGTTGTTTATACTTAAAATGTTATAAATATAATATTGATCTAAAGTAAGTATAGATGCTGAATCTATATTAGTTGTAAAAGGATACAATAAAGAGAATAGTATTAAGATAAATAGTAATGTTCGAAATGAACGATCCCTTTTTAATTTATACAGTTCTGTTTTCAATAGATTACCCACGATTTACACCCCCGATGCGTGTTGTAAAGTAGGCTTCTAAATCTTCTCCCATTGGCATAAATTGCTCGATAATTAAACCTTCACTAGTTAGTGCCTTCGATACCTCTCTTGGTCTATCAACATATTCAAATAACTTGATCGAACCGTCCGGCAATACTTCAAAATTATGAGTATTAAAGGATCTTTCAATAACAGTCGCGGCTTTGTTTGGGTTATCAACTTTAATATGCAAAAAGTGTTTACATTTTTCATCAAGTTCTTTAATTGAAAGTTCTTCTAATAACTTTCCATTATGAATGATGCCGTAATGAGTTGCTAATAAATGTAGTTCACTTAAAATATGACTGGAAATTAAAATCGTAATCCCATACTCTTGATTAAGCTTTTTAAGTAATTCGCGTATTTCCACAACACCCATAGGATCAAGTCCGTTTATTGGTTCGTCTAAAATTAAAAATTCGGGATCCCCTAATAGAGCGATAGCAAGACCAAGTCTTTGCTTCATCCCTAGGGAAAAATTTTTCGCCTTCTTTTTACCCGTATCTTCTAAACCTACTAGCTTAAGTGTTTTTTCAATACATTCTTTACCTGGAATTCCTTTTAAAAGCCTGTGTGCTTCTAAATTTTCAGCTGCTGTTAAATGTGGATATAACGCAGGTCCTTCAATAATTGTCCCAACTCTTTTTCTTGCTTCAATTAATCCTCGTTCATTGCTTTCTCCAAATAGTTCAAATGAACCGGATGACGAATACCCTAAACCTGTAATCAAGCGTATTAAAGTAGATTTCCCTGCACCATTTTGTCCAATAAAGCCATAAATGGATCCTTTTTTAATTGATAAATTAACCTTATCAAGGGCCATTTTATCTTGATATTTCTTAGACAATTGATTCGTTTTAAGTACATATTCATTCATATATTACCCCTCCTTATATAAACTCTCATAGCTCGTCCAAACAGAAATTTTATTAACGATCCTACTGAAATCAATTTATAATTGAGAACACTTTTAACTATAAGGAGGAAAACATAAGAATGTCTTAAGTCAATTCTTAAGAAAACCTTAAGTTTTTAGTCTGTAACCCATTCCCCAAATTGTTTCTATATACTCTTCATTTGGATTGGTTTTATTAAGCTTGCTTCTAATATTACTCATATGTACATTTATTGTATTATCATCTCCATAGAATTCTTCATTCCAAACACTCTCAAATAAATTAGCCTTTGTGAAAACCTTTTTAGGAGAAGCTACGAATAAATACAGAATCTCATACTCAATTGCTGTTAATTTTAATTCATTTCCGCTAACAGTCACTTTTTTTGAATCTGTATCAATAACAAGATCCTTGTGTTGAATTTGATTGATTATTGGTAGATTTACCATTCGACGATATCTTCTTAAGCAAGTTTCGATTCTAGCGGAAACCTCTTCTATATCAAATGGCTTCGTAATATAATCATCCGCTCCGCCTCTTAAAATATCTATTTTAGTTTTCATTTCAAGCTTTGCTGAAATGATTATGACCGGGATATTACTTTCCTCCGTTATTTTCTTTAATAATTGTTCTCCAGAAAATCCTGGAAGCATCAAATCTAATAAAACCAGATCCCACTTCTGACTTTCTAAATAAATAAGTGCCTCAGTCCCGGAATAGGCAGACTTTGGATGATATCTGTTTTTGTAGATAATATCACAAAGCAATCGATTAATATCTTCATCATCTTCAACAATTAATATATTTGCAGTTTCATTCATTTTTTTATCCTCACATACGACATCATTTTTTAATTAATTATTAAATTGCATATATTAGTAATATATCATCTTAAATCTTATTGCCAAAATACAAAAAAAACGAGCTACATTTTAGCTCGTTTTTTATTTAAAGGAAAAAAAGTCGTTATAATGCCTTATCATTTGTGTGCTTTTTTGATCGTTTTAATGAAACTTGTTTAATTATGAATGATTCTCAAATTAATTATTACTATTTAAAATGATTTTTGTTAATTTCACTCAATTTCTTCTTAATTCGTTGTGTTATTTGCACTTTACAGAAATTTATTCAGATTTGACTTTATTGATTGCAGAAACGGCAATTTTATTTGTATTTTTTTATTTTTATTTGCACTTACCCGACTTTAATTGCAGTTTCATCATTTTTATTTGCACTTCTCAATTTTTTGTGAAGCTCACCAACAATAAATCAACTACACAGACTGACTATGACCTGTCGATATTTCCATTTCAACATTGTTTTTAGATTTCCATAATATAAAGAGTGAACAAATTACAAACAATATACAAAGTAAATAAACATTACGATACCCTGCTAATTGTGCAAACAGACCTCCGCCTAAATTACCTACTAAACTTCCGATCGTCGAGCAATTCGCATAAATTGATGCAGAAAAGCCTGGTGAATTTGGTAGGAGGTCGTTAAAATAGCTTATACCATTACCCATAACGATTGCGATGTACGTTGCCTGTAGTAACTGTGCAACGATTAACTCCCATGTATGGGTTGAAATGCTTAAGGTTAAGTAATAGAGTAAACCAATAAAGCAGCCGTAGATCATTAATGCATGATTCGAGATTTTTTTAGAAAGTACTCCCAACACAAGCATGATTGGAATTTCTAAGCCTGCACATATACTTACGACTAATCCAACATCTGTATTTGTACCATGTAATACATTTACGATAAAAAGTGGTGTGTTGATCCAATTAATCGAACTAACTGCAAATAATAAGATAAAAGCAATAAATGGTAGTCTTAGCTGTTTTCGTTTAGCGGATGTGACTTTTGTCTTGTTTTTCTTTTTTAAATTATTCTGAACAGGCTTTCTCTTTTCTAAAAAGAAGAATACTAGAAGAGTAATCATTACATAAATACTAGATGTTCCCCAAAAAAGTCCATGATAACCTTTTGCTCTTAAAATTAGAGTACCTATTAATGGTCCAATTAAAAATCCTAAAGAAACAAGCGAGCGTAGAGTCGATAATGCTAAAGTCTTGTCTTTAGATAAACTTGCATTTGCCGATTCCTGTGCGGATGCAAAAATTTGTGGCATAGCCGCTGCACCTAATCCATTAAATAAAGCAACAAAAACTAATAATAAATAGTAGTTATGAAATATTAAATAGGATGCATAACCTATTGCTGATGATATCATCGCAATCATTATAATCCATTTTCTGTCAATCCCTCGATCAGAACGTTCAGCAATAAATGTATTTACTAATACACCACTTAATGAAATCACTGCCATGAAGATACCAAATGCTCCAGAGCTCATCCCTATATATTTTGTAGAATACAGTGATAAATAAGGAGTTGTGATTGAAAGTCCGATCCCTACAAATAACAAACAGATGACAAATAAACTATACGCCTTAATGGCAAATAGATCTTTTATCCGTCTAACCAAATTTTAATCCCCCTTACCTTTCTATAGTTTAATCGATTGGTTTAAATAGACAAATAAAAACAACCTTGGATAAAGTAACATACTCGTACCTTTAACCAAGGAAAACGTTGCTTATTTGGATGTATTTAGATTTCTATATTATTATAGTACATTTGACTCTTTAAAAATATATTTTTCGAATGCATATGCAACACCATTTTCATCATTACTTAATGTAACAACATCACATGAGAGCTTTACTTCTTCTTCAGCATTCCCCATGGCTATTGATAATCCCGCTAGATTAAACATCGGTAAATCATTTTTTTCATCACCAATGGCCACTGTATTTTCTAATGGAATATTAAAATAGGATGCAATAGCTTTTAACCCATACCCTTTATTTCCATTTATATGTGTAACTTCAAGATTAAAAGGTGAGGCACTCGTAACAAAAATTTCATCTATGAATCTTAATTTTTTTTCAAGTCTCTCCATTTGTTTTGGATCAAGGGTTAAAATAAGAAACTTTTGGATTGTAAAATCCTCATTATCAATTATTTCATGAACTTTGTTAAAAAACGAATGCCCATGTACATTTGGTGATGTAGTAAACATTTTGAAGTGTCTGTTTGAGAAGTATTCTTTAGGAACACGCCCAGATAAAACAACATGTTCGAGTCGTTTATCCCAATTACTTGGAGCAAATATTCCCTTATTTGTAGAAATATTGTACGGTAAGTCTTCACTCTCAACATCTAAGGCGATTTTTTGTATTTGAGGTCTCCCTATTGAATTTAGTTCAATTAATTTTCCATTCACATATAATGCAGTTCCGTTATGGCCTCCAACTGGACAATTTAAACCATACTTTGAAAGTTCATCATTTACTGAACTTGGTGAGCGCCCGGATAAAATCATCACGATATGTCCTGCCGCCTGAGCTTTTTTAATCGAGTTTAACGTTTCTTCACTTATTATTTTATTAGTGTTGAGTGTAGTACCATCCAAGTCTAATGCAATTAGTTTCATATGAATCTCTCCCTTAAGGGTTTTAAATTTAATTCCTCATAGGTGAAATGATAATATTATAGTTTTGAAGATATGTTTGATATACTTAATTATGCATTAAAATAAGCAGAGTTCGTTAACTCATTCCTCCTAAATGATTGCCTAATCCTCTCATTTTTACAAATTCTATGAAAAATTTTTATGTTTCTATTAATATACAGTAAGCAAGGAGGACTATATGTCTGAAATTAACGCTTCTTATTTAAGCGAACTAATTCAAATTATTGATCGCAATACTAGTCATGAAGGTGTTAACGAGACCTTAATTAACTCGTTATTTTTCATTCGAGAGTCAAATATTACTGATCCTAAATACCGAGTCTATAAGCCGTCCCTATGTATTGTTGTTTCTGGTGTAAAGGAATTATTACTAGGAAATGAACGGTTTAAGTATGGCCCTGGAAATTATTTAGTAGCATCCGTTGATTTACCAGTTACAGGCCAAGTTATTGAAGCTACACCAAGCGCTCCATATCTAGCTTTAAAACTTGAATTTAATCCAAGTCAAATCTTAGAAATTTTAACTGATACTGAAATTCCCACTAATTCAATGGAAAATGCAAAACGAGCGATTTTTGTCAACGAATTAGAAGGTTCGATTTTAGATGCAGTGATTAGATTGGCCCGTTTATTGGATTCAACTGAAGATATTCCAATTCTTGCACCTATTTTTACAAAAGAAATTCTCTATAGAGTATTGCGTGGACAAAATGGTAGTATATTGCAACAAATTGCCATCGAAGGTAGCACTACTAATCGAATAAGTGAAGTTATTGAACAAATTAAAGCGAATTTTTACAAGTCTTTACGAATTGAAGAGCTTGCAGAAATAGCAAATATGAGTGTTTCTTCCCTACATAGACATTTTAAAGATGTAACTGCAATGAGTCCCCTACAATTTCAGAAGCACTTAAGATTGCAGGAAGCGCGACTTCTATTACTGTCCGAATCTTCAGATGCAGCAGAAGTAGCATTTCGAGTAGGATATGAGAGTCCTTCTCAGTTCAGTAGGGAATATTCTCGGTTATTTGGTTTTCCTCCAAAGGAAGATCTTAAACGAATGAGAGCGAAATAAAATAAAAGTTATAAAGCAACTGAAATGTCCTAAAGGTTTGTATTTTATTAAGATTTCTAATCATGAATGTTCAAAGTGCATTAAATTTATTAATAAGATTGAAAAAGCAAAAAACTAAGATCAAAGGAATCTTAGTTTTTTGCAATTCAACACACCTATAATCCGATTCGATCCCCTTTTTCAAGTCTTTGAATCTGCCTAGAACCGACTTCAGCTAATTCTTGAAATTGTTGGATTGTTTGACGCATTTTTGGCAAAGCTTCTTGTTTAAATGTACTAATCGATTCAAACGCTGATATGACGTTTGTGAATGACGTTTTTAGTGTTTCAACAGAGACCGCTGACTCCATCGCTTGCTTTTGGATTGCAACTCCTTGCTCCTTTAATAATCTAGAAGTACCTTCAATAATCGTATTTGTTGTTTGATTTAAAGCAGTGATTTTTTGTAAAACGATTTTTTGATTATATAGAGCACTTGCTACCGTTACAGCTGTATTCAATGCGGAAATCGTTACCGTTTTTGCACGTTCAACTCCACGAATTAATTCACGATTATTCCGAATAACTACCTCATATGACATATCTCCTTGGTGATTGACAACTAACATTTGCTGAAGGTCCATGACTCGTTGTCGTAACGGATAAAGAACTTCTTCTGAGATGAATTTAATTTTTTCTTGATCTTCCCCTTCGATTTTTGCTTTTTCTATCTGGTTTTCAATTGACTCATCCATTAATGTTCCAAGTTGGATTTCCTTTTCTAGCGTTTTTGATAGCATACGAAGTGATAGTTGTTCATGCTCTAATGTTGTGTTATCATTTTCAAGAATTTTTTTCCCTTTATCAAGTGACTTTACGATATCTGCGATTGCGACATCTGCTTTTTCAAATCTTTGAAAATATGAACGAATAGGATTAAATAACTTACCTAAAAAACCCGATTTTGCAAAATTAATGACACTTGGATCTAAATCCTTTAATTGAACTTGGAGTTCTGATAATCCTTTTGCAACTTGCCCTCCTTCGTCTCCACTTTTAGCAAGTTGACCAAGTGAAACCTTTAGAAGAGAATTTTTATTCGAAGAAGATTTCATCGTCTGTAATCCAAATGATTCGATTGATTGAAGAATTTCCTTTCGTTTTTCGTACGTTTCCTTTGAAACAGTGTCTAATTCCATAATCATCGCTACATTTGCATCCGCTGTTGCCTTTAATTTCATTAATTCTTCTGGAACAGGCTTTACTTGTTCTTCTATTACTGCCTTGATTTCCTCTTCATTTACAACTTGCATAGAAAATGACATTCTTAAATCCTCCTACTAATTAAAGTTGAACATTAAAGATATTACGAATTTTATAGATTACGTCATCTGAATCAGCATTAATATTTGCAGCTTCGTTAATATTCGATATACTTTCAAGCGCTTTAATATTAGCGTTATAACCAATCGTATAAATTGGAATTTTATATGCTTTTATGATCCCTTTTACATCCTTCAATGAATTCCCATGATTGGTCTCGCCATCGGTTAGGACAAAAATGAGCGGTCTAACATTGGGATTTTTTTTCATTTCACCTTTTAGCATATTAATTGCTACAAGGATTCCATCATTTGTTGCTGTATCTCCGCTAGCATCGAGGCCAGATACTGCACCAACAAATTTTGACTGTTGATTTGCATCAAATTTTGCAATTGGAAGATTGATCGTAACATCGGCAGAGTATGAGATTAAACCTATACTATTATCTCTTCCTAAATATTTTTGACCTTTAAGTAGTGATTCTTTTAGCTCATTTAATGGTTTACCATCCATACTACCTGAAACATCTGCTACAAAAACCGCAGCTATTGGATTTGAAGTATTTTTCTTTCCTTTCCAAAGTTTTTGGGCAGCACTTAAAGTATCCCCATCGATCGTTTTAAGCTCTGATTTGTAATTGTTCAACCCATTAAACCCATCTTGTTTCGCAAGTGATTGAAGATTATTTTGACTAGTAAATTCAGCAAATTTTTTCAAAATATCCATTTTCTCTTTTGATAAATTCCCTAAAGCATAAAGTGGACTGTCGTGGCGCACTCCAAATGGTATAAATTCGTAACTATTTTTTAAATCAGGTGAATTAACAAATGTTTGATATTCTAAGACAAATGCATCTAGGACGCCCGATTCCGCTGCATCACTCATTTGTAAAGTCGTAGAAGCAGTGAACGGTACATTTGCTTGAAAGCTTTCAAACCCTCTCACAGCAGTATCGCTTAGTACATCTTTTGAATCAAAGGAATTTAAAGTCGTAATTAAAAAATTTAGTCCTGTTGAACTAGTAAATGGATCGGTATATCCCATTGATAGTTCATTTTTTGTCATTGCCTCGATAACGGTTTTCGGATCGACTTTACTATACTTTTTCATCAACTCATTATATTTTGTCTTTGAAATGACAATTCCAGGAACATTCCCAACCAATCGCGAGGATACAGTTTCAGTTTGTACACCACTTGCTGTGATCATTTGACCCCAAAGTTCATTTGAAGGTGTAAAGGCATCAGGAACATATTTACCAGATTTAATAAAATCTGTTGCAGTACCAGATGCAATGTTTCTAATTTTTATAGATACTTGCTTACCATTTAGATTGAATTTTGCATCATTAAACTTATTTGCCACTTCGTTTAACCAACCATTTTTCCCATCACTTGATTTTTCAGTAGATGAAAAAATTTCAACAAAACTATCAGTCTTATTGTCTACGGATACAGGAAATTTAGTTATATCAGGGAGTTCACTTGCGACATCAGCTGTACCTAAGTCAATTTGACCTTTAATTGGTTTTGCTTTCGATATATTAATTTCCGAGATCATTTTAGCTAATTGCTGATTTTTATTTTTATCGGTAATTTTCACAACCTTATCTCCTGAAGTCATATTAACTCCAATATAGACAAGAAGAAAAACTACAACGATTACTGCAATAGATGCAAAAAGAAACTTCCTCATTTTTATCATCCTTTCATTCATTGCCTATAATATTTTGTTTGTTGAATTAATGTATCGATTTCTTTCATACATTCCATTTTTTCAATATCATCGATTCCTATTTCATCTAGTCTTGAAATTTCTAAAATTAATTTATCAATATTAACAAGAATCTCTTCATTCATTTCAATTGCCCTTTTAATGAATTTGATATATTCATTAAAAAGATTTGTTTTCTCTTGAATTAATGACTTTGAGTATCGTAATCCGTCTTTCCCTTTTATTTTTTTGTATTCAAGTTCATCAAAAGTACTGATCTTGTTTATGATGTTTCTAATTCTTAAATAAAATAATGACTCAACCTCGTCCACAACAGATGCAAACTTGTTGTATGTAATTTCTGTTGGAGAAAATCGATCCGTTAATAAGTTATAAAATACGCCTTTTTTCTTTTTCATTCGTTCAATTTGCTCAATTGAAGTAATAATATCTTCTTTTAGTACTTTACTATTTTTATATCGACTTAAAGCTAGAACGAAATCTTCATTTGTTTTTAGCTGCTTAATTGGCTTATCTTTAACAGGCTTGAAATATAGCTGAAACATACTAAATAGAAGTACTAACAAATTCGCTATTATGAACGATACCCCAAATGCAGTTTGAAATGCACTAGCATTAATTAATTGGATTCCGATTAAACCCGGAGAGAATACAATCACATTCAAAATCGCAATGAAAGCGATTAGCCCCACTAATTTTAATCCCTTTATCATCCTTCACTCCTCCGCTATACTCTATTTATGCTCTATTACTCATTTATATTTATCATTCTGATTTTTTAGTTTAAATAAATTACAGAAATAATGACTAGACTTAAAATTTTTACAATTGATTCTTTTTAAAAACAAAAAAAAGACCGCTAATGGTCTTACCCCCGTCAAGTAGACAACTTTAAAAAAGACTATGCAGCCGTTGTTAACCTGTATTTTACTGGTGAACAACGGTTGAGTCGTTTTTGTGAACGTTCATTATTATAGAAATGTATATATTCTTCAATTGCTTGAATAAGTTCTTTCTCTGAATTAAAATTAGATAGATACACCAATTCGCATTTGAAGTGTGAGAAGAATGATTCAACACAAGCGTTGTCTAGACAGTTTCCTTTGCGAGAGTGGCTGCCTAACATATTATTCTTTTCTAGGAACTGGTTGTATTTTGAAGACGTGTATTGGAAACCCTGATCTGAATGCAGGATACTTCCTTGCACGTTTCTTTTTTTAAATAAATCACTAACTGTTTCTATGACTAATTTAATATCATTTCGATCTGAACACTTCCAAGATACAACTTCATTATGATAAAGATCCTGAATGACTGAAAGGTAATAAAATTTGTTTCCTACTTTGATAAAAGTAATATCTGTCCCATAAGCAACATTCGGCATTTGTGTTTTAAACTGGCGATTTAAGAGATTAGGATAAACATTCGATTCATCTCTCCCAAAATATTTTCTTTTCTTTCGAATGACTGATTTGATCTCTAATTCCTTCATTAATCGATATACCTTTTTATGGTTTACAACCAAACCCTCTTCTCTCAAACGGTCAGTTATTCTTGGATATCCATAATACGGTCGTATTGAATGGATCGCGTGAATGTGTAATTTTACAGTTTGTTCTTTATTTTTATTGGATTGTGAATTCTCGGCTGATTTCCTCCATTTATAGAAGCCAGATCTTGATACCTCAGCGATTTTAACGAGCATAGTGATAGGGTATTTATCTTTCATCTCTTCAATAATTTCGAATCTACTTCCTTTAGAAGTTTTCCCTCCTTGATTTAGATTTTGATATCGCTTTTTTAGAAATTCTACCTGTGCTTTCAGATAATCTCTTTCTTCCTCAATGCTTACAAATTTTGTTTTTTGAAATCCATTAAAATTATTTCTATGGTTTGTATGTTTACCCCGTTTATCTTCAAAAGATCTACCTTCTCTGTATCGATTTACCCAATCTTTAAGTTGAGTAGGACTACGCATTCCAACTTCAAGGGCAACTGTTTTATAACTTCTATCTCCTTCAAGATACAATTTTACGGCTCTAAGTTTAAAATCCTCAGAATATTTTTTAGACGTACGATTAATTACAGACAAAATAAAATCCCCCAATAGTAGACTACCTATCCTTATTATCGGATGGGCTTTTTTGTGTGTCTACTATAAGGGGATAATATCATAAGCAGTCTTTTTGATTGAATAATAAAGTTAAACACCTTTTCTCTTCATTTCTCCCCAACCTTTTTTTTGTCCTAAGAATATGCTGATTGTTGCTGCTACACGCCAATAAGTCAGAATAGGACGATACCAGATCGCTTCTGTTAACGAATAGAAAAATAAGCGGTTTAACTCACTAATTTTTTTATATTTTTCTAAACGCCATTCTTCTAATAGCACTGCGCTTACAGAGAAAAATGAGCCATATATAATCATTAAAATTAAAAGTGCAATGGAATACAAAATATTTATATTCTGTAAAGTAATGTTTATTATTAATGACACATAACCAAAAAACTCAATGATTGGGCCTAAAAATTCTACGAAGAAAAAATATGGCATTGCAATAAATCCAATTGAGCGGTAATTTTTATTGAAAATCATTTTACGATGAGTCCATAAACTTTCAAATAATCCTCGGTGCCATCTTACTCTTTGTGTTTTTAAATATCTAAAAGAATCTGGTGCTTCAGTATAACAAACTGGATCGGCTACATATTCAATTTTTGCTCCCCAATTCTCTTCGATGTTTTTACGGTGAAGGCGAACGACGAGTTCCATATCTTCTCCAATTGTATTCGTTAAATATCCTCCTACTTGAATGACCCTTGACTTTTTAAATACACCAAATGCTCCAGATATAATTAGTAATAAGTTTTTATTGCTAAGTCCAATTCGTCCAATTAAAAAAGCGCGCATATACTCGATAACCTGCATTACTACAAGTGGATTTTTCGAGAGACGCATTTCATTTACTTTGCCTAGTGAAGTTTTACTGCCATTTGCAATTAATACATTTCCACCAGTAGCAAGTATTTCGTCATCAGTATTTTCAATTATTGGTTTCATAATTTTAAGGAATGAGTCAGAATCAAGAATTGTATCGCCATCAATAGAAGCAAAGTAAGGATACTTACTAAAATTAATTCCAGCATTTAATGCATCAGCTTTTCCACCATTTTCTTTATCAATTAAAAATAGAAAGGGATAAATTGCTGATTGATAGATATTCTTAATTTGTTTCGTTTCAATTCCATTATGCTTATGAAATACCTTGTTTTTTAACACTGTCATCTCGAATCGGTCGATCGTTTTTTCTAGAGTTGTATCTTTTGATCCGTCATTAATGACGATTACTTCAAATTCCGGGTAATCTAGCCTACCACTACCTGTTACCAAAGATAAAATTGTATTAATTACACCTACTTCCTCATTATAAGCAGGTACAAGTATAGAAATTGGTGCAGTAAAGGCAGACTCTTTTAATCTTTTATATTGTTCAATTTGACTTAGACCTTTTTCTCTCTTTAATCGCATAAATGCTAATAAAAATAAGATTAAATAAGTTGAACAAAGGAGCAACACGTAAATGATAATCACTTTATTAAGAATTAAAAAGAATATATTAATCATATTCCGTAGTCCTCTCCAACCATTCTTTTGATATATTTCTTGCATATGCATCGGGATCAACAAATGATAAACATAAAGGTAATGTTGAATTTAATGGTCAGTACTTTCAAACAAATAACGCTACTCCTTTTGAAACTTGGCTAGCAAGTATTTTAGACAATACTGTGAAATATGAAACAGAAAAGTATTCTTGGCAGCGTCCAATTAGCTTCGCGAATTGGGTAACTACCGATCCTATTCATCATCCAAATGAACCTATGGTATATGAAGATATGGTTTCTTTAGATCCAAATCATGTAAAACCAAAGCCATCATTATATCCGGGATATTTTGCTTCCTATCATGTATACCCTTATTACCCGGATTTTTTGAATTATGAACCAGCTTATACGAATTATACTGATTCTCGAGGAAAGAAGAATAGTTATGCTGGATATTTACATGATCTAAGAAAAGTACATACTATGCCAGTTTTAATTTCAGAATTTGGGGTACCTTCTTCACGAGGTATGACTCATCGCAATCGTAATGGATGGAATCAAGGGTTACATAATGAGACAAATCAAGGACAAATCACTGCTCATCTGCTTGAAGATATACAAATAGAGGGAATGGCAGGAGGAATTGTATTTTCATGGCAAGATGAATGGTTTAAACGAACATGGAATAATAGGAAATTAGATGATCCTGAACGTCGACCATTTTGGTCAAATGTTCAAACAAGTGAGCAGCAATTTGGTTTATTATCTTTTGATCCGAACAATTCAAAAGTCATTTCTGTAGATGGTAATCCAAGTGATTGGAAAAAAAATAAAATCAAATCAGCAAATATTAAGAATGCGAATTTTATTAAATCTCTTGATCAGAACGACAACGAACGGAAATTAAAGAATTGGTCAATGTCTAGTGACGTGCGATCAATTAATTTCCTTTTAAATTTTGAAAAAACTAAACAACCTTTTGATTGGTCTAAAACGGGAGTTATGCTTTTGCTAGATACAATTCCAGGTCAAGGACAACACCAACTTCCATTTGACAAAACGGTTAAAACTGAAAATGGAATTGATTTTGTAATTGACTTAAATGGACCTAATGATTCTCATGTTCTTGTAGATAGCTATTATGATCCATTTTATTATGAATACGCCAATCTATTACATTACGCTCCAATTGAACCGAATGTAAATGCGAAAGATAATGGCATCTATCATAAAATCATGCTTGGATTAAATCGACCACTTGTAATCCCAAATTTAAACGGGAAATCACTAAACTTGCCTTTGGAGTCTTATGAAACAGGTAAACTTATGTTCGGAGATGGAAATCCACTTCATAAAGATTTTAATTCTTTAACTGATGTATCCCTCAATAAAAAAGATCATGTGTTAGAAATTCGTATCCCTTGGCAATTATTAAATGTGAAAGATCCAAGTACACGTGAAATAATGGGCGATATATGGAAAGGTGGATTAGAAAGTCACGATAATATAAAAAAAATTCAGGTAGCTGTTGTTACTTATCGTCCTACTGAATCAAATAAGGAATTATCCTATTCAACTGTTAGACAAAAAAATGGAAAACTTTTAATGGATGATTTTTATTCTTATACTTGGAAAAAATGGGATAAGCCTATATATCATGAACGACTAAAAAAATCTTACTACATTTTGAGAGATACATTTCAAAAAGCTGACACTATTAAATAACACAGCCAAACTAATGCCCCCGACTTTTCGGGGGCATTAGCATTTTCATTTTTTGTAAATATTTGCATGAAGAATGTTCTTACATTTTTTAATCTTTTGTTTGATTTGCATATTTTCAAAGAAATATACTTCTGTACCTGACCAAATAAATACCCAACATACTATGCTTAATATGCCTCCGATATAGGCGTGACTTTTTTGAAGCTTTAAGTAAAACAAGCCAATGATAATACCAAAAACAAATAAAATAATTGTCTTTTTAATATTTCTAGCATAAATCCGTTCATCAGTTTTCATGAGATTAGAAAAAGAGTTTAACGTCGCAGTTTTTAATGAATTTTCATCAAATTTATTTTGACCAACAAATAGTAGCTCTATTTTTTTTCTTTTAGCACTAAGTAGTTTAGATAATATAAAATCTTCTAAATCAGAGCTTAAGTGTAAATAGTCATCGCTATAATAACTTGCAAATGGATTATCTGACTCTTTTAAAAAAATATTAATCCTTAATTTATCTTCCATTTAAAAACTCCTTTAACATTATTCACTTGAAAAAACGCATTGATATTTTCTCAATGCGTTTTAAATTTAGATTTAATGTGGATTATTAGGATTAGGGACGATTGGATTTATTATATTATCTCCATTCTCTCCCCCTGTACCCGGCGTTTGATCACCTGGCTTTGCACCTTCTCCTGTCCCGTTTCCATTCCCTTGCTCATTTCCAGTACCCTGTCCATTTCCAGTTCCTTGTCCACCTTCATTTGCAGGTGGAGTAGTTGGTTGTTCAGTTGAAGATAAATCAACAGTAACTGTAACAGGGCCACTCTTACCTTCAGTACTCGTAGCAATAATCGTTATTTTTACAATATCTCCAGGGACAATTCCATTAATGCTTGTTGCTGTACCCTGAATTTTCTGAGTTTGTCCCGCTGCACCATTTACAGTATAACTTACTTCAAAAGACGTCTTTTGAAGCAGATTTGCAGGATACGACCAATTTAATGAAATATTACTTGTAACAGGGTCATAATTTGCCTTAACATTTTTTGCAGACTCAATCACTATATCTTTAGGAATATCATCTACTTTTTCCCCTCGGATGTATAATTCGTTTCGAATTTCTTCAACTGATGAAGGTTTTCTAAATACTGCGTTTCGATCTCCATTGGCCGCTAACATATCTCTTGCAATGAATTTGGCAATATTCGTTGAACCTTTACCAAGAAAATTATTTTTTTTATTTTTTTCATACCCTGTCCAAACAGCCATTGTAACATCAGAAGAATATCCAATAAACCAACTATCACGAGTTGCGTTATCCGGAAATCCGTATTTTTGTTTAACTTCATCAGAGTAGTTTGTCGTACCTGTTTTCCCTGCCATATCTAGACCTGGTACATTTGCTCTTTTACCAGTGCCAAGTGGTGTTTTAACTACATCGCGAAGCATATCTGTTACCATATATGCAGTATAATCACTCATTACTTGTTTAGGATCAGTTGCAAATACTTTTTCAGTTTTATCAGGATAAATAATTTTTTTAACGGAGTGAGGCTTATTATAAATTCCACCATTTCCAAATGCAGCATAAGCTCCTGCCATCTCCATTGCTGATACACCTGTGAATCCTCCTATTGAATAAGATTCATAATATGTATTTTTTGAAAAATTAAACCCTAAACCATTCCCAAATTCTCTAGAACGATCACTTCCTACAGCCTGGAAAGTCTTTAATGCAGGAATATTTCGGGAATCGACTAATGCTAATCGAATTGAAATATCACCTTTATATTTTCGATCCCAGTTTCTAATAGGTGTACCATTAGAATATGAATAAGGTTCGTCAAGTATTTGATGATAAGTTGACCATTTTAAATACTGAATAGCTGGACCGTAATCAAGTATAGGTTTAATTGATGAACCCGGCTGTCTTTTAATATCAGTTGCAAAGTTTAAACCACCAGTACTTGTATTTCTACCAGCACCTACTGCTCGTATTTCACCCGTTTTCGTATCTAATAATACAAAGCCCGTTTGAAATTCATCACTAGGATAGAAGCTTTTACCTCTACTTAATATTTCATCCGCTTTATCCTGTGCTTTAGGATCTAATGTTGTTTCAATTGTAAGTCCATCAGTATAAACATTTGCATCACTGTTTTTTTCTACTTCATTTACGACTACATCGATAAATGAATTGTATTTTGTACCACCAGATTCATGAACTTTTACTAATGATTTCATTGGTATTGCTTTTGCAGTTGTAAATTGTTCCTCTGTAATATAACCATATTTTTTCATTTGACTTAAAACAGTATTTCTACGATTTTGTGACTCAATAGGGTGCTTTGCAGGATTATAGCTATTTGGAGCCTTCACCATACCTGCCAAAGTTGCTGCTTCTGGTAAGGTAATTTTAGATAAATCTTTACTAAAATAAGTTTCACAAGCTTTTGCTACACCATATACTCCTCGCCCTTTAAGTCCATTTGAAAAGTAGACTTTATTTAAATACATTTCTAATATTTGATGTTTAGAGTATCTTTGTTCTAATTTAAATGCTAAGTACATTTCCTGAACTTTACGCTTAATTGTTTTTTGAGAAGATAAAAATGAATTCTTTACTACTTGCTGCGTGATTGTACTTCCACCTTGCGATCCGAAACCACCAGTAATATTCGCTAAAACTGCACCGAATACTCGACGAATGTCTACGCCTTTATGTTTATAAAACCGCACATCTTCGGTAGCTATAAATGCGTCTTCTACAACCTTAGGAATTTCATTGTAGGACACTTTTGTACGTTGTTCTCTACCTAACTCTGCGACAACTTTGCCTTCCTTATCAACAATAGTCGAAGATAGTGGTACCTTGAGTTTTGATTCATCTAATGCGGGTGCTCCGCTAACTAAATATGAAAATATTCCTACACCAATCAGTATGAAAACAATTACGATTGATAATAATGTTACAGTAATTTTTTTCCATAAGCCGTCAGACTTATTGGAAATTTTAGAAGGCTTTTCCAGCCGTTTACGTTCCTCTCGCGAACGATATTCATTTGCCATCTTAGTTCACCTGCCTTTTTAGTAAAATAGAGCTTTTTGGGGCAAATATTATACTTTTTATTTAAACCAATTTATAAATATTAGTATTTTCTACACGCTCTACTTTCATGTACTGAAGAATATCTTTCTCAAATAAAAAAACAGATAAACCGCTCTTTAAGGTTCATCTGTTTCACAAAATCTAATTAGTTATTTAATTTGCATTAGAAGAAAACGTCTTTTCAATAAAATCAATTACTTTCTTCGTATATGGTTCCGGTTCTTCAATAAATGTTGTAATATGTCCATGTTCTGTTAACCATAATGATTTTTCGTTTTCATTAGGGATTTGATTATAAATCATTTCACTACTACTGAAAGGTACTTTCAAATCATTCTTTCCATGAATTAATAAATAATTTGTAGAATTTCCTTTTTGAACAGAAATGACTGGAGACACTTCTTTTGGGTCAATTTTTAATAAATGTTTCATTGAACGTAAAATGATTGAAGTAAAAGGTTTTTTAGGTAATTTTGACCAAACACTTAAATTATCTTCCAAATAAGTTTGTAAATCATGAAATGGACTATCTGCAATAACTCCTTTAATTTGCGGATGAAGACTACCAACAAGTAAACATGTCGCCCCACCCATACTCCATCCAAGCAAAACAATTTCTTGTTGATTTCGTTGGTTAATCACATATTCCACTGCCGACGATAAATCATACTGTTCATAATATCCAATTCCTGTCGTTCGTCCACCTGATTTTCCACTATTACGGAAGTCAAACATCAATACATTATACCCTTGATCATGGATTGATTGCACAATTCGAAGACCATTAATCTTTTTTTGACTTCGTTCATCTGTGTATCCGTGTGCAGTTATGACAGTTTTAGTTGTTGAATTTTTTGCTGGTATCCACCATCCCCTTAGCACAACTTGATCAAGATTACTCTTAAATTCAACCTCTTCAAATTGCAAATTGTAATCGGCAGGGGTTTGTTCGGTTTTTCGTCTAAATGGATGTGTTAAAACTAAACCGACTAATATCGGTATTAGAAAGAATAAAACCGGAGACAAAATTAACATCCAAATTATAAGCTTATTTATTTTTTTCCGTTCCATCTTGCACACTCCTTTTGTCTGTTAGCCAAATAGAAGTTCTTCTATTTAAATTATGAAATATGTTAGACTTTGTTAGTCTTAATGAACTTTTATTTATGAATTAATTGTATCTTTTTAAGTTCCTGCTAATCAATAGATAAAGAGTGCCGAAATTTCAGTTATGCCGAATTTTTAGGCACCCCATTTAATGGACTTTATATTAACTATCAAAATTTACTTATATGCTAATTTCGTGACGTCTTCCATTATACAATCTTGTGGCCCTTGTCTACATGTTAAAATAACTAATGACTTTCAGAAGTTAAATTTAACATATAAAGTTTAGTGTAAATTCTTGATATCGGTATTTTTTGTGACGAAATTCACAAAGTTGCATTTGAGATATGACAGAGCATGAAACAATTAGTTAATGCTAGAAAGTGAAATGGCAACGATTGAGTTATTAGCTTAATCGTTGCCATCATCAATATTACTTCAAAAAGAAGTAACCGTCCTTCCCCAAGGACATATTAGTCAACCGTATCACTACGGATGTTGTACTTAAGTTTGGTATTACCAACACTAAACTCTTATTTATTATACCCATATTATATCAGAATTTATAATTACTTCTAACAACTTATAAAGGAATATATATAGAAATTAATTTATATTTAGACAAAGCTTTAACAAAATTATTTCTAGCGAAAAGTACTCATCTATTAAATCGAATATTAAAATTCGTACCTTTTTCACTAGTTGTAAAATCAATCGTTGCGTTATTTCGCTTAGCAATCGCATAACAAATTGCTAACCCTAATCCAGTTCCATTTTCTTTTGATGTGACAAATGGAGTGGATATTCTCTCGATTATTTCTGGTGGAATGCCATTTCCTTCATCATTAATTGACATAACAATTTTATCGTCTTCAATATAAGTATGTATCTTAACAATTTTTCTAACATCCATTGCATCTAAAGAATTACTAACCATATTTAAAAGTAGCTGTCGGATTTCATTTTGATCTATAATAAAATTAGGAATTTCATTAGCTCTCTTATAATGAGTTTGTCCTCTTTTAATGCTCTAGTTTCAAGTAATGGATATAAAGTATTTATTATTTGATTTAAATTATGTACTTCAAGTTTGTTAGGCTTTTTCTTTGCAATATCGAGAAATTAAATTTGCCATGTAAAATTTATAATTCATTTTAATCATTAAAAAAATGACTTTATTTCTTTTTTTTGAAACTAAATTCCTGTAAAAATCCATTTTTTGACGTTCTTTTCAATGATCAAAAGTAAACCTTTTTACACAAAAAACCCCCTCATATTTACCCTATGAATTATAGGAGAAATATAGAAGGACAAGTTTTAAACGAGTATAATTTATCTTACCAAAAAAAGAATTTAAAAATCATTCTTATTTATTATTGCTATTGCTTTTTGGATCGAACGTAAAATACCTGTGTATCCTGTACACCTACATAGATTACCCGATAAGGCTTCTTTAATTTCTTCATCTGAAGGATTTGAATTTGTGTCAAGAAGCGCTTTTACGGCCATAATCATGCCTGGAGTGCAATATCCACATTGATAACCGCCCTCTTCTAAAAAAGATAATTGGATCGGATGGAGCTCTTTGTCAGCTATTCCCTCAATGGTACAAATTGAAGTATTATTTACTTGATAAGCCATCATCAAACATGAATTAACTAACTTATTATCCATATGAACCGCACATGCCCCGCATCGACCGATTTCACATGAGATTTTAGTTCCTGTCATTTTTAACTCATCTCTTAATATATCGATTAAACGCATTTTAGGTGGAACATGTAATTGCTTTTCCTTATTATTTATTTTTAAATTTAGTTCAAGTAAATGAATAGGTTGATCTTGATCAAATTTATCCATGCCCATTAGCTCATCTCCTTGAATTTATTAGGTACAATAAATATTCTGGAGAAATTGGTAATTTATTGATCCAACATCCTGTTGCTTCAAAAATTGCCTTAGCAATTGCAGGGGCAACAGCAACTGTGCCGATTTCTCCAACTCCTCTAGGTCCAAATGAATCTTCTTCATTTAGACTTTCTATTGGAACTACATTTACTTTATAAGGAACATCACAAATTGTTGGTATTAAATACGTATCGAAGTTATCAGAAACGTATACACCTTTTTCCATAAAAGAATCTTCCATCAATGTATACCCTAATGCCATAACACCTCCACCCTCGATTTGTCCTTTATAACCTAAAAGATTGACAACTGGACCAGCAGCAACTACTTGGTCTAATCCAATGATCTTGATTTTACCAGTAAGGAGGTCTACTTCAACTTGTGCCAAAACGGATGCAAAGGAATAAAGATAGTGACTACCTCCAACAGTAGCATCAGGACTTATTGGAAAGTCAAAAGAAGTCTGAACGATTATTTCTTGTTTTTGGGGCAATTTTTGCGCAAGCTCTTTGTAAGGCATAATAAATTTATCTTCTCTACCGTTAACTTTTAGCCAAATCCCATTAGGTCCCATTTTAAGTAAGTTAATCGGTATTCTAGTAACCATTTGGGCTAGTTCAAGAATCTGATTCTTAAATGTTGCTTCCATTCTTTTTAAAGAATGCCACACCATACTTGTAGCTCTAGATGCTGTCGAAGAACCACTAATTGGCACCAATTCAGTGTCACCAATAATAATATTAATATCTTGTACAGAACAATTAAATTCTTCGATTAATAAAGTTTCAATTACAGCAAGAATACCTTGACCACATTCTTCAAATCCAAATGCTGCTTCTATTTTACCTTTTCGAGTAAACGATAACCGACCTCCAGCTGGGTCTATTCTGTCGACCCCAAGTCCTCCACCATGCATTGTTATAGCAATACCTTTTCCATAAACCTTCCAATTGTGATTAAGCTCTTTATCATTCTGTTTTTTCAGTAAAGGTAGTTTACTAATTTGACTTAATACGTCATAAGCACTATTTGTTGGGGCGATTTTTTGACCTAATGGCCCTAAATCATTCGTTTTTCTAAGGTTTATTAAACGAAATTTAATTGGATCCATTTTAAGTTTTTCAGCAATTCGATCGATTTGCCCCTCAAGAGCAAACGTAATTTGGTTTCCGCCAAATCCTCTAAATTCACCAGCAACTCCATTATTTGTAAATACTGAATACCCTTCAATTTTAATATTAGGTATAATATAAGGTCCTGATGCATGCTCAATAGCAAAATCTAAAACTGCAGGACCTAATGTTGCGTATGCACCTGTATCAGCAATAATTTTTACTTTATGTGCCACAATTTCCCCAATTGCGTTTACACCTGTTTTCATTGTAATTATCATTGGATGTCGTTTTAATCCAGACTTAACAGATTCGCTTCTACTTTGGTGAATTTTTATTGGACATTTAGTTTTTAGAGCTAACAAAGCACCATATGGTTGAATATTTAATTCATCTTTCCCTCCAAATGAACCACCAATAGGGCTAGAGATAATTCGAATAGTTTCTTCTGGTATATTTAGGATTCTGGCCAATTGAAACCGATCTTTAAAACCATGCTGTGTTCCAACATACACCGTTAAATTACCATTTATTTCAGGAACAATTACTCCACCCTCTGTTTCCATATATGCATGCATTTGCCTAGGTAACTCATATGTTTCTTCAATAATCGTACTACATTCTCGAAACACCTCGTCAACATCACCTTTTTGATATTTAGACTGATGCAATATATTTCCTTGTTCATGTAATTTAGGAGCATCAAGACGAAGGGCCATTTCAGGGCTATCAATAACAGGTAGCTTTCTATATTCCACTTTTATCAACTTTAATGCCTGTTCAGCGATTTCTTCTGAATCAGCGGCGATTGCTGCAATTGCATCACCGATATACCTTACCCGGTCTTTACAAAAAACAGGTTGGTCAGGAACGATCAGACCAAAACCATTTAAACCTGGAATATCCTTATAAGTAACAATAGCTCTAACACCCGAAATTTTTTCAGCTTCTTCAATCGAAATAGATAAGATCTCAGCATGTGGCTCTGTACTTCTTAATACTTTCCCATATAACATTTTTGGAAAAGAAAGGTCCGTAAGATATTTCAGATTTCCGGTCACCTTGTTTAGACCATCAGGACGAATTCTTCTTTCTTTATTTGTAGGGCTCAAATCTTTACGCATTCGATCACCTCTCATTTACTACTTAGTTTAGCAATCTCGGAAACTATAATATTAATTGTAATGTCCTGTTTATAGTTCGAAGATGAAAAATGATCAGAAGGAGGATTGAATTCCTTTTTGATTGACTGAGCTATTTCATTTAATTGAAAAGGTGGAAGGAATAACTCTTTAATAAGCTCTTCTGTAAGATCTAACCTTTGGGGTAAAAAAGAACTACCACTAACTGCTAAATGAACTTTTTCGATTGATTTTTTTTTGCTAATTTTTAAATAGCCAGAGATACTCACAATACTTTGACAAAAGTTTTCTCTTAATCCTATTTTTTGATAAAAATAATTTTCACGAGTATTCTTTTTTTGAACAGGTATTTTAATACTCACGAGTATGGAATTTGATAAAAAGTTCTTTTCTTTTAGACAATCTGTTAGTTTTTTTTCTTTCATTTGATCTCCATCATATAATAGTAGACTAGCATCTAATACTAATAATGCAGGAATGACATCACCATATCCATTCGCAACATTCCCCCCAATTGTTGCTCTATTCCGAATGGCCGGAGATGCAATATTGCGAACCGCTTCCACTAAGATTGGAACATTTTCAAGGAAGATTTCTTTATTCCTACAACAATCAAAAGTGGTTAATGCTCCAATTTGGATAAAAGTTTGCCTATTTTTTGACATTAACTTAATTTCTTTCAATTCTTTAATGTTTTCTAAACTTATTATATTTTTAGGACAATGATTTCCCTTTTCCCATTCAGTTTGTAAAAGAGTTCCTCCTGCAACTAAGCATGAATCATCATAAAATTGTCGCTTTAATTTGTATGCTTTCTCAAGTGTATCTGGAAACCAAACAGATGGAATATAAAAACTTGCATCTCCTTTACTAATCACAAATTAAAATCAACTCCCTTCGCTACTTCATACGCTTCTTTTGTATCGATATCGAAGAAATCCCATTTATTCTCAAATTCAACTAACAAACCTTCTAAATTAGTATGATTCCGAATAATTGCTCTTGCTCCTTCATCTCCAATTAACATGAATAAGTCAGGTATCGTATTTGGCGATAGGATGATTGGGGGTCTGGGAACACCTTGAAAGCTTGCTGCTAAAAAAGGAATTGTTGAATTCTCACTAACACGTTTTAAATAATTTTGATGTAATTTATTAATAGTTTGGATCGATAAAAAAGGTTGGTCTGCGAGGAGGATCATGATCCCTAAAGGCTTTGTTTTTAGGGCTCGAGTTAAACCACATTTTAAAGAATATGATTGTCCCTTATTAGCACTTGTACATAGAACATGTGACCATGAATCTTTATAAGGTTTTTGAAAAAGATCTTTGCTAATCCAATTTAGTGAATCATCTTCTTTTGTTACGACAAAAACATGGTCAATCTTAGAATTGATAAATTTACGTAAACCGTAACTTCCAACTGTAGAATTACTTAATGGAAGTGAAATTTTATTCTGTCCCATTCTTTTACTACTACCTGCAGCAAGTAATATTCCAATGATTCTACTATTCTTCATGCTTGGATATCTTCTTTATTCTTTGTCTCTGAATTAATTCACCAACAATACTGATTGCAATCTCTTCTGGGCCCTCAGCCCCAATTTGCAGACCAGCTGGACTATTTATTTCTGTATCTACTTTTTTGCCTTCCAAAAGTCGTTGGATTCGTTTTTTTCCACCAAGAACTCCTAAATACTTAAGAGTACTATTTAATATATGATTTAATATTTCCTTGTCTTTTTGGAATTGATGGGTAATGATTATAGCTGAATCAGAAGCAGTCAATTGAAGTCTTGGTATGATTTCGCTCGGAAATCCCACAAGGATTTGTTCTGCGTATGGGAAGGATTCTTTAGAACATAGATCCGCTCGCCAATCGGTTATAGTTACAAAGAATCCTGCTAAAGATGCAAGTTTTACTAAAGGAATCGCATCCTTACCTGCTCCAAACACGAATAATCGAGGCTTTGGATGAAAAGTATGTAAATACGTATTAGTTTCAAGCGGTTCAATCGTACGTAGCCCACTTTTTTGATTACTATAATGTAATTCATTAAAAGCAATTTTAATCTGATTTAATTTTCGCTCTTTACAGTTTCCAAAAAAGGTCTTTTCATCCACTATGAATAAAGTTTCAACTTCATTACTATCATCAGATAAAATTTTCATCATCGATACACTTGTACCATTTAATAGGTATGTTTTTAATTTAGTTAGTAAATTAAACATAGTATCATCAATTGGCTCTAAAAGCACAGTAATAATTCCGTTACACCCTGCTCCATTGCCCCATGTCAAATCATCCTCTGCACTCATGTCATAAGTAACAGTTTGAGGTGTTTTTCTTACTCTTGTTTCTTGAACTCGATATGACAAATCAGCTTCAAGGCAACCGGCACTAAGTAAGCCAACCTCTCTCCCATTTCCCTTAAATAACATGGAAGTTCCTTCTTTCCGGTAGGCTGAGCCTTCTACATGAATAATTGTTGCTAATACATCACCCTCTTTAGATGATGTAATCTCACTTAGTATCTCATGGATACTTTCCATTAGATCACTCCTAAATATAAAATCATTGATTCAAAATCCAAACGGCATTTTTTAGTAAATATTAATATATAGTTCTGTGATGAATGTGTTATGTCTCCATTCATAATTAATTAACATAAGAAATAGCTACAATAAAAAAAGATTAACCACAATTTATGGTTAATCGATAATTTTAAATAAGTTAAATTGAAAAATAAAAACATAATAAAAAATTTTTATTTTTTTATTCCGAGCGCGTTCCTTCCGATATTAGCTAGTACAGTTTGTCCATCTATAGTTGGATGTATATCCCCCTGTCTAACATACGTTGCTTGTTTTTCATCAAACGCAGAAAATGCATCAGCTATTTTTACATTTTTGTATTTACCTGCAATGCTAGCTATTTTAGGATTAATGATGAACGATAATAATTGATTTGATAGTTTATGCATCGGTTGATTATTTACTTGAAATGGATTATAGAAATTGTACAAAACAATCGGAGCATCGCTAAGTTCACGAATTTCCTTAATTATTTCATTTAAATTTCCTGTTAATTTTGGCATCATTGAAGCAATTTTTCCTGGAAGTTGTTCTAAATGATTACTTTTTTTCAAAGTATGTAACAAATCATTATTTCCTATATCTAAAGTAATATAGTCTGCATGTTTTATTGATTGTCTGAAATTGGTATCATATTTTATTGCTTGCAAAAGATTAGCTGTCGTCCAACCTGGAACGCCTAAATCACGAACTTCAAGGTTTGCGTTTTCACCAATTAGAAAAGGGAACGCATAATTTGATGGTATGCTATTAGTAGTACCTAAGTTGAAACCAAATGTTATGGAGTCTCCAAGACCTACAAGATCAATTTTTTCATAAGTATTAACTTTATCCTCTTTTGCAAGTGCAGTATTTGAAAATAAAGAACCTGCTAAAGCAAAAGTAAGAATCGTTATAACAATTTTTCTTCTTCTCAACAAATACGCCCCCTTAAATAAGTGTATTAAGATACTAAACTTCTTTTTATGATTAGTAAAAAGTAGTAATTCATGACTTAAGTTACCAATTTTCAGGATTATACTCTAATTGCCTTTTTTATAGGTATTGTGTTTTATTAAATTATTTGTCTAAATGAACAAAAACATGTAACCATTTAGCTTAGATTTAATAATAGTTGAAGGATTTGAGAAATAAAAAGGCTAACCGTATTAGTTAGCCTTTTGTCACGCTGTTGAAAAACAATCTTGTCAATTGCTTATTAAATTTTCGTAAAAGGAGTAGAGTGTTGTTGATTTCCATTACAGGATGCTCGCTTTCCATGGGGCGAGATTCTTTAGCCTCCTCGGCA